>PLSB01000055.1 GCA_003165005.1 Acidobacteriaceae bacterium | reverse complement strand
ATTATTTATACAGCATTCAATAGTGACGATCCAAGTGCGGGATTCTTAAGATTTCACATTACGGAGTACGTTGAGGCACACGGAAAATTCTCGGCGTTATTGACAGACTGGCTACTTCAACAGGTACCTGCTGCGCCTTACTGCCATTTAGTCAATGCCATTCAAGAAAACGACGCAGTCGTCTACTATCGCGCAGCGGATTCCCTTCAGTCCTTCGACGCGCAAGCGGAAATTGAGCGTTCACGCCGTTACTGGTCGTCTGCCTTTCCTGACGATAGCTTTGAGCGAATGCAGGGCTTCGGCTTGGCGCAGCCAGGTTCGATAGTTGCTGATCCCAGGACCTTCCACCCGACAATTTAGCGGATGTCTCCCACCGCCTTGCTCGAACACATGCTTCCCTCACCGGCTCCCGGCGATCATTTGGGCGGCGTGCTGGAGGCTGGTTTCGGTTACTTTGGCGCCGCTTAACATGCGGGCGACTTCGTGGGTGCGGGCGCGGTCGTCGAGAACGCGGATGCGGGTGGTGGTGCGCTGGTCCTGCTCGCGCTTTTCTACTGCCAAATGTTGATCGGCGAAAGCGGCGATCTGCGGCAGGTGGGTGACGCACAGGACCTGCTGGGCGCGGCCGAGGGTTTTGAGTTTGTGGCCGACGGCTTCGGCGGCGCGGCCNNTGCCGATGTCGATTTCGTCGAAGACGAGGGTGCGCGGGGCGGTTTTTTTCTTGGTTTTGGACGAAGATTCTTCAACGGCCACTTTAAGGGCGAGGAGGACGCGGGAGAGCTCGCCGCCAGAGGCGATTTCGGTGAGGGGCTTGAGGGGTTCGCCGGGGTTGGGCGAGATGAGGTAGGCGACGGTGTCCCAGCCTTGAGCGGTCCATGCGGCAGGGGCTAAAGCCCCTTCATTATTCTTTGAGGCTTTTTCGGCACGACTGAAGTCGTGCCCTTTCGCGTTGCCATGCCCGTTCGCGTCGTCGTGCCCTTTCGCGTCGTTTTGCCCTTTCGCGTTTTGCGATCCTGACGCGTTGGAGGTTTTTTCCGGGCCTGAAGGCCCCCTCGATGTTGCAGCCTTATTGTCAGGGCTAAAGCCCTGACCTCCCTCCAGTGAAACTTCCTCCGCGGGGGTGACGGTGACCTGGAAGCGGGAGTTCATGGCGAGGGAGTTGATGTGGGATTCGGCTAGGTTGGCTAGTTTGGCTGCGGCGGCCTGGCGCTGGGCGGTCAGGGCGGAGGCGGCTTGCTTGTATTCCGCTTCGGCTTGGGCGAGATCGGCGCGGAGGGTTTTTAAGATTTCGTCGCGGTCTTCGACTTCGGCTAGCTTGCGGGCGACGTCTTCACCAAAAGCGATGACTTTGGCGACGGTCTTTCCGTACTTCCTTTTGAGGCGATCGAGGAGGGCGAGGCGGTCTTCAATTTCAGCCAGTCTCTCTGGTGACGCGTTGATGGAGTCGCCATAGTCGCGGAGCGAGGCGGCGAGGTCGGAGAGGGTGGCGCGGGCGGAGGCGAGCTGCTGCGCCGGCTCGGCGAAGCGGGCGTCGTAGCGGGCGAGCTCGTCGACGTTGCGGATGGCAGCCTGGAGAGCGGCTTCGGCGGAGGCGCTGCCTTCGTAGAGCTGATCGAATGCGCCCATGGATGCGGCGTAGAGTTTTTCGGCGTTGGCGAGGACGCGCTTCTCGGTTTCGAAGGCTTCGTCTTCGCCGGCCTGGAGATGGGCCTGCTCGATCTCGTTGCGCTGGTAGGTCCAGAGATCGACCATACGGAGTCGGTCCTGCTCGCCCTGAAGGAGATCGTTAAGCTTGTCTTGCGCTGCGCGCCAGCGTACGTGGGCCTCGGCGGCGGCGTCGGTGGAGATGCCGGCAAAGCGGTCGAGGAGGATGCGCTGCTGCGTGGGGTCGAAGCTCGATAGGGTTTCAGTTTGCGCGTGGACGAGGGCGAGCTCGGGGGCGAGCTGCTTGAGGACGGCGACGGTGGCGGGCTGGTTGTTGACGAAGACGCGGCCCTTGCCTGTGGAGAGAATTTCGCGGCGGAGAATGATGTCGGCGGATTCGGCGTCGATGCCGTTGGCTTCGAGGATGGATTCGGCTCCGGGCGTGGACTCGAAGACGCAGGAGACGACGGCCTTGTCTGCGCCGTGGCGGACGACGTCGGCGGAGGACTTGCCGCCCATCAAAAGGGCAAGCGCGTCGACGAGGATGGATTTGCCCGCGCCGGTTTCGCCGGTGAGGAGATTGAGGCCGGGGCCAAAGGAGGCGATGGCGTGATCGATGACGGCGTAGTTTTCAGCGCGGAGTTCGACGAGCATTTTTTGATCCGTGGCGACGTGTGGGTTGGTTGAAGGGGATCGCTCCCCGCCCTCATCATGATGAGTCCGGCGTTCGTTGAAAAACAACCGCAGATCCTTCGACTCCCTCCGTCCGCTTTCGCGGACTCCGGTCGCTCAGGATGACAAGCCGAATCGAACGAGCGGAATGGGAATCCGAGCGCAGCATAGCATGAATGGCGGGGCGAAAGGGCAACGGAATAAGGGGCGGGGGGAGTTGGAGGCACCCAAAGGGTCACTTGGGCGCGGGGAACGGGGTCTGATACCGTTGAAGTTGAGGTGAAGGACGATTTTTACTGCAGCGATTGCCTTTATTTTCCAGACTGACGGCGGCGCGGGGACGCTGCAACCGACCTTGGGCTTCGGCGCACTGGCCGAGATGATCGGCAATATCGGGCCGATTGCGGTGGGCGTGCTGGCGCTGCTGCTCGTGGCCAGCCTCTACTCGTGGACGGTGATCTTCGGCAAGTGGTGGACCTTCCGCAAGGCGACGAACCAGAGCCGGAAGTTTATCCGCGCGTTCCGGAAGGCGACGCGGTTGCAGGAGATTGCGGCGCTGACCAGCGAGTACAGCGCGAGCCCGTTGGCGCAGGTCTTCGAGGACGTGTACGAGACGTATAAGCGGGTAACGGGCGGATCGGGACCGCCGAAAAGCCTGACACCGCTGGAGCGCACAGCGCAAACCTCGGCCAGCGAGGCGGTGACCGCGATGGAGCGGCGCATGACGTGGCTGGCGACGATCGGGAGCGTGAGTCCGTTTGTGGGGCTGTTCGGGACGGTGATGGGCGTGGTGGACGCCTTCCACGGGCTGGGGCAGGCGGGCGCGGCGACATTGCGGGCCGTGGCGCCGGGCATCAGCGAGGCGCTGATTACGACGGCGGCGGGATTGTTTGTGGCGGTGCCGGCGGTGGTGGCGTACAACCAGTTCACGGCGCGGATCAGGGTCTTTGCCGCGGCCATCGACGATTTTTGCCGGGAGCTGCTGAACTCGCTTGAGGAGATTCCGGTGCGGACGCAGACGCCCCCGCGAGCGTGAGGAAACAAGCGGAGTTAGCGGGGCTAGCGGTGTTAGCGGAGTTAGGTTCCCACCCTAGGCGCAAAAAACTAAGACGCACCGAGGGTGGGGCACCCCAGGGTTGTTGTGAGTTGAGGTTCGTGGAATCCCAGGTCCGAAGATCCGGACCCGGGGCACCCGTGGTTGTGGTGGGTTTACGTGTGCGGGTCTGGAGACCCGCACTACAGCCGGTCAGGAGACCGGCGGTACGGTTTTGGCGGCGATCCCACCCTAAACGCAAAGAACGCATTTGGGATGGGGCACCCGTAGTTTCAGGGAAGGTTGAATTTGGCATTCACGACGATGAACGGACAGACGCGCACGTCGCTGGCGGATATCAACATTACGCCGCTGGTGGACGTGGTGCTGGTGCTGCTGGTGATCTTTATGATCACGGAGCCGGTGCTGCAGTCGGGAATTGAAGTGAATGTGCCCAAGACGCGGACGGTGAAACAGATCACCGAGCAGCGCATGGTGGTGACGATCGACCGCGACCAGAACATTTATTTGAACGATCAGCCGGTGAACATTCACGATCTGCCGCAGAAGCTGCACCAGGCGGGCGTGGACCCGGCGCACCAGTCGATTTACCTGCGCAGCGACGAGCGGGTGCCGTTCGGGGCCTTCGCCAGCGTGATGGATGCGGTGAAGCAGTCGGGGATCACGAATGTGTCGATTGTGACGCAGCCGGTGGAGACGAAGAGCACGGCGGGGAATTAGCGGAGTTGACGGGGTTAGCGGAGTTAGCGGGGTTGGCGGAGTTAGCGGAGCTAGAAAGCGGCCCCGCCCCGATTTTGATGGATTGAGGTTCGAGCTATCCCAGGTCCCCAAATGCGAGGGACCTGGGGCGCCCGGCGAGCCGGGGAGTCAGCATCGTCTCATGACGCCCAAACTGGCAGCGAGGACGCTGCCAGTACAGCCGGTCAGGAGACCGGCGCTACAAAAAGATGGAAAGCATTCTGGACAGCGGCGATCACCTGGAGCGGGAACTGACGGCGGAGCCGATCGCGGGACCGGCGGCGGGAGCCGTGGGACTGCATCTGGCGATGGCCGCGCTGCTGATCAGCTACGGCTGGGCGCTGGGGTTGTTTCATCACAATCTGTGGGGCGCGCCGGGAGCGGGCGGCGCCATGCAGGTGAGCCTGACCAGCGCGCTGCCGCTGCCGGCCGATGAGCTGAACCAAAACGTGCTGGCCACGGAGACGCCGAGCCAGGCGCCGGCTCAGCCGAGTCCCAAGGACCAGCACCACGTGGATGAGACGGCGATTCCGATCACGGGCAAGCAGGCGAAGCCTAAGCAGCAGAACCTGGCCAAGACGCAACTGCACCAGCCCACGCCGCAGAATGCGGCGCAGTACGGCGAGCAGGCGGGATCGAATACGCCGCACCAGATGCAGCCGGGCACGATCGGGCAGACCTCGGTGGGGGACCTGGGATTTGCGAGCATCTTTCCCTGGTACGTGGACCAGATCAACCGCAAGATGAGTACGAGCTGGAACAAGTACGAAGTGGATCCGCGGACAGCGAAGGGGACACGCGTGTCCGTCACCTTTGTCCTTCACCGCGACGGCACCGTGAGCGATCTGCAGTTCGATCAGAAGAGTGGCATTGCGACGCTCGACACATCGTGCCAGCGCGCCGTCGAGCGTGTGGACACCTTTGGCAATTTGCCCGCGGCTTATCACCAGAACACGTTGAACGTGAGGTATTACTGCGAGTATTGAGGGGAAGCGGAGTTAGCGGAGCTAGCGGGGTTAGCAGGGTTAGCGGGGTTAGAAGGCGCGGTGACTGGGGCGGGCTATTGATTTTTTCGCAGGTTGGCGTCGCTTCGCGACATGGCAAGTTGGCGAGTTCGCGGTGTTTCGGCGAATTCGCGCTGCTTCCTGGAGCGGCTCGGTGGCGACGGCGGCGGCAGAGGTTCGAGAAAAATCGACGGTTAGCGGGAAGTGGATCGTGTCACGATAACCCATGGGCGCAGTAGGGGCATCTAACGAAGTGGCAGCATCGGCGTCATGCAGCAAGGCCCCTTTTGAGGGCGTGCGCATCACCATCCGCATCACGGGTCAGATCGAGAGACCTTGAAGGGAACAAAGAGGAAGGACTGCACATCGCATGAAGGCAATCTGGGTTTTGCTCCTGTTTCTGCTTTCGCTGGCGTATTTTCAAACGCCGCAATTGACGGCTCAGGACTGGGTTGTGACTGGAACCAACCTGGGGAATCAGCGCATCCGCTTGGCAGCCGCGGATTTCAAGGCGGTGGGGAGCGATCCGCAGACGCCGGTGCTGAAGAACGTCTTCGACACAACACTCTTTACCGATTTGTCGAGCGCGGGCATCTTCGACATGGTATCGAAGAGCCTGGCGCCGCAGACTACGCCCGGCTCTCCGCAGCAGATGACGCCGGCGCAATGGACGGCGCCGCCGGCGAGCGCGGGGATGTTGGCGCTGGGCGCGCTCTCCGCGGACAACGGGCGGCTGGCGGTCTATGGCTGGCTGATGGATGTGACCACGGCGGGCAGTCCGCCGGTGCTGACGCGGCAGTACAACGAGCAGGCCAGCGAAGACATGGCGCGGACCTTGGCTCATCGTTTTGCCGACGAAATCATCGCGCGGCTGGGCGGCGGCGTGAACGGCATCTGCGAAACCAGGATTTACTTTGTGAGCAATCGGACGGGGTCGAAGGAGATCTGGGTGATGGATTACGACGGCGCCAATCAGCACGCCGTCACGCATCTGGGCACGGTTTCGATGTCGCCGCGCATCTCGCCGGACGGATCGCGCATAGCCTTCTCGTCGTTAGGAAACGAGGGCTGGGCGATTCGCATGTTCTCGCTGGACCTGGGGCGCACGGTGGGTTTTCCGGCGGGGACGGCGGGAGGGAGCAACCTGTCGCCGGCGTGGTCGGCCGATGGCGAGAAGATGGCGTTTTCGTCGGCGCGATCGGGCCATCCGGAGATCTGGGTCGCGGATGCCGGCGGCGGGAAACTGCACCAGATCACCACATTTGGATCGGATGTGTCACCGGCGTGGAACCCGCGCACGGGCGCGCAACTGGCCTTTGTGAGCGGACGCACGGGCGAGCCGCAGATTTACGTGATGGACCAGGACGGCGCCAGCGTGCAGCGCATGACCGACAGCGGCTACGCCATCTCGCCTTCGTGGTCGTCGAGCGGGCTGCTGGCCTTCAGTTGGAACCGCAAGTACGGTCCCGGCGATCCCGGCGGGCAAGACATCTACGTGATGGACATTGCCAGCAAACGCTGGCTGCAGGCCACGCACGAGGCGGGCAACAACGATTTTCCCTCGTGGTCGCCTGATGGCCGGCATATTGTCTTCCAGCGCGAGATCAATCACCGCACGCAGATCTGGACGATGCTGGGCGATGGGACGGAGCAGCACCAGCTCACCTTCAGCGGGGACAATTCGATGCCGAACTGGAGTTGGAAGTGAGGTGTAGCGGAGTTAGCGGAGTTAGCGGGGTTAGCGGAGTTAGCGGGGTTAGCGGAGTTAGTTGCGGGTCTGGAGACCCGCACTACAGCCGGTGAGGAGACCGGCGGTACGATATTGGCGGCACGGATGCGACCGTTATTCTGGCGCAATGAACTATGATTTGATCGGCGCTCGAATGGGACGGCGGCAAGCGCGGCAACACGAAGCCGGATTGCCGGAAAGACCGATTTGATTTGTTGAAAAAGGAGAACTCTCTTGAAGCTACGGATTGCTTTGTTGACCGCAGCCCTTGCTTTGGTTGCCTTGACCGCGGTTTCGGGCTGCAACAAGAAGCCCAAGCCTCTACCGTCAGCGGAGACGGCGCCGGGACCGACCGTGTTTGTTCCGACCGCGCAACTGACCGCGACGCCGACCGTGATTTCGGCCGGCGACCAGGTGCAACTGAGCTGGAAGACCACCAACGCCGCGACGATTTCGATTGACGGGATCGGCGACGTTCCCTCGGTGGGCGTGAAGACGATGACTCCGGCGGCGTCGACCACCTATCACCTGGTGGCGCGGGGCGACGGCGGCTCGGCAGACGCTTCGGCGCGGGTGACCGTGAATGAGCCGCCGGCGATCGAGACGCCTTCGACCCAAATGAGCCAAGAAGACGAGTTCAAGGCCCGCATGCAGGACATCTTCTTCGATTACGACAATTACGACATCCGCACGGACGCGCAGTCCACGCTGGCCAAGGACGCCGATTACCTGTTGCAGCACACGGAAGTCAAGGTCGTGATTGGCGGTTACTGCGATGAGCGCGGTTCGGACGAGTACAACCTGGTGCTGGGCCAGAACCGGGCGGAGGCGGCCAAGACCGCACTGGTGACGGCGGGCGTGGCGGCCGATCGCATTCGCGTGATCAGCTATGGCAAAGAAAAGCCGTTCTGCACGGAGTCGAACGACGAGTGCTGGCAGTTGAACCGCAGGGACGGGTTTGCGATTGACAGGTGAGAACAGTGTGAGTGTGAAGTGTGAGTGTGGATCACCGGCCACTCACATTCACACTCATCGCACTCGCACTCACACTGACCACCATCCACTTTTTACTGTCTGCTATGTTGTCGTCAGGAAGGTTTACACATGCACATTTCTGTCGCTACCCGCAAAGGCCTGATTGCCGCGGCCGTCTTGAGTTTTGTCTTTCTTCCCTCCGCGCCGGGGGCGCACGCGGTCGCAAAGGAGATCGTGGAGCTGCAAACCCAGGTGCAACAACTGCTGGATCAGGTGCAGCGGCTGCAGTCGACGCTGGACGCGAAGATGGGTGTGCTGCAGCACCTGGCGGAGCAGACGGCCGATACCGCCAACCAGATGACGGCTACGGTGAATGCGTTGCAGCAGAAGCTGAACACGCAGAACGACGCTACCGGCGGCAAGCTGGATACGGTTTCCGGGCAGGTGCAGTCGCTGAACGATTCGGTGGACGAACTGAAGGCGCGCATTGCCAAGCTGGATAAAAACCTTCAGGATTTGCAGACGCAGTTGCAGAACGTGCAGACTCCGCCGGCGCAAACGCAGCCGGGCGGAACGCAACCGGGCACGGGTGCCACGCCGGGCGCGGGCCCAATGCAGGGCGCACCGGGGGCGAGCGGGACAGATCAGGGTGCGCCAGCAGCGCCGGGAGCGCAGCAGGCGCCGCCGTTACAGGAGACGATTCAGGCCGGCGAGCGCGATTTCAATGCGGGCAAATACGACGTGGCGCAAGGCGAGTTCCAGGACGTGGTGCACTACTATCCGCTGGACGACCTGGCGGGGACGGCGGAGTTTTACCTGGGCGAGATTGCCTACCAGCAGAAGGACTACGCCACGGCGATTGCCGACTACAACCAGGTGCTGGAGGGGTTCAGCGGTAACGCCAAGGCTCCCACGGCGCAGTTGCACAAAGGATATGCTCTGTTGGCCGAGGACAAGCGCGAGGAGGGGATTCATGAGCTGCGGTCGTTGATGCAGCGGCATCCGCAGACCCCGGAGGCACGGGCGGCGCGGAACAAGCTGAATGGGTTGGGCGCGAAGGCTGCGGCGGCACATTGAGCGGAGCTAGCGGGGCTAGGTGGTCTCCCAGGTCCCCAAATGCGAGGGATCTGGGGCACCCAATGTCGTGGTGAGTGTACGTGTGCGGGTCGGGAGACCCGCACTACAGCCGGTCAGGAGACCGGCGCTACGAAGCCGGGGCGGTGCTCGCGGGAGCGGTGTTGGCGGGAGCAGTTTCGGACGGGGCCGCAGTCGTGGAAGCGGAGTTAGCGGTGGCGCTGGCGGCGGCTTTGGCTACGCTCTTGGGGTGGCGCACGTCGTCGCCCTGAATCCAGAAGATGACGTCCTCGGCGATGTTGGTGGCGTGATCGGCGACGCGCTCGAGGCTGCGGCAGATCATGAGCGCGTTGAGGGCCTGGGGCGCGAGATGACCGCTCTCTTCCATCACCCTGGTGAGAGTTTTGTAGGCAGAGCGATTCATCTGATCGACGGCGTCGTCCATGCTGAGTATGCCGCGGGCCAGCTCGGCGTCGCCCTCGATGAAGGCTTGCAGGCTCTTGCGCACCATGTCGGCAGCCATGGCGGCCATGCGCGGAATGTCCACGGGGAGATCGACGGCGCCCAGGCGCTCCATCTGGCGGACACGGTCGGAGATGCTTTTGGCGGCGTCGCCCACGCGCTCGAGGTCGGCGTTGATCTTGATGACGC
>PLSB01000095.1 GCA_003165005.1 Acidobacteriaceae bacterium | reverse complement strand
GTGCGCACGCCCAAGCGCTGGGATCGCATCGTGGAATTGGCCCAGGCCAAGGGAACTACGCTGCCCGCCGATCCCGACTCGAAGGCGCTCAATGATTTTCTGCTCGCGCAAAAGCAGAAGGATCCCGATCATTTTCCCGATCTCTCGCTGACGGTGATCAAGCTGATGGGGCCCGGCGAGTATGTCCTCGTCAAGCCAAATGAACCCTCGCCCGGCCACTTCGGCCTGGCGGTGCAGGACTACACGCACTCCACGGCGCCTAACCGGCGCTTTCCCGACGTGGTGACGCAGCGGCTGCTCAAGGCGTGGCTCCTGAAGCAGCCGGCGTCTTACTCCGAAGATCAGCTCAATGCCATCGCTCAGCGATGCACGGAGCGGGAAGACGCGGCGCGCAAGGTGGAGCGGGACATGCGCAAGCGCATTGCCGCCGTGGTGCTGCATCCGCACATCGGCCAGAGCTACCCGGCCATCGTCACCGGCGTGAACCACTACGGCACCTTCGTGCGCACGCTCGATCCGCACGTGGAAGGCATGCTGGTGCAGGGCGGCAAGGGACTGGATGTGGGCGACAAAGTCACGGTCAAGCTGGTCTCGACCGATCCCGAGCGGGGATTCATCGACTTTGCGGCCTAGGGCTGTTACCCTTGAAGAGTCTCCTTGAAAAGTGGAGAAAAACCGGGATTTTTGCGACTTTTGTGTGCGATTCTTGCCGGGGAAGCCCAATCCTTGTGGCTGGCAGCGGTCGAAATGCGTCTAATAGAAAGAAACTGTCGATTTTTCATGGGTAGCTCATCAGCGGAGCTTGCGATCAGGCGCCTTCCAGGGAGATCGGTTTTGAATGGCATCGATCGTGCAGGTTCGCCCGCCAAGGCAGGCCGCGCGGAACGGCTGCCGGCTCTCAAGACAGGTGTTTGAATGGGTTCACGGTGGTTTCGAATTGCTGTCAGGCTTTTTCCCGGAGTAGTCTTTCTTGGAATGACTTCCTGCCTTTTTGCGCAGGGCACTGGTTCAGCAACGCCGGCTCACACTTCTGCCCAGGGATCGCAAGCCGGGCTTCCTGATTCTCCGGCGCCCCAGCCCACGAACGAAGACCTGTCCGCGGGGATCCCGGCACCGCAAATCGACCTGGCTCTGGCCGCAGAACCCCAGTCCGGCCAGGCGCAGATTACGCGGCAGCCCGCCACGGGAACCGCTGCAAATTCAGGCGCCGCCGCGCAAGGCAGTTCCAGTTCGCAAAACTCTGCGCAACAGCCAATGGCGCAGGTGAACGAGCACCAGAAGGCCGAGGAGCAGATCAAGGAGCAGGAGCATCAACGGATGGTCGGCATCGTACCCGCGTTCAACGTCACCTACCACAGCGACGCGGTTTCTCTCACTCCTGCGGAAAAATTCAAGCTCCAATTCCGGGCCGCCACCGATCCGTACGTCTTCGGGGTTGCGCTGCTTGCGGCAGGCATCGGCGAGGCGAAGGGTTCCAACCGCGGCTTCGGCTGGGGCCCCGGAGGGTACGCGAAGCGCGCGGCCGCCGCTTACGGAAACAGCGTGATTGGCCATACTTTCGGCAATGCGATTCTGCCTTCCATCCTTCACCAGGACCCGCGTTACTTCCGGCTGGGCCACGGCGCGATCGGCCGCCGCATACTCTTTCCTCTTGAATCCACCGTGATCTCGAAGCAGGACAATACGGGCAAACGAGAGCCTAATTACTCGAATATCCTGGGCAACCTGATCGGCGGCGAAATCTCCAATCTTTACTATCCTGACGAGAATAGAAGCAACGCCGGCCATACCGTCGCCACGGGTCTGACGGTCACACTCCAGGGCGCCCTGGGCTCGGAAATCCAGGAGTTCTGGCCGGACATTTCGCGAGTATTCTTCCACAAGGATCCAACCCATGGCCTCGATGCGCAGGCGCGGGCTGCGGACGCTGCCGCAAAGCAGAAAGGGCAGCAGGGGGAGAACCGGAAAAATCAGCAATGAGGTGCGGAAGCAGCCGCACCGGCCCATTGGGCCGCGCGTCCGTTCCGGCGAGAAAAGCATCTCAAATATATGCTCGCTACCAAAGGAGGTCTCGAATGAGGAGTGGCTTATCTGCCGAAGTCCGGGCTCACGTTACGCCGCTCGAGATCGTCAAAACCGCTATGCAATGCAGCAATCATCCTATGCAAGAGATTCGTCCCATGACTCCGATGTTTCGCTCCCGGAAGCCGCTTTCGCGACGCCTTTTCTCCTTGGCGATCTCCGGCATTGCACTGATCGCCGGCCTCAGTGCCTGCGCCTGCGTGACGGCTCAACAGGCCGATGCCGGCCATTCTGGGCCAGCCGTTCTCGCGGAGGCGACGGCGGCCATTCCCGCGCCAGACCCGGCCCCGCAGACGGTTGCCGCAACGCCAGGGAACGCGGGCGCTAGGTCCCCGCAAAGTGCGCCGGCTATCACGGCCCAGCCGGGCACGATCAATGGCACTGTTACGGACGTACAAGACGAGCTGATACCCGGCGCCGCGGTGGTACTTGACGGCCCCGACGGAGGCAGCAAGAAGGAAACGACCGCCAGCGATTACGGTTTCTTCGAATTCGCGGACGTAAAGCCGGGAACCGGTTATCGCCTCACCATCAAGGCAAAGGGATTTGCCAATTGGGTATCGCCGGCGATCGTGGTAGCTCCCGGTCAGGTTGAAATCGTGCCTGACATCAAGATGGAGCTTGAGGGCGAGCAGCAGTCGGTGACGGTATACTCTTCGTCGGTTGAACTCGCTACGGAAGAGGTGAAGATGGCGGAGCAGCAGCGCATCTTCGGCGTCCTGCCAAACTTCTACGTCGTCTACGATTCCTCCGCGCCGCCCTTGACGGCAAAGTTGAAATTCCAGCTCGCGCTCAAAGTCTCGGACGATCCCATCACGATTGCGGGTGTCTTCTTCATGGCCGGCGTCAATCAGGGAGTTAGAATTCCGGGCTACAGGCTGGGCGCGAAAGGCTACGGGGAGCGCGTTGGCGCGGTCGCTGCCGACGGATTCACCGATATCTTCTTCGGAGGCGCGGTTTTGCCCTCGCTCTTGCATCAGGACCCGCGCTACTTCTACCAGGGTACGGGCAGCAATCGCTCGCGCCTGCTGCACGCGCTTGCAGCTCCGTTCGTCTGCAAGGGCGACAACGGCCGATACGAACCGAACTACTCGACGGTTGGCGGCGACATCATCTCGGCCGGCTTCTCCAGCCTCTACTTTCCGCGCTCCGACCGTACATGGACGTTTTTTGGCCAGAATGTCATGATCAGCACGATTGAGCGCACCGCGAGCACCATCACCCAGGAGTTCGTGCTGCGTCACTTCACGTCGGGCTCCAGAGGCAAGAACTCTACTCCGCCAGGTGGCCAATAGAGCGCCCGAGGTCCGGATTTCGAATTCCGGAACAGCACTTTGTTTCGACTCACCCTCGCCGCAGCGCCGGGTTGGGCGGGAATGGCCGGCGCGGCGGATAATAAACCGCCTTGGCAGGAACCGAAACGGTGGTGCGCTCCGGGTAGCGAAGCGCCGACAGGTGACCGCCGTAGGCGCATCCCGTATCGAGATTGACGGTGTTGTTGAGCCACATAGGCTCGCTCACCGGGGTGTGCCCGTGGGCCACGAGCGCCTTGCCGCGATAGTTCGCCGCCCAGATCCTGCGCACCGGCAGACCCGCCGCATCCTTTTCGCCGGTCAAGTCTCCGTGCAGCGCAAAGGCGCGCGCCGCGGCGGAGGAGCGGCCCTGCAACGATTCCTTCAGCCCCGCATGGGCAATCACCAGCCGGCCCTCGTCGAGCACCAGGTGGCTGGGCAGGCCGTGGAGAAAATCCGCCACCGCGGCGCGAAAGCTCTCGGTCTCCCTGGCCAGTTGTTCGAGCGTCCGCGTCATGCCGCGCGTCACCCGTACCGCGCCGCCCCGCAACACGCGCACCAGTTCCGCATCGCGATTGCCCGCCACGCAAAGCGCCGCGCCCGCGCGCGCCATGCCCATCACCAGCCGCAACACTCCCGGCGCCGCCGGGCCGCGATCCACCAGATCGCCCACAAAGGCCAGCGTCCGTCCCGGCGGCGGAGTTACCTGGAACTCCTTGCCCGCCCGCTCCACGCGGTAGCCCATGGCCTCGAGAAGCGCCACCAGCTCGTCCAGGCACCCGTGCACATCGCCAACGATGTCGAACGGCCCGCGCTTGCCGCGAAAGGCGAGCGGATCCCGTGAATCGCCGAGTTCGCGCCGCGATGCGGCCTTCCGCTTCGCCGCCGGCCGTGAGTTTTTTCCGCTCCACGCCATCGCTTACCAGTTTAGGGCATTGCATGCGACCTCTCTGCGGTATCATTCCTGCGATGGAAAATCGCCGCCCGAGGTGCGCTTGAACGCGTTGCCCCGGCCGAGGAGGATGGAAGCAAGTTATGGACAGCTCCGCAGTTGTGACCTTTTTTGCCATCGTCGCCGGAATCGTAGCACTTTTTGTGCTCATCACGATTCTCAAAACCATGTACACCGTGCGCACTTACACCGCCGGCATCGTGGAGCGCTTCGGCAAGTACAACCGCATTGCGCGCCCCGGCCTGCAGTTTCTGGTGCCCTGGTGCGAAACCGTGCGCTTCATCGATCTGCAGGTGCGCCAGGCCGCGGTCAACGTCGAAACCAAGACCAAGGACAACGTCTTCGTCACCATTCCTGTCTCGGTGCAGTATCAGGTCGTCGAAGAGAAGGTCTTCGACGCCTATTACAAGCTGAGCAATCCGCAGGCCCAGATCGAGAGCTACGTCTTTAACTCCATCCTGGGCCATGTGCCCACGCTCACGCTCGACGAGGCCTTCGAGCAGATGCAGCAGATCTCCGTTGCGGTCAAGAAGGATCTCGACGAAGTGATGGACACGTTCGGCTACAACATTTTGCGGGCTCTGGTGACCGACATTGTTCCCGACGCGAAGGTGAAGGCGGCGATGAACGACATCAACGCGGCGCAGCGCGAGCAGATTGCGGCGCAGGCGCGCGGCGAAGCGGACAAGATTCTGAAGGTGAAGCAGGCCGAGGCCGAAGCCGAGTCGAAGGCGCTGCAGGGTGATGGCGTTGCCCGCCAGCGCCAGGCGATTATCAAGGGACTGCAATCCTCGGTCGAGCAATTCAAATCCGCCGTCGAAGGCTCGACGGCCCGCGACGTGATGGCCATGGTGCTTCTGACGCAGTACTTCGACACCATGCGCGAAGTCGGCGTGATGGGCAAGTCGAGCACCATTTTCCTGCCCAGTTCGCCGGGGACGGTGAACGATCTGATGACGCAGATTATGGCGGGGTTCCAGGCGGTGAAGACACAGTAAAGCAACGGAGCAAAAAATCAGGTGCCCAGGCCCGGATTTTCGGGCCTGGGATCGCTCAAACGTCGTCTCGCCGGCGCTTCGCCGGCTTGCTGACCTGCTCTTACGGCGTCTCGGCACGTACGGAGAGAACGGGGCCTGCGCCTTTAATCAACAGCCACAGGGCAAGTCCAAGCTCCGCAACGAGCATGACCGGATAGAGCGGGTACATGAGTTTTTCGTGGCCCGGGAAGAGCCACATCTGGAAAAAGCAAATCAGGAGGCTGAAACCATCCGCGATGAGTAATATGCCAAAGACCTTGGGAATAAAACGCGACTTAATCACCAAATACCCAAGAGGAAAGAGCCATGCGCTAAAGAAAAGCGCAGTAATCATGCCGCCATTGCCACCGGCATTGAGCAGAAGCATGGCGAGAGCCTGCTGCTGATAGGCGCCGAATGCTTTCAGATAGCTGTCGCCGTTCAAAAGCAACAGCGCATCGAAACGAATCAATAAACTCATCGACTCGACGGCGACACCGACTGCATTCAAGAGTACAAACAGCAGCGCCAGGCTTCGATTCACCGGCTTCAATAGCACGTAGAGCGCCCACGCCGCGAGAAGAAAAAGCAATGCGGAGAGAAGTTCGCTCGTGAAACCAATGCGGACCAGCCATCCGGAAGCCATCATGTTCCTGGCTGTTGCCGCCGCATCCGCCGACACAATGGGCTTGCCCTGAACAAAGGTAGACGTGGCAAAAATGACAATATAGAGCAGGTAGAGAAGCCCTGCCATTCTTGCAACGGAGCGTGGAGGCATTTCGCAGACGATGTTTGTCATGTGAGTACTTTCAGTCTAGCCGGGTACCCCATTCTTTCCGCAGCTTTATCGCGGAAAGGGTGGGAATGCAGGCTAGCAGCTAGAAGCTGCCTGCTCGAATTCTTCATTCAGCCACTTCGAGAACGCCGCAAACTCCTCGTCGCGGCCGAGAAAGTCGCGGACCAGTTCTTTTCCTGGTTTCGAACCGCCCTGCTCCAGCACGGTCTTGCGGTAACGCTCGCCGGCATTGCCGCCCAGCAAATTCTTGGGATCGAATTGCGCGAAGAAATCCAGAGCAATCACCTTGTCGAACATGTAGGTGTAGTAGTTCGACGAGTAGCCGGTCAGATGCCCGAAGCTCGCGTACATCTTGTTGCCTTCGAGCCAGGTCCAGGGCTGAAAGTTCTTATACAGCTCGCGCGTAATGGCGTCGGGATCGATGCCCGCCGCATCGCGATCGTGCAGATCGAGCGAGAGCGTGGTGTAGTAGAGCTGCGTCCTCACCCAGTCCGCCCTCCCAAACGCGCTCGCGCGCTTCAGGTTTTGGATCAGCTCCGAGGGAAGCACCTCGCCCGTCTCGTAGTGCTTCGCGAAGGCCTGCAGCAGTTTTTCGTCGCGGAAGAACTCCTCGAGCATCTGCGAGGGCACCTCGATGAAGTCGCCCTCCGTGGCAAATCCCGAGAGCCCCACCCACTCCGTGTGGCCGCCGAGAATGGCGTGCATCAAGTGGCCGAACTCGTGGAAGAATGTGACCACGTCGGAGTATTGCAGAAGCCCGGGGTCGCCTTCCTCGGGCGTAGGGAAGTTGCAGATCAGCGCCGCCTCAGGCAGCACGCGGCCGCGCACGCCCACGACCACCGGCGCGGCAGAGAACCACTTGCTCTTGCCTTCGCGCGGATGCATGTCGAGATAGAACCGCCCCGCCAGCCGCCCGTCCTCGAAGACTTCGTACACCGAGACTGCCGGATGCCACGCCGGCGACGGCGACGGCCGGAACTCGACTTTGAAGAGCTTGGCCGCCGTCTCCAGCACGCCTGCTTCGACGCGCGCGTAGGGGAAATACGGACGCACCGACTGCGAGTCAAAGTCGTACTTCGTGCGCCGGAACTGCTCGTACCAATAGCCGCGGCTCACGATGCCGATCTCTGCAAGCCCCGGCTGCCGCTCATGCGCAAAGGCGAGCACCTGGGCATGTTCGTGCCGCGCGCCCTCGCGGCTGGCTTCGTCGAGCCTGGCCAGAAACGCGCGCACATTTGCCGCCGACTCCATCATCTGATCGGCCGTGGCCAGATCGGCCCAACTGCGGAAGCCCAACACGCTCGAAATCTCCTGCCGCGTGGCCAGCAGGTCGAGCAAGAGTTGCCGGTTTTCGGGATAGGCGCGCGTGTTGTAGGCCAGAAACATCCTCTCGCGCAGCGCCGCGCTCGCGGCAAAGGTCATCACCGGCATCATCTCCGGCGGATCGGTGGTAAGCGTTACGCGCTCCTTGCCGTCCTCGCCTTTCTCGGCCGGATGCCGCGCGATGTAATCGGCCGGCAAACCCTCCAGCTCCTCGGGCGCGGCCTCAATCGTCTTTCCGCCCTCCTGGATGTTGCGGCCGAAAGCGAGCGAAAGCCCGGTCGCCTTGTCGTGCAGCGCATGCAGGCGTTGGCGCGTAGCCTCGTCCTTGTCCACGCCGGAGAGCCGATAGCCCAGCAGCGTCCGCTCCACATAATGTTTTGTCGCCGGGCTCGCACCGTCGAGGTCGATCGCCGCAAGTGCGTCATAGACCGCGCGATTCAAGCTCAGCGCGCTGCCGGCCATGGCCACGCGCTGCGCTTCCATCTGGGCCTGGTCGCGCACGGCCTTTTCCGCGGCCACGGAGTTCAGAATTCCCGATTGCGCGCCAGCCAGGCTCAACTGCTCGATGGCCGCGTCGTAGTGCCGCAGCGAGTTTTCCGGCGTGCGCGCGCCTTCGACAGCAAGCAGCGCGGCCAATGCGGATTCGTGAGCCGCCAGTCGCGCGCTTACCCATGCGGCGAGCGCCTCGGCCGACGCGTCTCCGCCCGCCTCCCACACGTGAAGGTCCCGGGTTGCGGCGGCGGCAGAGATTTGTGCAGACATTGCGGGGAATCCTCCGAAACTCAAATACTCCGTGTGCATGATTTCGTAATTCGTTCAACTCTAGTGCGGGCGTGGACGCCCGCACGACAGCCGGTCAGGAGACCGGCGCTACTCTTTGGTGGTTGCGAAATCACGCGGTCGTAGTACTAGGGTAACAAGGCGATGCGGAGGGCTACACTCAGGCTGATTTGTGGGCGGAATAGGCGTCGAGCCGCTTCTTGAAGAGAAAGAGCACGCTGGGACCGAAGCAGAGCAGCATCACGGCGATTCCGGCGACGATGCCGAAGCTGGTCACGACCGGCGCGCAACAGCCGCCGCGCCGCCGCACGATCACGTGGCACGGAACGGCGATAAGCAGCTCCAGGACGCTGCCTTTGAGCAGCCAGGAGATGGCGCGCGCGGTGAAACCGGCGGAGTTTCGGAAGTATAAATAGAAAACAACCGCCCAAAGAGCCCAGAGGATGGCCCAGAAACCGAATGGGCCTCCCAGATAATCCAGGTACTTGTCTCCGAATTTGTCTCCGCGGATGGCGGCGTCGACGCAGAGGATGACGGCAGAGCTGAGGAGGCCGAAGAGCAGCGACGAAACGACAACCGAAACCGCGATATGCGTCCGCGGCTTCAACCTTTTCTGTGTAGTGTCAACGGAGAGAAAAAGCAGGACGGCTTGCCCGGCGAGAACTGCTGCAACTGGGATCCACGTTATCCAAAATGTGAGTGCGCCGATCAGATCGGCCGAAAAGACCTTTCGGAGCGGATCGGGGGAGCCGGTCATGAAGATTGCGGCCGGAATGAGAAGCCCAACCACAACGAGGGCGTAAAACACGCTGATGACGATGCCCCACTTGCGCATGGCGCGTCCCTTCTTGCTTCGCATCCCATGATACGCCCGGCAAAGAATCCAGCGTGGCTTTCATCTTCTTGGGAACGCGCCGGGCAGAAGCCAATCGCAACCCTGGGGCCGCCGGTCGCGCGGCGCATTGCAAATCCGATCACGCCGTTTCGCGCAGATAGATCGCAACGTAATCGAGATAATTCTGCGCATAGTCGCGGATCAGGTCGCGGTCTTTGCCGGTGAGTTCGCGGCGCAGCTTGGCGGGAACGCCGGCCCAGAGCGTGCGCGGAGGAACCACGGTATTTTCGGAAACGACGGCGCCGGCGGCAATGATCGAGCCCTCGCCGATGCGGCTGTTGTTAAGGACGCAGGCTCCGATGCCGATGAGGCACATGTCTTCGACCACGCACCCATGGACGGTGGCGTTGTGGCCGATGGTCACCCAGTCGCCCACGATGACCGGGTAGTGGTGGCGCTGGCCGTGGAGGACGCTGCAGTCCTGCACGTTGGAGCAGGAACCGATGCGGATGGAATTGACGTCGCCGCGCAGAACGGCATTCATCCAGACGGAGGAGCGCTCGCCGAGGACGACGTCGCCGAGGATCTGCGCCGAGACGTCGATATAGCAACTCAAGGGGATTTGCGGCGAATGGCCCTGGTAGGTTCGGATCATAAGCAGTCCTGCGGCGACCTCTCTAGAAAGTTTAATTGCGTGCGGGGCGTTCGGGGGCCCGTCGAAACTCAAGGAAGGGGTTCAAGGAGTGGGCTCAAGGAGTGGGCTCAAGGAGGGGGCTCAAGAAGGGGCTGTTGGCAAGTGCCATAGTGGAACTCAAGGAAGAGATTGATCTTGGCTCTCCGGCTCAAAGTCGGTTATCATCGTAGGAGCCACAAAGGCAGGTTTGGGGGTGGTAAATTTTGGCTGAGGTTCGCGTTCAAGAGGGCGAACCGCTGGAAAACGCGCTGCGCCGGTTCAAGCGGAAGGTACATCAGGAGGACATCATCAAGGAAGTCAAGCGTCACTCCTAC
>PLSB01000076.1 GCA_003165005.1 Acidobacteriaceae bacterium | reverse complement strand
GCTTGGGGTCGAGATCGGGGCCCAGTTCGGCGAGGATGCGCTCGAGAATGCCGTCGACCAGGCCGATGTAGCCGAAATAGAGGCCGCTTTGCAGATGGCCCACGGTGTTGGTCCCGATGACCTTGGCGGGGCGCTTGATGTCGACGCGGAAGAGGCGCGCGGCGCGGGAGAAGAGGGCATCGGCGCTGAGGCCGAGGCCGGGCGCGATGGCGCCGCCCAGGTATTCGCCCGCAGCGGAGATGACTTCAAACTTGGTGGCGGTGCCGAAGTCGACCACGATGCAGGGGCCGCCGTAGCGCTCGAAGGCAGCCACACAGTCGCACAGGCGGTCGGCGCCGAGCTCGGTGGGATTGTCGATGAGCATCTTCATGCCGGTCTTGATGCCGGGCTCGACGAACATGGGCTCGACGTGGAAGTAGGTCTCGCAGACCTGGCGCAGCGTGGAGTCGACGGGCGGCACCACCGAGGCGATGATAATGTCGGTCACCTGCTTGGGCGACATGCCGTGCATCTCGAAGAGATTGACGAAGAAAACGCCGTACTCATCGACGGTTTGGGTGCGATGCGAAGTGACGCGCCAGTGCGCGGCGAGCTCCGGCTTTTCTCCGTCGAGCTTGTAGAGACCCAGGGTCGTGTTGGTATTGCCGACGTCGAGTGCGAGCAGCATGTGAAAGACAGCTCCTAGCTCTTAGCTTCTAGCTTATTCTTGCTACAGCCAAAGCCGTTGATCCGGCGCCAACGAGCCAGGAGCTAGAAGCTAGTGGCTGGAAGTTGGTTTATCGCGCAGGCCGCCGGTTTGCACGGTGACGAGCCCCGCTTCAGTCGTCACGCGCAGGAAGCCGTTCTCATCGAGGCCGGCCGTGACTCCGGTGCAGGGCTGCGGGCCGTGCACTTCCACCTTGCGGCCGCGCATCCATGTGGAAGCCTTTTCGACGCGCGCGACGATTTCTTTTGCCGCGTCGGGATTCTCGAGCGCGAGAGCCTCCCGCTCCAGCGATTCTAGCAGCGCGACCAGGAGGGCCTGACGGGAGATGCGGCGGCCGGACTCCATATCGAGCGAGGTGGCCGGCGTGGCCAGGTCCGGCGGAAAGGCGCGTTGATGCACGTTGATGCCAACACCCACCACTGCCACTGCGTGGGGCAGCCCTTTGGACTCGAGACGTGCTTCGACCAGGATGCCTCCGGCTTTGCGCGGGCCGATCAGCAGATCGTTGGGCCAGCGGAGATCGGCGGCGAGCGCGGCGGCGGCGCGAATGGCATCGGCGGCGGCCAAGCCGGCGGCGAGCGGCAGAAGCGGCAGGCGCGCGGCGGGAATCCGCGGGCGGAGCAGAACGCTCACATAGAGTCCTTCGCCGGCGGCGGAGATCCATGCGTGTCCGCCGCGTCCGCGGCCGGCGAGTTGCTCGTCGGCGACGTAGACTGAGCCGTGCGGCGCGGCACCGTGCGCAGCAGCCAGGGCATCGCAATTGGTGGACGCAGTGGTGGGCGCGTAGTGCAGCTTGCCGGCGAAGATGGTGCCGGAGAGCGAAGAGTCGAGGGCGGCTAGATCGTACATGGTATAGAGAATCGACTCTTGAGTTGCGGTGCGCAACCGGCGACCCCTCAGGGGCTGAAGCTCCCGCTCACTTCGCGGCGGTTTTGGCGCCCTTCGGCAGAGGCCCTAGTACTGCGGCGCGCCCACGTTCTCCCATTGGTTGGGGTTGCGGCGGAGATGCCAGCAGGGGTCCTGGCCGTCCTGGGGAAACAACGCCACCGCGCAGGAAACATTGGCGGTTCCCAGGAAGTCGTACTCCGTTTGTTGGCCTTTGAGCGGAATCTCCATGAAGCGGCTGACGGCCACCGAGGAGTGCGGCGAGCCGCGCAGCTTGTAGACGGTCCAATCCACGGCAAAGGCCACAAGCGAGACGGCGGCAAATCCCACAAAGCCACGCAAGAGCCATCTGCCGAGCCAACGCACTATCGATCTCCTTCGATCGGGATGCAATCAGAATAGCCGCAAATGCGCGCGGAAAGGCGCGATTTTTTCTGGCTTGCCCCACGCACTCCGTTTACAATCGACCGCAGTTCAACGTCGCAACATCCGGCCGCGTTTTCCTGTTGCGCCTGCGTTTTTTCTTGAGCCCCGCTCCTTCTCGTTCAGCATCGCCCCGCTGCGTTGGCATAGTCGGCGCCGCCGCCATATTCGCCCAAGGAGACCTTATGGAAAATCGTCATGAAAACGGCAATCCCGCCGTGTTCTCCTACGACAACATGCGCAGGGCCGTGGGCATCATTGCCCTTGCGCTTCCTTTCCTCCTGTCTCTGGGAAACATCCTTCTCACCCTCATTGGGCCGCGCCATGCTCTGCCCCACCCCCTGCTCGAGAGCTGCATCAGCAACTATTACTACACCGTGACCGGCCGTTTTCTGGTCGGGGGTCTCTGCGCGATTGCCATGTTCCTCATGTCCTGCCAGGGTTACGACCGCAACGACGAGATCACCGGCTACCTGGCCTGCATCTTCGCCCTCGGAGTTGCCTTCTTTCCCACCACCGACCCCTCGGTTCCCCATCCGTCCAGCTTTGCCAAGGCCGTTTCCGACGTGCACCGGGGCTCAGCCGCTCTTTTGTTTCTCACTCTCGCCTATTTCTGTCTGTTTCTGTTCCGGAAAACCTCGGCGCTGAGGACGCCGACTCGCCATAAGCTGATGAGAAACACGGTCTACGCCATCTGCGGCTGGACGATTATCGGTTGCATCGCCGTCATGACCAGCCTGAACATTCCGGCCGTAAGCAGTTTTCTTGCGCCCATCAATCCGCTCTTTACCTTTGAGTCGCTGGCGCTTCTCGCCTTTGGGCTGGCCTGGTTGACCAAGGGCAATGGCATCCTGGCGGACGATCCGCGTGAAGTTGAAGCCCAAACGCTTCCGCCCGCAGCATGATCGCGCAGGTCGCGAGCCTCAAAACAGATTCGCGTTCAGATGCGCGTGCGAAATTTGGCGTGGGTTCGGGCCGTTTGGCGCAGTTTCACGTTTCCTGCTACCCTGTCCGGATCATGCGTTCACAGTTTGTGCTTGCTCTGTGTTTTGTTGCAGGTTGCCAGGGATTCGGCCAGACGCCGGTCACGCCGCCGCCCGGCCAGATGAAAGACCCGCGGGCCATTCTCGCGGCCGCGGAGCCTTACTACGACTTTTCCGATCCGGCGCTCAAGCCTTGGCATTTGAAGGCCACGTATCAGCTCTACGACGACCAAGGGAAGCCGACGGAGCAGGGGACGTTTGAATATTGGTGGGCTTCGCCGAAGGTTTATCGCCATACATGGACCCGGCCCGGCGTTACGTACACCGACTGGTACACGGCGGACGGCAAACACGCCTATCTCTCTTCTGGTGGCGGGGTCAGCTTTTTCGAATACGATCTCTCATCGGCTTTTCTCTCGCCGCTCCCCGATTCGAGCGGGCTCGACCCAAACAAGTTCCGCCTCGACCGCGAGGATGTAAAGCTTGGGACCGCGGAGTCGCCATGCGTCATGGTGATTCCCAAGATGCCGCAGCACGGGCAACTCCAGCCGGTTCCGCTCGGCCTCTTTCCCACCTACTGCTTCGACCCGAATGTGCCGGCCTTGCGGGTCAGATACTCCTTTGGAGACCTTGCCGAAGCGTTTGACTCCTTTGTGAAAGTGCAAGGACGCCTTCTGCCCAAAGAGGTTCTGATCCTTGAAGGCAATCGTCAGTTGCTGTCTGCGAAGGTGGAATCGGTTGACGGTATCGCCGCCGCCGATCCGGCTTTGACGCCGGACCCTCATGCGACCATTCCGAGGACCGACAAGGCCTCAATATCAGCTAGCGTGATGGCCGGGGGGCTGGTTAAGCAGGTCGCGCCGTTTTATCCGCAGAATGCAAAATTCGCGCATATATCGGGAACGGTTGTCCTCGGAGCCACCATCGGCAGGGATGGCAGGGTTCACGCTTTGCACGTGATCGAAGCGCCGTGGCCGTCACTTGTGGCCTCGGCGATGTGGGCTGTCTCCCAGTGGCAATACAAACCGTATTTGCTGAACGGCGAGCCCGTGGATGTTGACACCACCATCAACGTGATTTACACGCTGGGCAATTGAGGCCGGGATTGCTTTGGGAGCGGAGGGCCAGCCCGTTGGGCTGGCCCTCACACGCTTGCACGGAATTTCCGCTAAAACTTGACGCTTGCGGCGCGCGGCGAGATGCCGCTCAGCTCCGCGGCGCGGGCTTCGGCGTAGGCGGCTGCGCCGATGAGCGCGGTGCGGCTTTCGAGAATCACCTTCACCGGCGTATTGACGAGCAACTGGCTCAAGCGTCCCTTGTCGGTGAAGGCCTTGATGAACGTGCCGTCCTTGAGCTTCTCGAGAATGCGCGGCGCAATTCCGCCGCCCACGTAGAGCCCGCCCACGGAGAGAATCTTGAGCGCCAGGTTGCCAGCCTCGGCGCCGTAGGCGGCAACAAACATGTCCAGCGCCCGCTCGCAGATTTCGCTCTTGGCCTTGGTGGCGAGTTCGGTAATCACGGCGTTCGGGTCCTCGCTGCGCATCCGTTCGGCGAGCCACGCCGGCTCTTCCTGGCCGCGCACATCGCGCAGGAACTCGTAGATGTTGGTGAGGCCCTGGCCGCTGACCACCCGCTCAAAGCTGATGCGCCCGTTGTATTTCTGCATGAGGAAACGCAGCAGGTCGATTTCGTCTTCGTTGCGCGGCGCGTAATCGGAGTGGCCGCCCTCGGAGGGGTAAGGCACGTAGTCGCGGCCGTCGAAGACCAGGAAGGCCTCGCCCAGGCCGGTTCCCGCCGAGATGAGCGCGCGGTTGCCCACCTGGCGGGCGTCGCCCTCGCTCAAGGTGTACACCTGCTCCGGCCCCAGCTCGGCGATGCCGTAGCCGTTGGCCTGCAGATCGTTAATCAGGAAGACGTAATCGATTTTGAGGTTGGCCGCCAGCTCGCGGCTGTCGAGGGTCCACGGCAGGTTGGTCAGGCGCAGCCGCCCGTCGCGCACCGGCCCCGGCACACCAAAACAGGCCGCGGTCACCTTTTCTGAGACCACGAACTCCTTCACGATCGTTTCCAGGCCCGTATACTCCTTGGCCGGAAACTGCTTGTCGCGGGTGTGCTTCAGGTTGCCGTCGATGAAATCAAATAACGCCAGATGAACTTTGGTGCCGCCCACATCGCCTGCAAGAATCATTAGTCCCTCTCCAAAGTGCCGCAGCCTTCGGCGTCCGGCTCGGGCAACAGCGCCGCCGCCGCTCGATCCAGAAGCAAGGTCAGTATACCGCCAGCGGGGCGGATCAACTGGCTGGGCAGGCGCTCCGGATCGCGCGGGCCCATCCAGACTTCTTTTAGAATCTGCGCCTTATCCGCGCCGCCGATGAGGAAGAAGACTTGGGAGGCGTGGTTGATTACGGGCCAGGTGAGCGTGACGCGCCAGGAGTCTTTGGCTTGGACATGATTGGCCACGGCGAGCCGGGTGAGCTCGTGCAAAGCCTGAGTGTGGGGAAAAAGAGACGCAGTGTGTCCATCTGGACCCATCCCGAGAGCGACCACGTCAAATTGCGGCAGCTCCGCACCCTCGAGGCAAAAGGCGTTGCGCAGCTCCGACTCGTAGCGCGCCGCGGCCGCCTCCGGCTCGAGCTCGCCCCCGATCCCAAAATCGATGCGGTGAATCTGCTCGGGTTGCAGCGGCACGTGGTCGAGCAGGACCTCGCGCGTCATGCGGTAGTTCGAGTCGGGGTCGCCGGGAGGGACCGAACGCTCGTCGACCCACCACAGGTCGAGCTTCGGCCAGGGCATGCGCGCGCGCCAGGGCTGCGAAGGATCGGCGAGGAGCGCAAGGGCGGCTTTGGGCGTGGAGCCGCCGCTCAAGGCGATGCGCGCACGGCCGCGCGCGGCTACGGACCGTTCGGCCTGCTCCACAAAATACTGCGCCGCATGCGCGGCGAGCGCCTCGGCGTCGGGCGCAACCTGGTAGATGATTTTGAGCGATTGGGGCATGGGGAAGGCTCCTCTGGCTTCAACGTTACATGGAAGGTCGGAAAAATCGTACTCGGCACGAACGATTTTTATGGTAAGGATTTTGGCGTCGTGGTCGAATTATGCCAGAGGAAACAGAAATGAAGCGAAGAGGAAAATGCGTAAATGAGAAATGCTCGGGCCGGGGAATTGAACGCTCTGTGATGGTCGCCCAAATTATCGGGTTCGGAACTCCAAATGACGGAGCTTTGTGCCCGCAATGCGGCGACCCGTTAGTGATCACGAAATCGACTGAGGTTCCGCTCCGAACGAATCGGAGGAAGGAATCTCCCCGGATAAAAACGCGGCCGTCAGGGCGCCAGTAGAACCTGCCGCAATCATGTCACGGCAATCCTGCGTCGATTCCTACGGCTTGTGCTACTGCCCGCAGCCTTCCGTCTCTCGTCCACAGCTTGGTTCCTGGCGTGATCAGGCAGGAAGCCATCAGATGCGCGCCGGTGAGGTTATCGTTCCGGCTGAGGCCTTGCGCAGAGGTCGAAATCACCGCGAAACTGCATCCCGCAGGGGTTTCTATGAGACGGCTGGTGGTGTCAAGTGTCTTTTCAAGAAGAACTTTCCATACCCCCGGGGATGTGTTTTCGATGCTAACTAGTTTATTTTCAACATAATACGTCAGAATTGGGGACAAAATCGTCAAGACCTGTCGAAATTTGTATCGAAACCGGCGCCCAATCGACCCTTTTCCGGCGAAATTGCACCCCCATCCGTAGCTCGTCCCCGGCACTTGTCGCGCGCATTTGCTTTGGTCCGAGCCTTGCGTGAAGAATATGCACTATGCGGACTGAGCTCTCCTTTGCCCCGCTCGCGGGGATTGCCACCGAACTGCTGGCCGTTTTGGCCGTCGACACCCAACCCGCCAAGGGCCGCGACGCCAAACCGCAGCCCACGCTGCTGACCGCCGACGCCCAGGTGCAGGCAGCCGCAGCCGGCGTGCTGGCGACCGGCGAGTACAAGGCCGGCGCCAATGAGACCCTCCTGTTGCACGCCCCGGCTGGGCTCGCGGCCAGACGGCTGCTGATCGTCGGCCTCGGCAAGCTGGCCAAAGCCACTCCGCACAGTGTCCGCGAAGCCGCGGGAACGGCTGTCCGCTTCGCCAAACCGCGCGGGATTCGCGAGATCGTTGTTGCTCTTCCGGAGAACTTCTCCAAGAGCCCGCTCCACGCAGTGGCAGTGGTGGAGGGCGCGTTGGTGGGCGACTTCGATCCCGACACCTATCGCAGCGAGCGCAAGGATCAGAGCATCGAGACGCTGACGATCGCCGCGCCTGCCGATGCGGACCGCGCGGCGACGGAAGCCGCGGTTGCCGAGGGCGTGATTCTGGGCGAGAGCCAGAACTTTGCGCGCTCGCTGGTGAATGAGCCAGGCAACAAGCTGACGCCCACGATTCTGGGCCAGCGTGCCGCGCTCATGGCGCAGGAGGTGGGTCTCGGCTGGGAAGTGCATTCGACGAAGATGCTCGACCAGCTCAAAATGGGCGCGTTCTCAAGCGTGGCGCAGGGATCGGCCGAGCCGCCCGCGCTCATCGTTCTGCGCTACGAGCCCGAAGGCGTCACCGAGGGCCCGATCCTGCACCCCACGGACAAAGACCCGTCCGTGGGGGCCCCGGTTCACCACCCCACGGACAAAGACCCGTCCGTGGGGGCCCCGGTTCTCGGTCTCGTCGGCAAAGGCATTACCTTCGACTCGGGCGGCATCTCCATCAAGCCCTCCGACAACATGGACAAGATGAAGTGCGACATGGCCGGAGGCGCGGCCATCATCGCCGCCATGCGCGCCATCGCTCTGCTCAAGCCCAGGGTGCGGGTGTTCGCGATCGTCTGCGCGGCCGAAAACATGCCCTCCGGCTCGGCGCAGAAGCCCGGCGACGTGCAGACCGCCATGCCTCTCGATCCGGATAAGCCGGGCAAGACCATCGAGATCGTCAACACCGACGCCGAAGGGCGGCTGGTGCTGGCTGACGGCATCACCTACGCGCGGCGGCTCGGCGCGACGCACTTGATCGACGCGGCCACGCTCACCGGCGCCATCTCGGTCGCCCTGGGCAAGATCACCGCCGGCGCCTTCTCGAACGACGATGCTACATACGCCAGGTTCGAAGCCGGCCTCGCCGTCTCCGGCGAAAAGTTCTGGCGCTTGCCGCTGGGCGAAGAGTACGCCGAGTTGATCAAATCCGATATCGGCGACATCAAGAACACCGGCGGCCGCTTTGGCGGAGCCATCACCGCCGCCGAGTTCCTGCATACCTTCGTTGAAGACACGCCATGGATTCATCTCGATATCGCCGGCGTGGCGTGGGTCGAGGATGCGCGCCCGTTTATCGCCAAGGGCCCCAGCGGCGCAGCGGTGCGGTCAATCCTCGAGTGGGTGCGGAGCTTTTGACCGGGAGGGATGGAACGTCGTCCCTGCGGGACTCCTGTTTTTGAAGAGAATCCACCTTCCCGGCGCCGAACCGCCGGACGATTGATCCCCAAAAGAATCACCCGCCGCGCCCCGTCCTTTTCGCGGTCGCCGTGGCGACCGGATGGGATGGGACACCTCCCTTGAAATCCAACCGGCCGAATCGATAACAAACAGCGCGCCCACGGCGCGAACTGGGCCGACCACAAAGGCCCGCTCCGTTTTCCACATTGGAAGTCTCTCATTACCGCATCACGCCGTGAAGTTCTATCGCGTCGCGCCGATCAAGGAGTGTAGTCGCCAGACATGCTGTGCGTCCGCTAGCCAGGCTGTCCTGGGCGGTCCGCCAGGGGAATTCGGTCCCCAGGGAGGGAGGCTTCTTGTGACCGATCGCATGGAATTGCTCGAAGCTGCCCTCGACGGTATGCCTGACGGCGTGGGCCTTTTGAGCAGGGAGGGTGAAGTGATCTTCTGGAACCAGGCCGCGCAAGGCATCACGGGTTTCACGGCCATTGAGTTGCTGGGCCGCGAGATGCCGGAGGGCCTGGAGCCGCTGCTGGGATACGGCAGCGGCATGGAAAACCGCGAGCCGCCGGGCGCCCTGCCCGAAAACCACCGCTCCGTGCAGCAGGCGCGGCACAGATTCGGCCACATGGTGCCTGTCATTGCCAGCACTCGGGTTCTATTCAACGGACTTGGGGAGCGCATCGGATCTGCCGTGCTCTTCCACCCCGTCGAGAGCCGGGACGCTCTGCCGCAAAGCGAAGACAGCGATGCCTCCCCAGTGAAGGGCGCGCGCGCCGATCTGCTGGAGCGCCTGCAAATCGAATACGACGACTTCAGGCGCGGCGGAGCACCGGTGGGCGTGCTCCGCATCCACGTCGATCAGGCGCCGGAACTACGCAAGACGCATGGCGCCGCAGCCTGCCAGGCCATGCTGGAAAAGGTCTACTATGCTCTCGCCCACGGACTGCGTCCCGGCGAGGAGATCGGCTATTGGTCCAACGACGGCTTTCTCGTCATCGCCCACGAGCGCACCGCCGAGATGCTCGCCGGACATGCAAAAAACCTCGCGGGTCTGGCGCGCACCACGGACTTTCGCTGGTGGGGCGATCGGGTCTCGATCACGGCGAGCATCGGCGCGGCGCAGGCTTGCAGCGATCCGGAGGACAGTTTGATCCATATGCTGCAACGTGCCCGCGAAGCCATGGAAATCAGCATCCGCGAGGGCGGCAACCGCGCAATGGTCGCCGCAGCGAGCGGCATTTCGGATGACACGCAGGAGGATTCGCCATGCTTGCCATCGTAGGCATCTTCCTTGTTTTCGCTGCAGTGATCGGCGGCTTTCTGATGGAGAAGGGCCACATGGCCGTTCTCCTTCAGCCCGCTGAGCTGCTCATCATCGCGGGTGCAGGCGTGGGAACCCTGCTGGTCGCCAATCCCGTGCGCATCATCAAGGCGATCGTAGCCGCCCTTACGGGCATACTCAAGGGATCTACCTACACCAAAGAGCGCTACCTGAGCACGCTCAAGATGATGTATCAGTTCCTCAACAAAGTGCGAAAAGAAGGACTGCTGGCCGTGGAGATGGACGTGGAAAAACCGGCGGAAAGCGCCATCTTCAAAAACTATCCGGATTTTCTTCAGGACCATCACTCGCTCGATTTCGTTTGCGATACCCTGCGCACGGCCATCACCGGCGGCGTGGAGCCGTTCGACATGGATCAGATGATGGAACTGGACATGGAAGTCCATCATAGCGAGGCCTCGCAGCCTTGCGACTCGCTCAACACGGTGGCCGATTCCCTGCCTGGCCTGGGCATTGTAGCCGCGGTGCTGGGCGTCGTCATCACCATGGGTTCGCTGGGCGGACCGCCCGAAGAGATCGGCAAACACGTGGCCGCCGCGCTGGTAGGCACCTTTCTCGGCATCCTTTTCTGCTATGGCTTGGTGGGGCCGCTGGCCTCCAACATGCGCAAGCTCGCCGACGAGCACAACGAGTACCTGCATGTGCTGCGCGTCCTGCTGCTGGCGTTTCTCAAAGGCTCCGCACCCATGATCGCCATCGAACTCGGGCGTCGCGCCATTCCCGCTCATGCTAGGCCGGGATTCGACGAGATGGAGAAGCACTGCAAGAACAAGACCGACGCCCCGGAAGCAGCGGCAGCGTAAGAACAGGGAGTAGCTAGGTCGCTGAAAGCTTGAAGAAGAACCTTCCCGTGCCCCATCCTTTCGCCCGTTCTTTGGGCGAAAGGGTGGGATAGCACGAAATCCAAAGGTACAAATTCATGCGGTCGGAGACCTAGCAGGGAGTAGAGGACGAAGGACAGGGACCATGGCAGCCAAAAGCCAACCCATCATCGTGATCAAGAAAAAGGGTGGCCACGGAGGCGGCCACAGCGGCGGCGCATGGAAGGTCGCCTACGCCGACTTCGTGACCGCTATGATGGCGCTGTTCATTGTGCTGTGGCTGACGAGCCAGAGCGATGCTGTGAAAAAGGCCGTGGCCGGCTACTTCAACGACCCCAGGGGCCTCGCAACCCTCCTCGGCACCACCTTGTCGGGAACCGGCAACGGCACCGCGCCCGCGGTAGACCCGAACCAGAAGCAGTTGCAGGAGCTCAAGGAAAAACTGGAGAAAGAGATCCAAGCCAACAAAGAGCTTCAGAAGCTGATCAAGCAAATTGAGATCACCATCACGCCGGAGGGCCTGCGCATTGAGCTGATCGAAGGCAAGAACGGCACCTTCTATCAGAGCGGCGGCGCGAATCTCAGTTCCGACGGCCAGCAGTTGCTCGCCTTGCTGGCAATGGAACTCAAGACGCTTCCCAATCAGCTGCTCATCGAGGGCCACACCGACGCCGCGCAATACTCGAAGGACGCCAACTACAGCAACTGGGAGCTCTCCGCCGACCGCGCCAACTCGGCACGGCGATTGTTGCAGCAGGATGGAGTGCGTTCCGACCAGGTGACGCAGGTGCGCGGCTTTGCCGACCAAATGCTGCGCGTGAAAAACAATCCCTTCGATCCCTCCAATCGCCGCATCACCATTCTCGTGAAGAACAACGAGAATGGATCGACGCCGCAGTTGACTCACGCGAAGGTCGTCGACGGCGCTTCCGGCGCGCCTCCTGCGGGCGCTGCTCCTGCAGCGGCCGCGCCCACGCCTCAGCCGGCTGCGCAGCCTGCCGCTCCCCCTAAGCCGCCTGCCGCGCCGCCGGCAAAACCGGGTCTGTTCAGCAAGCTCAAGAGCCTGCTGCCTGCATCGAAGAAGTAAATTCGCCTGCATCTGAAGCAGCGCATCCCCGGCGGAAAATGAGTTCCGCATCAGCGAGACGCGCCCTTCCGCCGTGGTGTACTCTGGTTTCCGGATAAGGAAACGTTTTCCGGAGGGCTTCTTTCATGGCCGTCGTCGCCGGCGTCGATTTCGGCACTCTCAGTGTTCGCGTCACTCTCGTTGACAGCCAAAAAGGCCCCATCGGGACCGCTTCGGCCTCTTACCCGCTGCATCGCCGCCGCGAAGATCCCAACTACGCCACGCAATCCCACGCCCACCAGATGGCCGCTCTGGCCGCCGCCACCAGGGACGCGCTCCGAGCCACAGGCGTGAACGCCGCCGAGGTTGCCGCGATCGCGCTCGACACCACGGGCTCGAGCGTCATTCCCGTCGGCGAGGGCCTGGCCCCGCTCGACGAATACTACCTGTGGTGCGATCATCGCGCCTTCGCCGAGGCCGAGGAGATCACCCGCAAGGCGCACCAACTCGGCTTTGAAGGCATTGAATGGTGCGGCGGCGTCTACTCGCATGAGTGGGGATTTGCCAAGCTCCTCCATTGGCTGCGCTCGAATCCAAAACTAAGAGAGAAATTCTCGACCGCGCTCGAACACTGCGACATGGTTGCGGCCACGCTCTCCGGCGTCACCCAGGTGAGCGCGCTCAAACGCAGTGTATGCGCCATGGGCCACAAGTGGATGTGGAATCCCAGGTGGGGCGGTCTGCCGCCGGAGGAGTTTCTCGTCGCCGTCGACCCGCTGCTGGCAGGCGTGCGCGCAAAAATGGGTGGCGAATACCTGACCAGCGACCACATCGCCGGGCATCTCTCGGCGCAATGGGCCGCGGAACTCGGCCTCCCTGCCGGAATTCCCATTCCCGTTGGCGCCTTTGACGCGCATTGGGACGCCATCGGCTCGAACATCCGCGAAGGCGACGTGGTGAATGTGGTCGGCACCTCGACCTGCATCATCGCCATGGCGCAAAAGGCGGAGCTGATTCCCGGCGTCTGCGGCGTGGTGCCGGGCAGTGTGCACCCTCAATACACGGGCATTGAAGCCGGCTTGTCGGCGGTCGGCGACATCTTCGAGGCCATTGCCAAACGCGCCAACACCACGGTGGACGCCCTCTCTGAAGGGCTCGACGCCTGGCAGGCCGGCCAAACCGGACTTCTGCGCCTGAGCTGGGACAACGGCGACCGCACGGTGCTGGTAAATCCCGAACTGGGCGGCGTGACGCTGGGCTGGAACCTGATCCACACCGCGCAAGACGAGCTCTTTGCCGCCATCGAAGGCACCGCCTTCCACACCCGCATCATTTTGGAGCGCATGGCCGAGCACGGCGTACGCATTGATCGCGTCATCAACGCCGGCGGCATTCCGCAGAAGAACGAAATCCTCAACCGCGTCTATGCCAATGTGTTGAACAAGCCGGTTCTGGTGCCCGCAGGCATTCCCACCAGCCTCGGCTCAGGAATCTTTGCCCTGCTTGCCGCCGGCGCGTTCAAGACCATCGAAGAGGCGCAGGCCGCGGTCTGCCTGCCCCTCCGCACCGTCGCGCCCGATCCGAAATCGGCCGCGGTCTACGAGCAGCTCTATCCGCTCTATCGCGATGCGTACTTCGCCCTCGGCAAACGCGACGCCAAGCCTGCCGCGCTGGGCAAAGTGCTGCCGGAGTTGAGGAAGATCGCCGCCCAAGCGCGCAAGGCCGGCTAGATCGATTCCAAGGCCATTATGCCCATGACGAAACTCTCAGCTTGTCATCCTGAGCGAGCGAAGCACGCGTAAGCGCGCGAAGGGAGTCGAAGGATCTGCGGTTGCTTTTCAACGCACTCCGGATTCACCACGCGGTTCATCCGGCAACAGAACATTGGCAGGCTCTATTGAGCCGGCGCCCAGGCGGGCTGGCACGACGCGTAGACCGTTCCCCAAGGTGCTCCAGCCCCATTGCTTTCGCACTTGTTGGAGGGAGAACGATGGCCAACCGTCCGGTCGAGGTCGAGGGGCACCGCATACTTCGAGAGGTGCCTCACGAGCGATTGTCCGCTCAGATCGCGCGGCAGCTTCATGCCACCGCCAGCGCTTCGTCGCGAACCAGGCGCAGGCGGATCGAAGCGGGCGGAACGGAGTCGAAGTAGAACGCCTGCACGGCCTCTTTCGCATTGGCACGCAACTCGTCCCAACTATCGGCTTGCGTAAAGATGCTTTCGCCAAGAGCCTCGGCGGTAAACCCGCCGTCAGCCTCCTGCACAACTTCAAAGACGATTTCCTTCATATGGATCGCATCTCCGCCTCGATTCTACCGCGAAGAGCAGGTTGAGCGCATGGGCTGGAGTCGCCGACGCCGCCAAAACGGCCTGCCAGGAGCCATTACGCCTCGTCCCTGCTTGCTAATCGCTCCCGCCCGATTTACCGTGGACTTCACAATCCTAATTGCCGGGTGCCTTGTGTCCCTTTCGGATTTGCGTCCTTATCTACCCTGTTTGCTTGCCGCCATCGTCGCCGCGGCATTGCCAGCCGCCGTGCTGCCCGCCGCGCATGCGCAATCGTTGCCGGAAGCTCCTTATGCTGCGCCGACCGCCGACCCCGGGAGCGCGCCGCACTTCTCTATCGATCCCAAAATCCTCTATCAGGCCGCATCCGCCGCGCCCGCGCCCGAGGGCGTCAACGTGACGGAGCTCTGCGAGGACGAGAGCTATAGCTTCGACGATGCCGGCCATCTCGTCCACGTCGGCCACGTCATCTATAAAGTGCTCACGCAGAGGGGCGCCGAAGGCTGGGACTCGCTCGCGATCGGCTGGGAGCCGTGGCATGAAGCCCGGCCCATCATCCGCGCCCGCGTCATCGCGCCGGACTTCACCGTTCACATTCTCGACCCCAACACCATTACCGAAGCCCCGGCACGCGGCGGCGATTACAAGATCTACAGCGACGGCAAGCGGCTGCGCGCGCCGCTGCCGGCGATTGCGCCCGGCGTGGTGGTCGAAGAAGAATACACCGAGACGGAAACCCAACCTCTCTTCGCAGCCGGCCGCGTGGGACGTGCTGTCCTCGGCCAGGAAGACGTTCCCGTGGCGCACAGCCGCGTTGTCTTCGACTTTCCCGCCGCGCTGCCGCTGCGCACCAATCTTTTGTTGCTCCCCGGCATCAAGCCAGTGCGCAGCGAAAGCGGCGGGCGCGTCACACTCACCTTCGACATCGGCGCGCTCGACGCGATCGACGCACGCGATCCCTATCTGCCTCCCGAGGATGTGCGCTTCCCGCTGATCGAGTTCTCCACGGGGGCATCGTGGCAAAGCATCGCCGCCGAGTACGGCAGGATTGTCGACGGACGCGCCAGTTCGCCGGCCGTCGAGGCCGTCGTGGCGCCCCTCGTTGCCGGCAGGAAGTCCGCCGCCGAAAAGGAAGCCGTCCTCCTGGATTTTCTCGGCCGCGAGGTGCGTTACACAGGCATCGAATTCGGCGAAGCCGCGATCGTTCCCCACGACCCGGCAGAGACTCTCGCCAAGAAATACGGCGACTGCAAGGACAAAGCTACGCTGCTTGTAGCCATGCTGCGCGCCGCGGGCATTCCCGCCTACGTGGCTCTGCTCGGAGTCGAATCGCGCATCGATGTGCCTGCCGATCTGCCCGGCATGGGAATGTTCAACCATGCCATCGTCTACGTGCCCGGCAAAACTCCGCTTTGGATCGACGCCACCGACCGCTACGCGCAACTCGGCCAGTTGCCGATGGGCGACCAGGGCCGTTTGGCGCTCGTCACCAGCGACGCAACCACCGCGCTCCAGAAAACTCCCGAAGCCTCCTCTCGCGAAAACGGCCTGCTGGAGACGCGTGAGTTCACGCTCGCGGATAACGGCCCCGCCAACGTCGTCGAAATCGAACAGCCCAGAGGGATTCTCGAGTCGGGTTACCGGTTCTATTACGCCGACAAGCCCGACAAGGACACCCGCGACGGCCTGCGCAGCTACGTCAAGTCGGAGTACGTCTCCGACGATCTCACCAAGGTCGACCGCACCGATCCCGCCGATCTCTCCCGGCCGTTTCAGCTCACCATCGCCTGCGAAAAGGCCAAGCGCGGCTACACGCAGCTTGAAAGTGCGCAGGCCGCCATCCGCATCGACCGGCTCTTCGAGTTCTTGCCCGATGAACTCAAGCAAAAGGACAATTCCGACGAAAAAAAGAACACCGGTCTCGATAAGCCGAAAAAGCCGCGCACTGAAGACTGGTGGTTGAATGCGGCCTTCACCAACGAGTGGAACTATCGCATCGTCCCTCCCGCGGGATTCATTCCCAAGCAGCTGCCCAAGGATGCGGTCGTCTCGCTCGGCCCCGCGCTGCTGACGGAGAAGTTCACCATCGACAAGGACGGCGCGGTGCTGGCGCACCTCGTATTCGATTCCGTGAAGCGCCGCTACACTGTGGCCGAGGCCACCGCGCTCCGCGATCAGGTGGCCGATCTGATCAACGGCCCCGCGATCCTGATCGACTTCGAACCCGAGGGCGAGGCTTTGCTGCGCGAAGGCAAGGTGAAGGAGGCGCTGGCCAGCTATCGCGCCCTGATTGCCGCCAACCCCAATTCGGCGGTGCATCACCTGCAGTTAGCCAATGTGCTGATGCAGGCAGGCATGGGCGAGGCAGCGCGCAACGAGGCGCGGCTCGCCGTCAAGCTCGATCCCAGCTCCGCGCTCGCCGAGCGCGTCCTTGCCGAGATCCTCAAGCACGATCTTGTGGGCCGCGAGATGCGCGCGGGAAGCGACCTGACCGGCGCGGCCGACGCCTATCGCGCCGCCATCAAGCTCGATCCCGACGATCACACGGCGCAAGCCGACCTGGCGATTCTGCTCGAATACGACTCCGTGGGCCGCCGCTACAGCGGCCACGCGCCTATGAAGGAGGCGATCGCCGAATACCAGAAGCTGGGCCAGGACAAACTTGCTGATCTCGGACTCACCGACAACCTGGCCTTCGCGCTCTTTTATGGCGGCGATTATGCGGGCGCGTACAAGGCCGCGCAGGCGCTGAATCCCGAGCCCAAGGCCCTGATGGCGGCCTCGATGGCGATGCTGCAGGGCATCAAGGCGGGTCTCGACGAGGCCAACAAGCGCGCCGCCGACGACAACGGCTTTAAAGAGACCGCGCACACCGCCGGTGAAATGCTCATGAACATGAGGCAGTATGCGCAGGCGGCCGAGTTTTACCAGGCCGGCGCGGCCGGCGACGATGCCGCGCACGCACTGGGACTGGCCAACGTGCTGCGCGGCGCCGAACACCACGAGGACGTGCAATTCGCCAATACGCCGTCGGACCTGGTCAAGCGCTTCGCCATGGTGCAATTCGAAGCTGACCTGACCAAAGAAAGCATGGCCGCCCTGCTCAGCCGCAACGCCCTCAAAGTGCTGAACGCGACCGGCGAGGACGAGCTGAAGGAGCAGCTCGAAAGCGGCAGGAAGATGAACAGCGAACTGGCCCGCGAGGGAAGTTCGCTCGATGTTACGGAAGACATCGTGCTGCACACGCTCGACCCCAAGGGCGAAGGCGATGACACGACCGGCTATCGCGAAAAAGCCCAGATTCTGGGCGGGAATACGATGACGCTCTACATCGTGAAAGAGAACGGGCAATACAAGCTGCTCGACACCGGCGAAAAACCCAATTCCATCGCGCTCGAGATGCTCGACCGCATTGGGACCGGCGATTTGCGCGGCGCCAAGGTGCTGCTCGACTGGATGCGCGAGGACGTGCACCTCGGAGGCGGCGACGATCCGCTCGGCGGGCCGGTCTTCCCGCGTTTCTGGACCAAGGGCGAAGCCCCGGACGCGCGCAGGATGAAGCTGGCGGCCGCGGCGATTCTGGTGGGAAGCAAGCCGGCCGTCGCCGAGGGCGTGCCGATCCTCGAGGGAGCGCTGAAGGACGCAGCCGGCGATCGTGAACGCACCAACATTCGCATCGCGCTCGCTCTTGGATACGGGATCCAGGACAACTACGCGCGCCTGCTCGAGGTTTCGTCGGCGCTGCTCAAAGACGAGCCAGAATCGAAGACGGCCTTCACCTACAACGTTCTGGCGCTGATGGGCCTGGGCCGCTACGACGAGGCCCTGGCGCTGGCCGACGCGCGCCTGAAGCTGCTTGAAAACGACAGCGACGCATTGCAGATGAAGATCGAAATCGAAGCCAACCGCGGAGACTTCGCTGCGGCGAGCGCCTTGTTCCAGAAACTTGCCGGCCTCGGCAAGGATGACGCCATGCTGCTGAACAACGAGGCATGGTACGCGCTCTTCTCCGGCAAGGTGGAGCAGGCCGACATTGCCAAGGCCATCCGCGCCACGGAAATGCAAAAGGATGCGCCGGGCATTCTGCACACCCTCGCCAGTCTCTACGCCGAGGCCGGCAACACCAAGGACGCGCGCGAGGTACTGCTGCGCGCCATGGACGACTGGAACCTCGACGAGCCCAATGACGAGGTCTGGTACGTGCTGGGCCGCATTGCGGAGCAATACGGCGAGCGTGAAATCGCCATCGCCGACTATCGCCGCCTCAAGAAGCCGAAAGAAGTGATTGCTCTTCCCACCTCGACCTGGCAGCTCGCGCAGATACGATTAAAGGCCATGGGCGCGGAGCAAACGCCGCCGGCGAAATAAGCGCGGCTCAAGAAAGCGGCAAGCCTCCGTCACTAACCACTGACCACTAATCACTGCTGTTGCTGCTGCATCTGCTGCATGTCGATGAAGGGCTGGTCGGGCTCGGGGAGTTGCTGTGCGCGTTCCACCAGCACGCTCCAATCCTCGGGGATGGGCAGCTTGCGGTCGAGCGCGGGCGGCTCGTGGCTGGCCTCCACCTGCACGGCCACGTAAAGCTCGCTTGCGGTCTTGCCACGGAAGATGCCGTGCGTGGGCGGAACGTCCGCGTAATCGCGGCCCACCGCGGTGCGGATGTGGCGATGGTGGGCGACGAGATTGTTGGTGGGATCGAAGCCCACCCAACCCAGTTGCGGCAGCAGCACATCCACCCAGGCGTGTGTGGCGTCGGGGGTTGACCGATCGTGGTCCTCGCGGCTGCGATATAAATAGCCGGAGACGTAGCGAGCGGGAATCTTGACGTGGCGGAGGAGGGCGATCATGGTGTGGGCGAAGTCCTGGCAGACGCCCTTGCCGCTCACGATGGCCTCGTCGATGGGCGAGTCGACGCGCGTGGAGCGCGGCTCGTAGTCGAAGTAGTCGAAGAGGCGCTGATTCAGCTCCTGGACTAACATCAACGGATCGTCGCGGCGGGTGACGCCCATCTGCTTGGCCAGCAGGGTGAGCGCGGGGGTTTCAACGGCAAAGGTCGAGGGCAGCAGCATCTCCCAGTAGTCGCCGGCCTCCACAAGTTGATCGAGATCGCCCCAGGCCTCGGGCGAGAGGAAGCGCGGAACATCGGGCAGCGCCTGCTGTTCGACGACTGACTCGGCCACGATCACCAGCTGGTTGTGCTCGCCGGGAATGTCGAAGTGCTGCACGTTGTTGCCCAGGTGGTCGCGGTAGCTGAAGACGCGGCAACGCGGGCTCACGGAGAGCGAAAACGAGAGGCAATGCTGGCTCGAGTCGGAGCGCGGATGCATGCGCGTCTCCATAATGCTCTCGCTGATGGGATTGGAATAGCGGAAGCGCGTGAGGTGCCGGATGGAATAAAAATTCATCCTTCAATGTCTTCCTTTCATGCTTCAGTCGCCGCGACAGCCCTAACTCCGCTCACGCCGCCAACCCCGCTAGCTCCGCTGTCTTCACACCGCCAGCGCGGATTGAATCGAGTAGTGCACGTAATAGCGGTAGATGAGTTCGTGGATCCGCAGGCACTGCTCGCGGATGGTGTGCAGAAATGCGGCCGGGTCGCCGGAGAGGATCTCGCCGATGGACGTGTACACGAGCATGGCGTGCAGCCGGCCCATGCCCGCGGTCAGATCGTCCGGGGCGCGGCGGCCGCCGGATTGCTGGATGGCTTCGATAGACTGCCGAATGCCGTCAACGCAATAGCGGATGGCGTGCGGAAAATCGCGGTTGAGCAGCAGGAACTCCACCAGGCGGCCGGCGGTGAGATCGGCTGTGTACACCTGGCAGTAAGCCTCGAACGAGGTACAGCAGCGCAAGAGGCCGACCATTTCGAGATACAGATGGCCGTCGCGCTCTCCGGACGCCTGCTCGAAAAGATCGTGCTGATAGACCTCGAGCAGCGTCGCGGTAGCGTAGGCTCGCTCCAGATAGCGGCCGAGGCGGATAAACTGCCAACCCTGTCCGTGGATCATGGTGGTGTCCGTGGTGCCCTTGAAAAGATAGATGCCGTCGATGATCGACGCCAGCGTGTCGCTGGAATTGGACCGGAATTGCGCCTCGGTGTGCGGAGAATGGACGAAGTGGAAGAGCCGGTTCAGGCGCTGCCACTGCTCGGTGGAGATCTCTTCGCGCACCTGGCGCGCATTTTCCCGCGCCGCATTCACGCAATACTTCACTGAAGCCGTCTCGATGCGGTCGAAGACCAGCTTGTGCGCCATTTCCTCCAGGCTTCCCTCCCACACCGTGCCCGTCTGTTTGCCGAGCGCCGCGATCATGCGTTGCCACCGCGACTCAAGGCTGGCGCCGCCCGTGTCGAGCATCAGGCTCATGGTCACGTCGAGTTGCCGCACGGTATTCTCCGCCCGCTCCAGGTAGCGGCTCATCCAGTAAAGGCTGTCGGCAACGCGCGATAGCATGTTGTGTCTCTCTCTACCGACCCGATGTTCTTCGACGCTGACTATTCCAGCACCCATGTGTCTTTACTGCCACCGCCTTGCGAGGAGTTAACTACGAGCGAGCCTTTTTCGAGCGCCACGCGCGTCAATCCGCCGGGCACAATGTTCACTTTGTCGCCAAAAAGAATGTACGGCCGCAGGTCCACGTGGCGCGGCTCCAGCCGGTCGTCGATCAGGCACGGGGCGCGCGAGAAAGCCAGCGTGGGCTGCGCAATGTAGTTGCGCGGGTTGGCCTCGATCTGCCGCGCGAACTCTTCGCGTTGCGCCGCCGTGGAGTGCGGGCCGATGAGCATGCCGTAGCCGCCGCTTTCGCCCACGGCTTTCACCACCAGCTTGTCGAGATTCGCGAGCACGTGCTTGCGCTCACCCGCCTCGCTGAGCAGAAACGTCTCCACGTTGGGCAGGATCGGATCTTCATCGAGGTAGTAGCGGATCATGCGGGGCACGTAAGCGTAGACGGCCTTGTCGTCGGCCAGACCGGTGCCGAAGGCGTTGGTTACCGTTACGTTGCCGGCGCGGTAGGCGTTGAACAGGCCGGTGCAGCCGAGCGCGGAGTCGGGCCGGAAGACCAGCGGGTCGCTGAAGTCGTCGTCGACGCGGCGGTAGATGACGTCCACGCGCTTCAGGCCGTCGGTGGTGCGCATGTAGACGACGTTGTCGTGCGTCACCAGGTCGCGGCCTTCTACCAGGTCGATGCCCATCTGGCGCGCCAGGTAGGTGTGCTCGAAGTAGGCGGAGTTGAAGACGCCCGGCGTGAGCAGCACGATGTTCGGCTCAGGCCTGCCCTCGGGCGCGAGCGAGCGCAACGTGGCCAGCAGCAACTGCGGGTAGTGTTCGATGGGCCGCACCCCGTAACTCGAGAAGAGTTGCGGAAAGGTCCGCTTCATCACGCGGCGGTTGGTGAGCATGTAGCTGACGCCCGAAGGCACGCGCAGGTTGTCCTCGAGCACAACGAACTCGCCGCTGTCGAGGCGCAGCAGGTCGGAGCCGACCACGGCGATGTAAACATTGCGCGGCACCTGCAATCCCCGCATCTGCCGCCGGTAATGCTTGCAACTGTAGACGAGCTCGCGCGGAATGATGCGGTCGGCGAGGATCTTGGCGTCGGAGTAAATGTCGCGCAGGAAGAGATTGAGCGCGGTAATGCGCTGCGTGAGGCCGCGCTCGATGTGGTCCCACTCCTGCGCGGTAACCAGGCGGGGCAGCAGATCGTAGGGGAAGATGCGCTCTGTGCCCTCGTCGCCTCCGTAGACGGTAAACGTGATGCCCTGCGTGAGGAAAGCCAGGTCGACCGATTGCTTGCGCCGCTGCAACTCTTCGGCGGGTAGTTTCGCCAGCGCTTCTGCAAGCGCGCGGTAGTGTGCCCGCACCTCGCCGCTCGGCTCGCGCATCTCGTCGAAGGCGTGGTCCAGCGGGTAATCGCCGTAGAGAGTTTCGAGTTCCACTGGATGGCTTGCGTTCATGGTCGAGTCGAGAACCTTCTTTCCAGTGGATTCAAGAGGTCGGCAAAAGGCTTGGCTTGGCTCACCATGCGCGGCGATTGCCGGCGCCGGCCTTTTGAGCAGGCTCCGCCTGTCTCCTGTTTCCTTGTTTGTAACATGCAGGAGATAAGGGACCCATCAGGAATCCTAAGAATGCAGTGAGGACAAGGCCATACTGAGATGAGAGCGGTTCAACAGGCTGCGGAAAAACTCTTTGTCCGATGCCGGTCACAGCTTTTTGCCGGGATTTGATTGATCCTATCAGTATGCGTGGAGACGATCGGAAGCAGGCGGCGATGTTCAGTGATTTAACTTTGGCCGAGCGGATTCCGGCCGGTCATCCGGCACGGCAGATGGGCGTGCTGGTTGACCGGGCGCTGGTGCAGGTGGATGCCGAGTTGGAGAAGTTGTACGCGGAGACGGGCCGCCCGTCGATCGCCTGGAAAGAGATTTTTTGAATGCGATCAACGATGCCGGTTACACAGCCCTGGCGATCGATACGGAGTCGGCGCTGCGGGCGGGACGCCTGGCCTCGGCGCATCGCGATCCCTTCGACCGCATGATTGCCGCGCAGGCCCTGGCCCTTGATATTCCCGTCCTCAGCCCCGATCCGCAATTCGATGGGTTCGGCGCGCGGCGCATGTGGTATAGCGGTCTCGACCGGCGATTACCGATAGGTTTTTTCCGAGCGGGTGAGGATGGCGGAAAATGCGACGACCCGAGCCGTCCGATTGAGCATGAAAATTATGCGGTAAGGCCCGGCGCGCTTGCGGAAACGTCCCTTCCACTCCGAGCCTTTGAGGGGAATCATGTCCCCGGCCATCGGATCGAACTCCATCTCGTCGATGGCGCGGCCGATTTGCAGTTGCCGGTTTCGCGGCAGGTTCTTCAAGTCTTTGATGGCCGATGCGGAGAGCTCAACGGTCCAGTTCATCGCGTACCATCCGCCATGGCCTCGCGCGCCCGGCTGCGATCTCCGCCTCGCCACGGCGCACTTTTGCCGCATCGGTGGCGCTTAAAGGAGCATCTTCGATGTCGATGAGACGTTTGGGGCGCATCTGCAGCCGTCCACTCTCGGCGCTCACCTCGACGAAGTCCCCGGCACGCAGTTTGAGGGCATCGAATACGCGCTTGGGAATGACCACCTGACGCCGTTGGCCGATCCGGCTGATGGCCGCGGCACGAACTGATACTCCGCTTGACATACTTTCAGTCTAGCGGAAAAACTGATACCGTCAAGAACCGCAAACGTCGACAAACCACAGACAGTGGTTGAATTCCGCCCCATTTCGCTGTATTCTGAAGATGCAACGCGTTTGTCCGCCGGTTTTTCCGTGTGCGCACCGGCTGGCGGAGAGATGAGTGGGCCGACAGCCCACTTTTTATTTGCGGCAAAAGTTGCCCGAAAACCCTGAAAAATGAAGGGAATACGGGAGTTGTGGCTGCCAAAAAAGGCAGCGGGGCACGATGGCAGTCAGGCCAACGATGGCGGTCAGACTCGACGAAATCCGGAAGGCGGCGGAACGCGTAGCTGCCTCGCACGGGCTCGACGTGGTCGATATCGAGTTCGCCGGGCCGGCCAAAGAGCGAATCCTGCGCGTGACGCTCGAAAAGAACGCCGCGGGCCGGGCAGAACTGAAAGCACGCGTCGAAGCACGTATCGGGGCACTCCGCAACGAGGCCCGAAACGAGGCCCAAGACGAGGCTCGCCCGAAGGACCTGCCGGAGAAGCTCTTCGAGGGTTCGCTCGCGGTCGAGCAGCTTTCCGGCGTAACCCACGAGGATTGCGCGGAGTTCAGCCGCGATTTTGGGGTTTTGCTCGACGTGGAAGACCTGGTTCCCAGCGAGTCGTACACGCTGGAAGCCAGTTCCCCCGGACTGGACCGAAAGCTCTCCCGTCCTGAGGACTTCGAGCGATTTGCCGGATGCCTGGTGAAGGTGCAGACCTTTGAACCGGTACGCAACAACCGGCACTGGCAAGGAAGGCTCGTGACGGGCGAAGGAACCCCGTCCGAGACGAAGAGAATAACGCTCGATCTGGCGGCCATCAAGCAAAACAGCAAGAGCCGCAAGACGGGCCTGGAAACGGTAGAGATCGCGCTCAGCAACATCGAGAAAGCGAATCTGGTCCCGGAGATCTGAAAGACAGCTTCTAGCTCCTAGCTTCCAGCTCTTTAACGCTTGAAGCGAGGGTCGCGGCGACCGCACGAACAAGCTAGGAGCTAGGAGCTAGTAGCTAGGAGCTAAAAGAAAATGGCCACCAGCGTTTTGTATCAAAGTATCGAGCTCCTGAGCCAGGAGAAGGGCATCAACCCCGCCATCGTTGTGGGCGCGGTTGAAGAAGCCATTGCCCTGGCCACGCGCAAGTTCTACAANNACCCAGGAAAACATGCGCGGGGAACTGAACAAGGATACCGGCGAGATTACAGCCTACATCTACAAAACGGTGGTCGCCGACGAGGAGCAGATCGAAGATCCGGTCAACCAGATCACGCTGACGGAGGCCAACGAATTGGCGCCCGGCGTGGAAGTGGGCAGCGAGATTCGCATCTATCGCGACACCAGCCCGCTGGGCC
>PLSB01000102.1:2609-10900 GCA_003165005.1 Acidobacteriaceae bacterium | reverse complement strand
TATTTATGCAGGAGTCAATAGGTGTTCTCTTTGCATCCTTTTGGGGTCTTCCACCAATCCCAGGGCAGACGCCCAATGGGAACGGTCTGACCAGCCACAAGCCAGAAGAACAGGCTGATAGCGGCGAGAGACCATCCAAGCCAACGGCGCTTCTCGAAAAGAATTGTGATAGCGAAACATTCAAGAATGATGCCGATTGCAAAGCAGCTGAGAACAAGAATCGCACCGTATCGGTCAGCATAATACCACCCGCAAACATCTCTATTGAGAGGAACGCTGACAGGGATTTCTTTGACTGGATCGCTTTCGGATCGGGGATGCTTCTCGCCATAGCTGGCGGATGTGGAATCCTGATTGCTCTTCGGGGCGTCAAAGCCACAGAGAAGGCTGCCGATGCAGCGCTGGCAAGCGCTAACGCTGCGAATGCCCAAATCAAGGCGATGAAGGATAAGGAACGCGCTCGAATTACGGTCGCATTTCCTATCGACTCTTTGACCTTGGACGACGGCCCTGAGTGGACTCAGGCGATGAATGCTGTCTACGCTGGAACTCGGATAGCGGTCGCCAATTTGGGAGAGACGAGTGCTTTCAATGTGGCCGCAAAGGTAGAGATTATTGGGACATTCGACGATGGAACTCCCAGCTTTAGTGAGGTTTCCCTTTTTACTGTTCCGGGAGTTTTGAAAGCCAATATGGAGCCATTCGCCGAGGATGTGATTACCCTTCTCAAGGGCATCAACCACGCTGCCGCCGTCAAGGGTAAGTCCGAGATTCTCCATCTCGTTGGAACGATCACCTACGATGACGTTTTTGACGACCCTCACGAGACGCAGTTCCGGTACCTCTGGGAAGTAGGCGGTGTAAACATTGAGGGGAAGAACTTCGATTTTACTAGGTGGCAAAGAACAGCCGAAGGCAACCGATCCACCTAGCAAAATTAGCCCCAAGAACAAAGTTAGGGCACTCCCTGCGCCTACGTATTGGCGGAGAAACGAATGGTGCGCCCGGAGAGATTCGAACTCCCGACCTAACGCTCCGGAGGCGTTCGCTCTATCCAGCTGAGCTACGGGCGCGCTCTTCCAGAATACCGCATTTTGCGTCCTCCAATGCGCCGGCTGCCGGCCCGCCGACTCGCTAACTCGCTGACTCGCTGACTTGCTGGGCCGCCAACTTGCCAACTCGCCAACCCGCGAACTCGCCGACTCGCCAACTCGCCGTCTTTTCAGTCCCCAACTTTTTTCTCCCCATTTTGCCGATAATTTCCCCCTCCCGGCGCATACTGTTCTTAAAATGATCTACTGCCCCAAACCGGCCCCGCCGTCCCTCACTCTTTCCCTCCCTCACCGTATCTCCGTCTCCGCCACTCTTTCCGTCCCTCACCGTTTCTCTGTCCACGAATCGCGAACCACTCGGCCTTTCGCGGAGAGCATTTGTCTTCAGCGATTTCGAAAACCTCAGGCACGGGTTCGGCACATACCATACCCCGGTACTGTATTAGCACGTTGTACCCCCCTCCCCCTATTGCAAGAAGCCAGGAACCGGAAGCTGGCCGCATAACAGCCACCCCCTCCCCCCTGCCCTCTCGGTCCCGAGCTTTCCTGATCCCTGACCCCCGACCCCTGGCGGCTCCGCCACCCCCTACAAAAAACGCAGAAAACGGGCTGTGAAACTGTGTGGCTAGGAACCAGTCCAGAATCATTAACTTACAAGCACAACCGCGCATCGACACAGAAACTGTGAAACTGTGGAGCACTACCGTCCGGCCTTTCGCGGAGAGCTTCCGTCTTCAGCCGAAAGCTGAGAGCCGAAAGCTGATCACTGACCACTGATCACTGACCACTGATCACTGACCACTGATCACTGACCACTGATCACTGACCACTGATCACTGACCACTAATCACTGTTCTGTGCTCGTCAACCTTGCATTCCGCTCTCGGTCGTCCTCTAATCCGTAGCAGTGAATCCCGCGAATCAAACCGCCCCGCGCGCCGCGCTTGCCCTCTGCGGCTTCACCGCCGTCACCGGCCAGATCGTCCTCATGCGCGAGCTCATTCAGGTCTTCAACGGCAACGAGATCGCGCTCGGCATTCTGCTCGCGACCTGGCTCTTCTGGACCGCTGTCGGCAGCGCACTCGCCAGCGTCCTCACTCGCTCGCCAAACTCGCAACCCTGCCGCGCGCGTTGGTTCGTCGCCGCGCTCGAAATCGCGCTGGCCGCAGGTCTTCCCGCAACCCTCTGGGCGTTGCGTTCATCCAAGGCCTTCTTCCAAACCGTTCCCGGCGAGCTCGTCGGTCCCGCGCCGATGCTGCTTACCTCGCTCGTCTGCCTGAGCGTCTTTTGCGTGGCTTCGGGAGCGCTCTTCGTCGCCGCCGCGCGCCTGATTGCGCAGGAAGGCAATCTTTCTGCGCGCGCCGCCGCCAGCGCGGCCTATCTCGTCGAAGCCGCGGGCGCCGCGCTCGGCGGAGTCCTTTCAAGCGTTGTCTTCGTCCGCGTTCTCGATGCGTTTCAGATCGCGGCCATCGTGGGCCTGCTCAATCTCTCCGTGGCTGCGGCGCTTCTTTTCCGCATGAAGCGCGCGCATGTTGCGCTCCTCGCCGTTGCGGCGGCGCTGGCCGCGGTTCCTTTGCTCGTCTGGATCGCGCCACGCTGCGATGCCGCCGCGCGCGCGCGTCTCTGGCGCGGCTTCCACGTGGTCGCCGAGCGCGACTCCATCTATGGCAATCTGACCGTGACCGAAACCGGCGCGATCGATACCGGCACGATCCGAAGTCTTTACGAAAACGGCTCCATCCTCGCCAACGCGCCCGATCCCGCCGCAGCCGAGGAAGCCGTCGACTATGCGCTTCTCGAGCACGCCGCTCCGCGCCGCGTCCTCCTCATCGGCGGTGGCGTCAACGGCAGCGTGGCCGAGGCGCTCAAGCATCCCACCGTCGCGAGCCTCGATTACGTAGAGCTCGATCCTGCGCTGATCGCCATGGCGCAGCAATACTTTCCCGCGCAAACCGCGGCTTTCCGCCCCGGCTCCCGCGCAACTGACTCGCGCGTGCATCTGCATTTTCTCGATGGCCGGCGATTCCTCGCTGAAACCAAAGAAAAATTCGACGTCATCATCGTCGATGTGCCCGATCCCCAGACCGCGCAGTTGAACCGCTTCTATACGGTCGAGTTCTTCCGCATGGCGCGCGCGCACCTCGCGCCCAACGGACTGTTTGCCGTGGAACTGCGCTCGTCTGAAGAAACCATCAGCCCCGATCTCGCCGAGTTTTTGCGCTCCATCCGCCGCACGCTCGGCGCGGTCTTCCCCTATCAAACGGCAATCCCCGGCGAAACCATTCACTTCTTCGGCGCCGCGGAGCCCGGCGTCCTCACCAGCGACCCGCAGCTCCTGGTCGCGCGCCTGCGCGAGCGTCATCTCAACACGCAATACGTGCGCGAGTACTTCATTCCCTATCGCATGATGCCGGACCGCATGGAGCAGGTGGAAACCGATCTCGCGCCGCTGGCATCGACGCCCGTGAATCGCGACTTCGCGCCCGTCGCCTACGCCTTCGACGTCGTTCTGTGGAGCGCGCAGTTCCGCTCGAGCTACACCGTTTGGTTCCGCGCCGCCGAGCACATAGAGTTCAGTAAAGTTGCCGGCGCGCTGGCAATCGCCCTGCTCATCGGCGTCGCATTCGTCGCGCTTCTCCCCGGCCGCGAGCGCCGCGAGCGCGCCGCCGCCGGCGTCTCGGTCGCGGCCACGGGATTCACGCTCATGGCGTTGCAGATTTTTCTGCTGCTCGGCTTTCAGGCCGTCTACGGCTACGTGTACACCGAGCTCGCCATCCTCATCGGCCTCTTCATGGCGGGCATTACACTGGGCAGTTGGCTGGGAACGCGCGACATCAGCGCGGTCAGTTCTCCCGATAGTAGCGCCGGTCTCCAGACCGGCTGTCGTGCGGGCATCCATGCCCGCACCGGGCAGGCGGTTCCCGGCACCCGCATCGAGGGCCGAGAACATTCCGTATCAGGGCACGGAGCCGCAGACCGCGAAGAGAATCATTCGCGGGGAAGTTTCGTGAAAGGGCACGACTTTAGTCGTGCCGAAAAAGCCGCAAAAAGTGTGTGGGCTTTAGCCCCTGCACACAAACTCAACCTCGCAACAATTCAACTTCTCCTCGCTCTCTCCGCTCCCGCGCTGCTCCTCGCCGTCACCACAATCAGCGACTTCTCGTCGCGCAAAGCCACCTGGCTTGCAGCGCAGATCGTCTTCCCCGCGCTTGCTGCCCTCGCCGGCATGTTGGGCGGCTTCCAATTCGTTACTGCGGCAGGGATCTTTCTGCGCGGCCGCGGCGAAGGCGCGGGCCTCGGTCTGCTCTACGCCATCGATTTGCTGGGCGGATGCGTGGGCGCGCTCGCCCTGAGCACATTTCTGATTCCCGTCTTCGGCTTCTGGCGCACGGCCTGGCTCGTCGCCGCGATCAACGCGGCAGCGCTGCTGCTAGTGTTGCGGGCGAGCGCGAATCATTCGAGAGTCGTGCGAGAAAATTGAGAGCGATCAGCGGATCGAAGACGTGTCATCGCCGTTCTCAAAGAACGGCCTGACAATTTCCTTTAGTCCGTCAAGCTTTTGACGGAGCCTCTCGGCCCACTCGGGAGTTGCAGGCACATTTACAGGAGGGACGCCCTGCTCGGCCGTGCCGGTTTTCCCTTGGCGAGCTAGTTCGATCCACTTGCTCATCCCTTCGATATAAGTGTCAAGGGCCTCGGATGGAGAGCGGCAGTCGCTGAGCGGAAGATAAGCAGAAGGGATGTCGCCCACCATGATCCAGATCCAGGGATCGACCTCGGGACGACTGGGGCGAATGTGAAAGAAGAAGACGGCAAAGATGCCTCCCAACCCACCGGCAAAATAGGACTCAAGAACTCCTTCGCACCATGAGAATGACGAAATATATTGCGTGGCTCTTCCTGACATCTTCTGCAGAAGCTTGAGGTCTACCTCATCGTCGCTCGCGATCTCAGCGGCCGGCGTGAGGCCAGAAGCGATCAACTTTCCGTGAGACTCATTCTCCGAGTTCGCGCCCCTGGGGATCACTACAGATATTCAAATCGATAGACTTGGATTCCGCAAGGCCGAGAATCACTTCTTCTCGTTAAACACGACCGCCGTAAAGCTGAAGATGTCCGTGTTCTCGTCCTTCCAGCAGTTCACGTTCATGCCGGCCTTGTGGCAGGTCTGCTCGAGAAACGTCTCGCGGTCCCATTTCTGTTCCACGGGAACCTGCGGCAGCAGCAAGCCCTCAAATTCGCCGTTCCTCATAATGAGCCCGTCGCGGCCCACCTTGATCTGCTCCACGTCGGTCACGCGCCGCAGCGGCGAAAGCACAGAGATCTCGTAGGCCAGTTTGGGCAGTTCCTCGGCTGTCACCGGCCTAAAGCGCGGGTCGCGCAGCGCCGCCATCGTTGCCGTGTCGCGCACTGTCATGTAGAGCGGCTTGGCCGGTGAGGTGTAGCCGATGCAGCCGCGCAGGGCTCCGCCTTCGGTGAGCGTAGTAAAAGCGCCGTACTCGCGATTGAGCGTCTCGCTCTCGGGCGCCGTGGGCGCATACGGCTCCTTGCTCTGGATCATGTACTCGACCGACTTGCGCGCCACCGCCAGCAGCTCGGCCTTCTCCTGGTCGGTCAGCGAGAACGGCGTCACCGCGCCGGCCGCGTGCGTGGACTTGATGAAAAGATCGGCGCTGTATCCCACCACGCGCGACTTGTCGCCGGTAATGTCGCCCGAGTTCGCGTACTTGAGCACCTCCGCCTGGTTCGCGCCCATGCGCTCGGCGTAGATCATGGCCGCCACAATGGGCGCGCCGCCGCACGCCTCCCAGATTCCCGGCTGGCCCTGGCCGCGATACTGGAAGTTGCGCGACATGCTGTAGTAGTCGTAGGCCTCGAGCGCATGAAGCGTCTTGTGATCGATCGTCTCCGCATCGGCGTAGGGATGGAAGTGCGAGAGATCGGAGCTGGCCACGACCAGCGTGTCGTGATCGTCGCGCAGCATCTTCGCCAGAGCCACGCCCAGCGCGCGGCTGCTCTCGTAGCTCGTATCGCCCATTACGATCGGCACCAGCTCGAAGTTGCCCAGGATCTTTTGCAGCCATGGCAGTTGCACCTCAACCGAATGCTCGGGTGCATCGGCGGTAGCCTGGTGGCCTTTGTCGGAGAGCTGGATCGTCGCGTCCATCTTCGCCAGCCGCCGCGCGAACTCCTTGTCCACGGGAACCTGGCCGAGCGGCGTTGTATATGCGTCTCCGTCGTAGACCGACGTGAAGTCGAAGCCCACGTAGTGCGTGGGCGCGATCAACACCACGCGCGTGTACTTGCGTCCCCTGTTCATCTGCTCCTTGATCGCGGCGTAGGTCCACGCGGCCACGGGTCCGGAGTATGGATAACCCGCATGAGGAGCCACCGCGGCCAGAATCGTGCCATCTGTCGGCGGCGGCGTGGCCTTGGCCAGCATCTCGTCGATCATCTTCGAAAGCGCCTGCGGATCGGCGGGATAGAACGCGCCGGCCACTGCCGCCGGCCTCACCTTCGGCTCACCTGCGCCCTCGGCCGCGCGCACGTGCTGAATGGGCACGGTGACTGCGAGTGCAATGCATTGCGTCATCAACCAGGCCATGGTCGTACTCCTTCGAAGCTTCATGAATGGGGACCTCCTCTGCGCCATCAAACGTGCCAGATTCCGGGGATCGAGTGCCCGCAGTACGGGCACGTCGAGTCTTTGCGAATCGACATTTGACTGGCGGTAAATCCCACGCGCTCCACTAACATTTTGCGGCACTGCGGGCAATAGGTGTTTTGCGCGGGATGGCCGGGCACATTGCCGATGTAGACATAATGCAGGCCCTCGGCATCGGCAATCGCCTTGGCACGCTCCAGCGTCGCCACCGGCGTAATGGGCAGGTTCTTGAGCAGATACTCGGGATGAAACTGCGTGAAATGCAGCGGCACGTCGGGGCCGAGGTTCGCTTTGATCCACTGCGCGAGGCCGCGGAACTCTGCGTCATCGTCGTTGAGCGTGGGCAAAACCAGGTAGACAATCTCGGTCCATTTGCCCATTTTGCGCAGCGTGACGAGCGAATCCAGCACCGGCTTCAACTGTCCGGTGACCACCTTCGCGTAGTAGGACTCGGTGAAAGCCTTCAGGTCGATCTTCACCGCATCCATCTTTCCGTAGGCCTGCTCCAGCGAGTCGTGCTGCATGTAGCCGTTCGACACCACGATGCTGCGCACGCCTGCCTCGTGCGCGGCGTCGGCAGTGTCCATCAGGTATTCGGCAAACACCACCGGCTCGCTGTAGGTGTAGGCGATGCTGGGGCAGTTGTACTGGCGCGCCACGCCGGCTGCCTGGTGGGGCGAGAGGTATTGCGCCGGAACCTCCTCGGGCCGCGACTGCGAGATGTCCCAGTTCTGGCAGAACTTGCAGTTCACGTTGCACCCGGCGGTGGCAATCGAGAAAGCGGTTGTGCCGGGCAAATAGTGGAAGAGCGGCTTCTTCTCGATGGGATCGATGTGCGCCGCGCACACGCGCGAATGCACGAGCGTGTAGTAGACGCCGCCGCGATTCTCGCGCACGCCGCAGTAGCCGCGCTCCTTGTCGCCCACCACGCACTCGCGCGGGCACAGTTTGCACTTGATCTTGCGGTACTCCAGCTTCTGGTAGAACTTCGCCTCGAAGGTGAATTGCGCGTCGCTCTGTGCCTGCCCGCCCGATGCCGTGGGGACGGACGCGGCGGACGCGGTCAGTTCTCCCGCTCCCAACGCCGCTCCCGAGGCCAGCGCGCACTTCAGAAACGAGCGGCGGTCGAGAGGAACCCGCGCCACGTTTTCCGCTGAAACCAATCCGCAGTTCATGATGTACCTCCCGGCATTACGCCTGGACCTCGACAACCGCGATGCGCGCGGGATCGCAATGGCCCAGGCGATGTTCGCTGTCGGCTGCCGTCGCAATGTAGCGCGGCGCGCGTTGTTCGGCTTCGAGCGTTTTCAAGCCCATCTCCGCGCGCTTGCGCTCGATCGTCTGCCAGCCCGTGAAGTCGAGCGCCACCGCGTCCTCGGCGACCAGCAGCGCATTGCACTTCCAACTGTGTTCCGGCTTGAATCCCGGCCCGCCCTCGTACATCGCGGTCGTCGCGTCGCAAATTACGAGCTTCATGCGCGAGCGAATCTCGGGCAGCATGTTCAGGTCGGCCACGTACGGATCGCAACCGTTGGGGTGGTACTTGTTGGGGTTGTGAATGACGCCATACATGT
>PLSB01000102.1:0-2499 GCA_003165005.1 Acidobacteriaceae bacterium | reverse complement strand
TCAGGCTCACGGTGTCGCCGGGCCCGGCAATGCGGCGCCACGCAGCGATCGTGTTTTTGTCCGCGGCCGTAAAGTTGAAGAGAGATTGCATGGCGCGGTCGAGAAGCGCCTCAAGTCGCCGCGAATCTATGCGGCCGGATTCGGCCGTCGAACCCGAGCCACTTAGCAGCGGATCGCGAGCCACGACTACGCGGGACTTAGCCGCGGGCGCCTGCCCCTCGCCCGTCGCGCGCAAACCCGATGCGCCCAATGCCACGGCGCCCGCAAGGGAACGCGCGAGAAAGTTCCGACGGTTCGGACTGCGCAGATCCGTCATTAGCAAGCTCCGGCGCGTCACAACCAGCCGCAAGTGCATCGCCGGGGAGCGGCTCTGATTGTCGAAGTCAAGTGGATCAAACCACCAAACTTAGCTCCGAAGCGGATCCGCGGCGGTCATGCACACACCGCCATTCCTCATGGCTACAGCAACCAGGCGGCGTTTGCAGTGATGCAAAACACCTGGGCCGCCCGCAGCGAACAGCGGCTAGAGCATTTTCACTGATGGTNNTGTGAAAAGGGTGGGAAACCACGAAACCCACGCTATAGAAATGGTGAAAATGCGCTAAACGCAACAAGCCCTGCCTTTCGGCAGGGCTTGTTGCTGGATGAATGCCGGCCATCGCCGGAGTTTTGACAGATGCCCCGTCAAGCACCTCGGGCGATGTGCCGCTGGAAGCCGGTGCCCAATCAGCACTTGGTTCCGAAGTCCTTCTCGAACGCTTCTGTCAGGCGCGTACCCCAGTCGTTCTTCGGCTTGAGACGCCCGCCAAAGAAGCGCAGGATGGGCGGCTCGTCGTAGAATTCCAGGCCGCCGATCAGATCGCGATGCTTCATGAGCCATTGCAGGCGGTCGGTGGCGTAAATGAAGTGCGACATGGTGAAGACCCGGCGCGGCACGGCCAAACGCAGCAGCTCGATATCGGAGGGCACATCGTTGCCCGCTTCGTCGCGATCCATCGAGATGGTTCCGCGCTCCATGCCGCGGATTCCGGAGACGATGAAAGCCGCCGCGGCCAGCGCTCCGGCAGGGTACTCAGTCTGCGGAACCTGCGGGATAAAGCGCATGGCGTCCAGATGGCAGGCCAGACCGCCCGGAGGCGTCACCACGGGAACTCCGGCATCGATCAGCCGGCCGCAAAACCACTTGATGGCGTCGGCCGACGAACTCGCAATCTCCAGTTCGGTCATCTCGCGGATGCCGACAGCCATGGCTTCAATTTCCTTTGAAGACATGCCGCCGTAGGTGTAAAAGCCCTCGTAAACCGGCAGCCAGGGGCGAATGGCCTCGTGGAGATCCTTGCGGTTGGTGGCGATCAGGCCGCCACGCACCATGCAACTCTTGCGGCCGGAGAGATAACAGATGTCGGCCACGTCCATCATCTCGCGGACGATCTTGGCGATGGAAACATTCTCGTAACCGGGCTCGCGCTGGCGGATGAAATAGGCGTTCTCGGAGATCAGGCTGGCATCGAGCACCAGCGGGATGTTCAGCGGCGCAAGGAGAGCCTTCACTTCGCGCAGGTTGGCAAGCGAAAAGGGCTGGCCGCCGATCAGGTTGGTCGTGGCTTCCATGCGCACAAAAGGAATCTTCGCGGCGCCGTGCTCTTCAATGGCGCTCTTCAGCCGGCCCATATCCATGTTGCCCTTGAAGGGGTCGCTGCTCTGGGTGTTCAGAGCCTCCGGGCCAAAGAGCTCCAGCACCGTGGCGCCCATCAGATTGAAATGGGCTTTAGTGGTGGTGAAGTGGTAGTTCATCGGGATGAAGGTCCCGGGCTTGATGAAGGTCTTGGCGAGGAGATGCTCGGCCGCGCGCCCCTGGTGACAAGGCAGCAGGTACTCGTAGCCCAGATACTCCTTGACCGCGTCGGCCAGCTTGTAGAAGCTCTCCGAGCCCGCGTAAGCATCGTCGGCCACCAGCATGGCCGCCTGCTGGTTATCGCTCATGGCATTGGTGCCGCTGTCGGTCAGCATGTCCAGGAAAATGTCGCGTGTACGCAGAAGAAACGTGTTGTAGCCGGCTTCTTCAATGGCGCGAAGCCGCTCGCGCGCCGGCACTAGCCGGACCTTTTGCACAATGCGGATCTTGTGCATCTCGATAGGAATCTCAGAACCGTTGGACAGACGAATACTCATGTGCTTTCGCACCACCTTTAAGATGTTTGAGGAAGACCGAGCAATGATGACATGAGAGGAGCCGCATTGTAAATGGGCAGCTCAAGAATGCCGCGGATACTGGCTGGAGAGAGTTGGAGGTTCAAAGGGCGTTTGGCGGGCTCCGCCGGCTGGAACTCCAGGCCAGGCCCTGCATCGGGATAGGGGGAGGCCTGACGGCCTCTCCCCTCCCACACCACCGGACATGCGGGTCCGCATCCGGCGGTTCAAGGAGTTGAGGTCAACAGAGACGGGGGATGCCGAGTTGATCGGCCCAGCTTAGATCGAGGACTCCGTTCAGCGGTGTGC
>PLSB01000126.1 GCA_003165005.1 Acidobacteriaceae bacterium | reverse complement strand
GCACACCGCTGAACGGAGTCCTCGATCTAAGCTGGGCCGATCAACTCGGCATCCCCCGTCTCTGTTGACCTCAACTCCTTGAACCGCCGGATGCGGACCCGCATGTCCGGTGGTGTGGGAGGGGAGAGGCCGTCAGGCCTCCCCCTATCCCGATCGGCGGCCTGTGACAAATGCGGGTTAGGGCTAGTTCGGTCAGAGTGTCGCGGACGGGCTGGCTTCAGGTTGAGGCGCCGGCTTACATCGACTCGATGGCAAGAATACTCTCGACCACTTCTTCTTTCAGCGTTTCGGCGTCCACATGGAAGAGCCCGTGTTCGCGTGCCGGCAACTCTTCCAGCAATGCGCCGAATGGCATTGCCTGGCAACCCGGAAACGCGGCGAATCCGATGCTCGAAGCCAGCGCGCAACTTACCTTGATCAGCTCCGCCAGATCCCACGCGCCGCCGGTGCGGCGCGCCTCATGATGCTGGGCGACCACGGATTCGAGTTCGTCCGGCAGTTTCCATTCGCCGACCAACTGCCGCCCTGTCTCGCAGTGGTCCCAGCCGAAGAGAACGCGCTCGGCGTCGAGCATGGTCTCCGCGGTTCCCTGGTGCTTTTCCAGCAGCGCGGCGTAGGCGGCAGGCTGAATTAACGCCAGGCCCATGCGGCCGACGTCGTGGAGAACTCCGGCCGTGAAGGCCGTATCCTTGTCGATATTGCCCGCCTGCGCCAGCCGCTGCGCCACGATGGCGCACGCCAGATTGTGCTTCCACAGAGTGCGCATCGCGGGACGGCTCATCGCCTTGCCGAGATAGGCGCGCACGCCCACGGTGACGCACATGCCTTGCAGCGTGTTGGCGCCAAGCACAGTTACCGCCTGCAGGATGCTGGTGGCGGGATAACGCGGCGCGTAGAGCACGGAATTGGCGATGGTGAGCACTTCGCTGGCGAAGGCCGGATCCGACGCGATGAGTTCGCACAGGTGATACAACTGCACATTCTCATCGTGGGCCAGTTGCAGAACCCTGATCGCCACCTGCGGAAACGGCGGAAGCCGCAGATACGCCCAGGGCATCGCGGCCGCTTGCCCGCGCCTCTGGTCCAACTCAACTCTGACGCTTTCCATGGCTTCGCTCATCGTTCCGGTGGTCCGAAGACCGCATTCCCTTCCGACGCGCAGAATCGGCTGGCGCACCGGAGAGCGCGCATTCCGGTAATGGGTTCATCGGCGGTGGGAAGGGATTTCTAGAGAGAAATCGCGCATGGGGCGGGACGGCGGGCGAAATAACCTATTTCGAGGTCCAGATTCGACCATCGGTACTCACCCAAGCCTGATTTTTGTCATTGAAAAGTTCAAATGTCGCAGGGGACGGAGGCGCAGGTCCAGGGTTGGTGGAGGTTTCCGGGGCCGTCCCGGTTTGGGCTGCCGGAGCGGATTGCAATGCGCCGTTCACCGCAAACGGTTGAGTGACCGCGACGGCGCGTCCGGTCCACTGGGTATCGATTCGCTCCCATGTGTTGCCGTGGTCCTGGTTCAGAAACAACGTGCCGGCTTTGTCGATGGCCAGCACAATCGACCCCGACCTCGCGCTGGAAACAGCGGCTAGCCCGCTAGGCAGATGCATCCGATCGATCGCAAGGAATCCACGCCTTTGCGAGGGGAGCCCGGCGGAGACGGCAGGCGTGGCGGGAAGAAGCGTCGCCGTCAAAGTTGACGGCACAGCGGCGGCCGTGCCGGTTTGCGTGGCGGCTTGCGGGGTGGGCTGATTGGCGCTCGGCGCCGATCCGGTTCCAGGCGCGGCTTTGGCGACAAGGTAACGCCGGCGCGACTTGTCCACCCCCGCCTGGCTTTGCTCCTCGGCTGGTTTTTGCTTTGCCTCCCACGCGGCGGCTGCGGGTTGCGAATCGGCAGAGCCGTGGACTCCCATGGTCGACTGGGGAGACGATTGTTGCTCTTCTGCGTGCGAGAGCGGCGGCGTCTCGCGCGCGGCTTCGACCTGGTCGATACCACCGGACTCTGACGGCGCCTCGGTTGTTCCCAGACCCGGCCGTTGCGCGGTAAGATACTTCTCTTCGGCAGGGTGCGTGCGCTTAGCGGCGTGCGCAGGCGGCGGTGCGGGAGCGGGGGAAGCAGGCGGGACGACCTCCGCTTGCTCCGTTGCAGGAGGAGTGGAAGCCGGCGCTGCGCCCTGGGTGGGGTTCTGCGCGACGATCTTGAACTCCCTCTCGTGCCGATCCACCAGCCAAATATGGGTGGAAACCGACGCCGCGGCGAAAGCGGCCACGATTGCAGCCGGAATCCAGGCAAACCGCCACTGTCTCCACCATGCATTGGGTGCAATCGTTGTGCGCGGCGGCGCGGACGCCTTCACCATGTCTGCGTCAGCCGCCTCGCGCGCCAGCGCCACCACTTGGCGGCAGCGGCGGCACACGGCGAGATGCGCGAACACTTCGGCGCGCTCCCGCTCTTCGAGCGCCTGCTCCGCAAATGCGTTCAGGCTCTCGGCGCCGGGATGAAATCCGTGTTGGTTTCTCGCGCTCATGACGCCGCCTGTTCCTGGAACGCTTCTGTCTGCGAATGTTGCAGCAGATTTTTCAGGTTTACCTCTAAGTCGCGCGGATCTGCGCCCAGCGCCTCCTGCGCGGCGCGCCGGCTCATGCCGCTGCGCTCGAGGTTCCTGAGGATTTGCTTGCGGATTTCGCTGGCCGCACGGCGCAATCTGCGGCTCACCGTGGCCTCGTGCACGTCAAGCACGCGCCCGATCTCAAGCAAAGTCTGCTCGTCAAAATAATACGCCGCCAGAAGGTAGCGCTCCTCGGCGTTGCGGCTTGCGATCGCCTGTTCAATCGCCCGCTCCAGCAGCGAAAGCTCGTGAGCCGGCGTCTGCGGCGGCGGATCCAACGCCGGCGCGTCGATTTCTTCGATAGGCTCTTCGCGGCGCGTGCGCCGATAGTGGTCCACGTGGCGCTGCGCGAGCGTGGTGCGCAGCCAGCCCATCAGCGAGCCGCGCCCGCGGTAGGAAACGAGCGGGCAGCGCCGCTGGCCTTCGCGCTCGTTGAGGCCGTAAAGCTCGGCGTAGAGTTGATCGGCCAGATCGCGGCCCAGTGTCTCGCTGCCGGTGATGGCGATGGCCGCGCGCGTGAGTGGCTGCCGGTAGACGGCGACAAAATGCTCCCACGCGCGCTCGTTTCCGCGGGCGCAGGCGCGCGCCAGCACGAGATCGCCCATGCGGAGGCCGCGAAAGAACTCTGCCTGCTGTTTTCGCGCCGCCTCGACCGGCGCCGCTAGTTCATCGAGTCCGAAGTTCTGCGCCGTGCCCGCTTCGAGCAGGATTTGGTCGAACTCGTCGCGGGTCAGGCCCCACTGGGCCGCATCGCACGCACGCCAAAGCTCGTCCGCCAGGGCGCGGTCGAGCGAATGGATTCCATTGGGGAACCCTGTCTCGACCGCGCTGGCCACGGATTCGCTTGGCGCCATCCCCACGCCCTCACGATACGCCAAAAATGGGTCTCAAAAAAATCTGCAAGAAGCTGCCTGCTGAACGTTCGACGGTTGAAAGCCGGCCGAGGGAATCAGGGCCGGCGGAGGAAAACATGAAAAACCTGGGCAGAATCGAAGTTGCCGTCGCACTGCTTTTTGCGCTGGCGGCATGTGAGCACGGGAAACAGATAAAAGCCGCCGGCGGGCCGGGGGAAAACGCAAACGGCCCCTACCGCGTTTTGGCGCCGATCGCGAGCGGCAACCTGCTTTTGTTCCCCGTGGTGCGGGCCGATCAGAAATCCACCACGGAAACGCCGTTCATCACTCTCGACGAAGGCCTGAAGAGCGGCGAAGTGGAAGTGACGGAAGCCGGCAGCGCGCGCGGACTGGTGCGGCCGCGGCAGACCGCGCAGCCGCAGAGCTACGACCGCGGCGACCAAGTGAATACGCTGGTGCTGGTGAATCACTCCAAACGGCCGCTGCTGCTGCTCGCCGGCGAAGTGGTCACGGGCGGCAAGCAGGATCGCATCGTCGCCAAGGACCGCATTGTTCCTGCCGACGCCGACCCCATCGATCTCTCGGTCTTCTGCATCGAGCCGGGCCGCTGGACGGAAAGCTCGGCCGAATTCGGCAGTTCGGACAAATCGCTGGCGCACAGCTTCATGGTGCAGCCCGCGGTGCGCGAGCGCGCCATGGTGAACCAGGATCAGCAGCAGGTTTGGGATTCGGTGCACGGCGCCATTGCTCAGATGGAAGTGGCAGCCGCCCCGCCGGCTCACCCGGACAACCCCGGCGACGGCGGAGGGTCTTACCAGGCCAGCCCGCCGATCGAGCTGGGCACCACGAGCTACGCCAAGGCGATGGAGAGCGCGCCGGTGAGCCAGAAGGTAGATGAGGCTGCCGCGCCGGTGATGCAGGCGCGCGAGCAGGTGCTTGCCCAACTGCGCGACGAGCATGCCGTGGGCGTGGTGGTGGCCGTGCGCGGCCAAATCGTGTGGGCCGATCTCTTTCGCTCGACCGATCTGCTGGCCCGTTACTGGACCAAGCTGGTCCGCTCCTACGCGGCCGAGAGCCTTACCGAAGGCGAGAACCATTCAGCGCCCAGCGTGGCCGATGCCGAACATTTTCTCGAGATGCCTTCAGGCGGAACGGAAACGAGCGAGGGTGAAGTGGGCATCTACCGCTATCGCGAGATGAAGAGCGGAAACACGGAGACTTTCGTGCTGGAATCGCTTCTGCCCGGCTCCGGCTACGACGTGCACATCAGCAAGATGAAGCTGATCGAGGAGATTCACCACGTCCGCAAGCCGCGCCCGATGGTCCCACAGCATCCGATGTATTAGAGCATTTTCACTATTCCTATAGGGTGGGTTTCGTGGTTTCCCACCCTTTTCACAAAGAACGTGAAAAGGATGGGGCACGGAGTTTCCTTACACCATCAGTGAAAATGCCGTAGCCGCAGGATGATCATCCCGGCGTTTACGAACCGGAGTTGGATCGGTAATGCGCGTTATGCTTTTTGCCGCGCCCGCGCCACGCGCGGCGCGGCGATGAGCGTGAATGCAACCAGGAAGATGGAAGCGGCAATGTAGGCCAGGTGGCCGTGGCGCAGGTCTTCGGTGACTAGCTTGACTGCGACCAGCGCGAGGGCGGCGTAGCCCAGGTGCGTAAGCTCACGGCGGCGCCGGTGTGCGCCGCCAGAGACCAGCACCAGCGCCGCTGCACACAGGACCACCGTGCGGATCAACGCCACGTGATGCGCGGCGGGCATCACGCTGAGCGCAGTCAGTGCGACCAGCCCGTCGACAAGAAATGCTGCTACTGCGCCAGCTGCCAAAGCGGCAAAGCCGAGATGCAGCGTCTGCGGAATCCATCGTTCAGCCTGGCGCGGCTGCGCGAGCGCGTAGCACAGCACTGCACACGCCGCGATCAGCCATACACCCACGGCCAGCGCGCCGCCCGGCGTCCCGACGAGCGCATTCACCAGAAAACTTAGCAGCCCCGAAGCCGCCGCAGCGGCCAGCAGAAACACCATTCCGTAGAACTCAAAGACCGCCCAACGCTCCCGCCTGCTCAAGCTCACTGCTGCCAGCGCAGCCGCGCCCAGCAGCGGGATCAAAATCAACGGTGGCAGACGCAGGAAGCTACCGGCGAGGAGCAACGCCGCGGCCCATGCGGCAAATACGGCTGCGTTGCGCGAATTGGGTGCGCGCGCGAAGACCGTGAAGACCATGGCGTAACACACGGGGGAAAGAACGAGGCATGCCACGCCGAGAATTGCCAATCCGGCCGGCTGACCGAAGTCCGCCAGGCTGACTGAAGCGAGCAGAAACGCAAGGACGGCCTGAATGATCGCGAAAACTGCGATGGGCCGCGCGCAAAGAACCGTTTTGACACCCACACTCGCCGCATACAGGGCAAACACTGCGACGCCGGGAGCGAGCAGTGCGGCGCGGCTCAGCGCCGGGTAACCTTCGTGTGCGGTTTCCCCGGCGAAGTAGACGTAGATCATGATCCAGATGACCGCGTCGGCGGCGAGCGCGATCAGGGCGCCAACCTCGGGCACGCGATCGCACCCCGGAACGAACTCGCAAACCGCCGCGAGAAGGAGCAGCGCCGCCACGAAGGGCAGAAAGACGTGCGAAGCGATGGCAAGGGCCAGCGCGAGCGCGGCTGCGGCGACGCACGCCACGCGCAGCAACGGTGTGAGGTCGCGCGGCGTGAAGGCGGCCAGCGCGAAGGCCGCGAGGGCAAAGCCGCAGACCACTACCGCGGCGGCAGCGGCGGGCAACACATTGAAGCGCAGGGTCAGCTCCCAAAGCATAGGAGCGAGGATGAGCGCGGATGTGCCAGCATAAATGGAGCTGGTGAAGCGCGGGCCGCCGCGCACACGCGCCGCCCAGACCAACCAAAGAAAGGCGTAGACGATGCCGGCAGCGGCGACGGTCAGACGCGGAAGAGCGCTGGTCTCCTCCACGGCACGCAGCACATACGCGCCGGCAATGCCCAGCAGAGCTTTGCCCAGCACCGGGAAGAGATTCCCCGGCTGCGCGGGAGGTTCTACGGCCGCCGACGCGGCGGCGAGCGCTGATTCAACTTCCGCGAGGGGATGCGGCCAATCAGAGGCCAGCGGATGCTCGAGCGCATCGACTCTCGACTCCGTCTTGTCCAGACGCCGCTCCAGCGCTGCGACGTGTTGTTCCAACGTGCGCAGGCTTTTTCCAAGCCGCTCGATTTCGTCGGGAAGATCGTTCATGATGCGCACCCGATCCTTCGCCGGAGCACGAGCTCAGTCGCCCGCTGCAACCTGATGCAGGCTCTTCTCGGGCCACGGAGGCAGCAGCTTGACCAGCGCCCACAGGAAGAACAGGGGCAGGATGGTCAACCCGATGGCTACCAGCAGGCCCTCGCGCGAAACCATCTCCATCTTGTAAGTGGTGTAGCCGAGAAAACTCTTGGAGAAGAGCTGTCCGCCGATCACCACGTTCCAGCGCATGGCAAAGATGCCGATGAGCGCCAGGCATCCCGACAGAACATACAGGCGCTTGCGCACTGCTTCGGGGAAGTGCACGACCTGGGTGAGGAAGAGCAGGACAAGCGGGGTCAATGTGCCCAGGCAGATCTGAATCACGATGTGAGGAATGAGGAGCCGCGTGTGCACCATGAAGTCAAGGCTGCGGAACGATTCGTCGGCCTCGTAGATGCGGTGAATCAGGTCCAGCATCTCCAGGCTGAAGTCGATGATGAAGATGTAGAACAGGTACATCGCGATGGTGTCTACGCAGCGCATGTCGATGGCGAGCTTGCGCAGCCTGGTGGTGACCATGTAGAGCAGCATGACCGCGGCGACGCCCGACACCATGGCGGAGAAGATGAACACCACGGGCATGAGCGGCGAGGACCACCAGGGATTGGCCTTGATGGATCCGAAGATGAAGCCCACGTAGCCGTGCAGCAGGAACGCCGAGGGAATGCCGATCAAAGTGACGATCCAGCCCACCTTGTCATCGATGCGCAGTGAGCGTTCGCTGATGTTGTTCGAGCCCAGCGTCATGATCTTGTAGATGACGCGCAGCAGGCCCTTCGATTGTTGCGAGAGAATCACGATGTCGCGGCGATAGTCGAGCCAAATCTCGAAGACCAGCACGGCCATCAGGTACCACAGGTAGACGTAGCCGAACATGGCCATGGCCGAAGTGGCGTGGGGCGTGAAGTACATCTCCGGCGAGCGCTCCGGATGGCCAAGGTGCAACTGCAACGGCAGCGGCGCGTCGAGCAGAAAGGCCAGGGCCGTGAGCAGCGCCAGGCGGTAGGTCGGCTTCACCGCTTCCACGCGGAAGACGCGCTCCAGCGACGCCAGAATGAATGCGCCCGCCACCAATCCCGTGATGAACGGGTACAAAACGATCAAGATGCTCCACTGCAGAGCATATTCGTTCGGATACATGAAGCCTACAACGCCGTTCATAGATACAGCTCCTAGCTTTCAGCTTTCAACTCGTCGTGCTCTTATTTGCCGCTGCGGCTTCCTGCCACTGGATTTGGCTGAAAGCTGAGAGCTGACGGCTGAAAGCTGCCTTTCTCATCGCACCGACCCATCGAGCCCGTAGTAATACGCCTTGGCGCCAGTGGCCATCTGCGGTTTCAACACCTGCACGGGATGCGTCTTCAGAAACTCGTGAATGGGATCGTTGGGGTTCTTCAAATCGGCCAATTGCCGCGCTCCCGTGGGGCAGGCCTCGCAACAGGCGGTGGTGAGCCCCTTGGTGATGCGGTGATAGCAGAGCGTGCACTTGTCGGCCACGTGCTTCGTCGGGTGCAGGTAGCGGCAGCCATACGGGCAGGCCTGCACGCAATATCCGCAGCCCAGACAATACGTCTGATCGATCAGCACCACGCCGTCCGGGCTGATGAACGTCGCGCCCACCGGGCACACCTGCGTGCAGGGCGAGTCGGCGCAATGATTGCACATCTTGGGGACGAAGAAGTACTTGCCCGCATCCTCTTGCGCGACCGGAAAACCCTCCTTGCCGCCGTCGGGCGAGATCACCTCGGGCGTGGTCAGGTTGGTGTCCGTGACGTGATAGCGCTCCACCCAGGTGCGGAAGTTGCCGTCGGGCACGTCGTTCTCTGTCGCGCAGGCGCGGACGCAGTTGCCGCAGCCGATGCACTTGGGAATATTGATGAGCATGCCCCACCAGTGCTCGCTCATCTGGTAGTTGGGCGAGGCCTCAGGCGTGCCGGCCTCCACATATTTCCAGGCCACGGCGGCGGCCGGCAAAAGTATGAGCAGATGACGCCGGCTGATGTTCACTTCGCACCTCCGGTGGCCGGGCTTGCTGCAGCGTCCGATCCCATCGCCGGGCTGTGGGGGTTATGACAGGTCTCGCAGGGAACTCCGCCCATGTGAACTGCCGGGTCGACCTGCGGAAATCCCTTGGGCTTGGCCGCGCTGGCCGTGTGGCAACGCGCGCACAGCACCAGAGTGTCCGGCTTCACCGGCGTCACCGTCGCCGGGTCGTCGGCATGAAGGAGGAGAGGAGCATCGGGGGGAGCCGGGGGAACGATCAGGGCCACGAAACGCTCGTAGAGGTTCCCCTTGGGCTGCGCCGGCGCAGGCAGACGCTCAAAGAGCGCACCGTGGCAGGCCTCGCAGTTCACGTGCGCATGCGCGCCCTTGGTCTTGGTATCGGCAATGTCCGAGTGGCAGCCCTCGCACGTCTGGTGACCGGCAAACTTCACCGGGTGCTGTGCAATTTCTCCGATCGCCGCCCCGCGATAGTGCCCATATTGCCCGAAGGTCTTTGGAACCACGTAGCCGCGCACCAACAGAAACACCAGGAACGCGACCACAAAGAGCCCCGCAAACCGGAAGAGATGTCCTGCATCCTTCAAACCGTTCATGAAGCGCCTTCTCCGTACAGCCAGCGCCGGGAGCAGGCCAATGTGATCAGCGATGTGATTTGGCACACTCCCGATGTCTCCGAGATTAGGTGCGGATTGAGGGGCTGTATGTGAGACAGCTCACAAAGCGATGTGACGCGATACACCTCTCGGGCCGCCCCGCTCCCAAGCGATACCATGAAATCTGGAGCGGAAAATGGCAAGAATTCTCGACGGCGCGGCGCTTGCCGCAGCCATCAAGCAGGAAGTGGCCGAAGAAGTTGGTCAACTGGCCACACGCGGCGTGCGGCCTGGACTGGCCGTGGTGCTCGTGGGCCACAACCCGGCATCGGAGATTTACGTTCGTGGCAAGGTGCAGGCCTCGGCCGAACTGGGGATCCATAGCGAACTGATTACGCCGCCTGCCGAAGTCACGACGGAAGAATTGCACGCGCTCGTCGCCCAGCTCAACGCGCGCGACGAGATCGACGGCATTCTGATTCAGTTGCCTCTACCACCGCAGATCGACTCCAAGAGTCTGCTGGATGCAATCGAGCCTGCGAAGGACGTGGACGGTTTTCATCCCGTAAATGCGGGCCGCCTGCTCGCCGGGCGGCCGGCGCTCGCGCCCTGCACGCCAGCGGGCGTGATCGAGATTCTCAAGCGCAGCGGCATTCCCATCGCCGGCCAGCACGCCGTCGTCGTCGGACGCAGCGACATCGTGGGCAAGCCCGTGGCGATCCTGCTGCTGCACGAAAATGCAACTGTTACGATATGTCACTCCAAAACCCGAAACCTCGGAGAGGTTACGCGGCAGGCCGACATTCTCGTCGCTGCCATCGGCCGCCCCGGCTTCATCACGCCGGAGATGATCAAGTCCGGCGCCACGCTCATCGATGTCGGCGTGAACCGCCTCGCGACGCGCGAGGAGTTTGATCGCTTTTTTAAAGGTAACGAGAAGCGCGAGGCAGCCTTCGCGAAGCGCGGCTCCGTGGTCATCGGCGACATCGATCCCAGGGCCTTCGATCTCTCCGGCGCGTACACGCCCGTGCCCGGCGGCGTGGGCCTGCTGACCATTGCCATGCTGATGGCGAACACCGTGCGCGCGGCCAAGATGCGGCGGGGATTCGAGTGACGCGCTGAGGCACGGCCGCACTGGCCGCGAACTCTTTGACAGGGAAGGAAGAATATATGCCCGAGATGAACAAGTTTGAGGATTTGTCGATGCGCCGGAAGCGCGCGCACTCGCGTCTGTTGGCGCTGAAGTCGAAAGTGTATGAAGGCTTTCTGGCCATGGAAGCGGCCGCGTACGCCGATGGCGCCTTGCCGAAGAAACAAAAGGAGCTGATCGCCGTGGGAATTTCGGTCGTCAAAGACTGCGAGTCCTGCATGCAGTGGCACATCGAACAGGCCGCTTCATCGGGCGCGAGTTACGAAGAGATCTTCGAGGCCATCGAGGTGGGAATGGAGATGGGCGGCGGACGGGCGACGGTTTCAGCCAGATTCGCGCTCGAAGTGATGGACAACATCGGGCTATCGCAAAACCAGTAGGACGAGCCGAGTGTCGTTCTCAAAGTCCGCCAGCCGGATCGCGTTGCTTCGCAGGATGCCGAGAATTCTGTCCGTTGAGCAGTTGCCCGTTTGCAGCAAGATCACTTTGGGAGGAGCCCCGGAGGCAAGACTGAAGTTGGCGAAATCCTTGTCTTTGGTCAGGAACGCAAACCCGTGCTCTTTCGCATATTCCCAGATGAGTGCATCGGGCGTGCTGCCCAATCCTGAAGGACCGACGTGAGCTGAATCGGGGAATAAGTCGGCAAGGTCATGGACGAGCCGGGGCGGGAGGTTCTCGTCAACGAGAAGCTTCAAGGACCGCTATCCTTTCCGGAATGCTGGCGAAAAACTCGTATACCGCCTGAAAGTCTTCCTTTTCCAGGTAGGGGAAGTCTTTCAGAATTTCGTCCTCGGTCATGCCGGAGGCTAAATACGATGCCAGATCGTAGACGGTGAAGCGCAGGCCGCGGATGCAGGGCTTGCCTCCCATCTTCCCGGCTTCGACCGTGATGCGCGGATTAAGGCCGGTCATAGGCCACCACCTTTTCACTCATTCTACGGCAGAAATGGATCGATAACCTATACTGGCATTCGATTGCGATGCACACGAACATAGCACGAAGCGAGGAGCGTTCACCTTGCTGAGAGTCGGACTCACGGGTGGGCTGGGCAGCGGCAAATCGACCGTGGCCGCGATGCTGCGCTCGCTCGGCGCGCAGGTCATCGAGGCCGACGCCCTTGGGCGCGAGTTGATGGAGCCGGGCCAGCCGGTTTTTTCCTCGATTGTCGAGCGCTTCGGTCCGGAGATCATCGGCCCCGACGGCCGGCTGAACCGCGCGCGTCTTGCCGATCTCGCCTTCCGCAACGGCCGATTGCAGGAGCTGAACGGCCTCGTGCATCCGCCCGTGATTGAGGCGCAGGCGCGGTGGATGAAGGAGGTCTTCGCCCGCGATCCAGGGGCCGTTGCCGTCATCGAGTCGGCGCTGATCTTCGAGGTGGTGCGCGATGCGCGCGCCCGCGGCGAGAAAGACAGTGTGTTGGCCGACTGGCGTCGGCGCATCGACCGCGTCATTGTCGTCACCGCGCCGGACGAGCTGAAAATCGCCCGCTACGCGGCGCGCGTCCAATCCCCGAGCGACGCAGTGGAGGGCAGTTTGGAGGCCATCGAAGCCGATGCACGCAACCGCCTGGTGCACCAGGTTCCGGATGCCGAGAAGATCGCGCAAGCTGACTATGTGCTTGATAATTCGGGCGATGTTGAGGGGTTGCGCGCGCAGGTCGAAGCCCTCTGGCCGCGGCTGCGCGACGAGAGCAACAAATCCGGCCAGTCGTCGTCTTTACAATAAGAGTTGTGGTCGGGGCTAGATCGGACAGGCCCTAGTCCGCATTACTCGCAAATGCGCGATTACTCAGGATTCGAGGTCTGGTGAGGCCTCTGAGGGCCGGGAGGCCCTCAGTACAGCCGGTCAGGAGACCGGCGGTACGGTTTCCGGCGACCTGTGAGAAATGCGGGCTAGTCCCAAGGGCTGCTTCATGCAATGGTTCGGGGAACTTTGCCCCATAGCCGCCGTACTTCTTTTTGGGTGCTTTACAGGAAAAACCTGCCATGAAATTGAGCCGAATTCTCGTCATTCTTCTTGTTTTGCTGGGCGGATTCTGGCTGGTGACGACCTATCTCCAGCCTTCGCATTCGATGGGCCGCATCTTTCCGTTCGGCGGCGGAGGGTCGAAAGCGCCGCTCGACCTCACCGAGGCCCAGGCCGCGCCGAAGTACGACGCCGAAGAAGAGAACAACATCGCGATCTACAAGAGAGTGCTGCCCTCGGTGGTCAACATCACCTCGACGGCGCTGGTCTTCGACTTCTTCTATGGAGCCGTGCCGCAGCAGGGGCAGGGATCGGGATTCATTCTCGACAAAGCAGGCCACATTCTGACCAACTTTCACGTGGTGGCGGGCGCCAACCGCGGCATTGAGGTGCAACTGAGCGACAAGCGCAAGTTTGCGGCGCGCGTCATCGGCACCGACCGCACGCACGACCTGGCGCTCTTGCAGATCGATGCGCCCAACCTGCAGCCGGTCACGCTGGCCAACTCCTCCGATCTCAACGTGGGCCAGAAGGTCTACGCCATCGGCA
>PLSB01000160.1 GCA_003165005.1 Acidobacteriaceae bacterium | reverse complement strand
GGGGTCTCCTGACCCCCGCAGGGCAAGCGGCGGTTGAAAATGAGCTGTTTTTCCTGTCGTCGAGACATCCGTGAGAAATGCGGGATAGAGCAGTGGCGGCCATGGCGCCAGTTGACCCCTACGCCCGCTCGTAGAACCTGAAAAACAGCGCAGGCTTGGCGACGGGCGCGGCCTTGGCCACCACCGCGGCCGTCTGCGCGTCGCTCAGCGGCGTGAACTCCCGCGCCAACTGCACGTTCTCCTCAAGCTGCGCAATCGAGTCGCATCCCACGATGACCGTGCTCACCGGCCGCGAGAGCGTGTAGTACATGGCCTCGCGCATGGTCAGCGTGCCCGGCGATGTGGTCTGGATCGTCATGCCCTCCCAGCTCTTCTTCTGCACCTCGATAGGCGGCGGGGTCCACGAGGAAAGCAGCCGGCTGCGCCCCGGCACCTTCATGCCGATGATGCCCATCTGCCGTTCCACGGCCAGCGGCAGCAGCCCCTCGTTAAAGCTGAAGTAGTGCGGGTCGGCGGCGTTCATCGCCATCAGGATGGTGTCGAAGGGGTAGCGGCGGATGCCCTCCATCAGCGCGTCGGGCCGGTAGTGGCCGGTCAAGCCCAGGCAGCGCACCACCTTCTGTTCCTTCATCTCCACCAGCGCCTCCATGGCGCCGCCCTTCGCAAAAATCGCGTTCACGTCCGTCATGGTGCCCACGTCGTGCAGTTGCCACAGGTCCACGTGATCGGTCTCTAAAAGCTCGAGCGACTTCTCGATCATGCGCATGGAGTCGTCGCGCGTGCGCTCCCTTGTTTTGGTCGCGAGAAAAGCCTGCTGGCGCCGTTTCGCCATCACCCGGCCCACGTACTGCTCGCTCCAGCGCTCCGGCCCGCCGTAGATCGACGAAGTATCGATGTAGTTCACGCCCAGGTCGAGCGCGCGCTCGATGATGGGCACTGCCACGTCGAAGTTATTCGGCCTCTCGAGCGCCGCCTGCCCGCCCAGCGAGAAGATGCCCACCCGGTAGCCGGTCTTGCCCAGATTGCGCGTGGGCATGGCGCTCGGGGTAACCGGATTCGAGGGCAGCCCCGGCAGCTTGTGCGCCGTCTCGGCCATCGCCGCCGGCGCCAGCAGCGCAGCCGTCACCGCGCCCCCAGCCTTCAAAAACTCGCGCCGCCCCTGCCTGCGTGCGGAAATCCTCTCCTGATCGCTCATCGTTGACCTCCTCGCGGAACAGACCGCTTGTGCAGCGATGATACCGCGAAGCGGCAGGGCAGGGAAGTGCGTTGCGGGAAGCGGGCGTGATGGCGCAGTTTCCGGTTAGCCGACCGTACGGGAGTTGCACGCTTATACTGGGTGCGATTCCGATTGGAGATCGCGATGTCCGCTAGACGTGCTGTGCCGCATGTATTCTTGTCCGCAATCATTGCAATCAACTTCATTTCATCCACACATCACATCCATGCACAGCAATGTCAGATGGCGCATGACAAGACCGCACTAAAGGCCATGCAGGAAAGAGCTGCCACAGGAGATGCAGACGCAGAATGTGGACTGGGTAGACAATACGAATTCGCACTCGGTGTCCCGGAGGACAACGCACAGGCAGTGCTCTGGTTGCGCAAAGCGGCCGAGCAGGGCAACATCGCTGCGCAGGTTGAACTGGGCGTTGCTTTTGACAAAATGCAGGATTATGCGCAGGCTTTCACTTGGTACAGCAAGGCCGCAGAACAGGGCAACGCAAGGGCGCAGTTTAACCTCGGGCTCTGTTATTTGAATGGTGAATTTGTAGCTAAGGACACGGCACGAGCCTTAGACTTATTCCGCAAAGCCGCTGACCAAGGCGATGTGATAGCCCAGCATGAGCTTGGCGTAATGTACGAACATGGCATAGGCGTTCCGCTGGATTATCTCCAAGCCGCAGGTTGGTACCGCAAGGCGGCTGAGAAGGGATTGGCTGAAGCACAATACGGCTTGGGATTCCTCTATCTCTACGGCAAAGGTGTGCCGATGGATTACGCTCAGGCCACCGCATGGATGCTCAAAGCCGCTGAGCAGGGCGAGACAAAAGCGCAGTTCAATCTCGGTGTCTGCTAACTCAATGGAGCGGGAGTAGAACAGGACCAGAACAAAGGATATTTCTGGATATTTCTAGCTAACGCCCGCACGACGGATAGCGGTTTGAGAGAACATGCGGAGAACACACTTGAGGCGCTCAACAAGGTTCTGAAGAAAAATGACATCAAGAGTGCACAGAAGCGCGCACAAGCGTGGTTAAACGAGCATCCCTTGAGGCCGGAACAGGTGGTCCCCATCGTCGAGATTGACAACGCTACTCCGTGACATTTTCTCGATTACGTAGCAGGGGCAAAGGATGACGCTGCGGACTGATTTGCCGCCGGTGAGGATCATGGTGAGACGGTGGAGGCCGATGCCAGTGCCATCGCCAGCGGTGTGCCCGGTTGACCGCCCATCCGGAAACTGCACCACCGCCAAGCTCGTCGTTTCCGACGCTTGTGATAAAACTAAGCCGATGGACCACCTCCGCCGCATGGGCGCTTTGCGCCGCAAGCTGACTCGCGCCGGGCTCTCCGGTCTCCTCGTCACGCATCTTCCCGACCTGCGCTACCTCTCCGGATTCACCGGATCGAGCGCCGCACTTGCAGTTGCGCGGCGCACCGCGCGCCTCTTTACCGACAGCCGTTATGCCACGCAGGCCGCCGAAGAGGTCCAGGCGGCCCATGTCGAAATCGTCTCCGGCCCGCCGGCAGTGGCGGCGGCGCAGTGGCTGGCCGCGCAGCCGGGCGTGACCATCGCGGGTTTCGACCCCGCGCATACCACCGTGGCCGAGCTCAAGCGATGGAAGTCGGAGCTGCCCAGCGGCTTGCGGCGCAGCTTTCTTGAGGAAGTGCCGGCGCCGTTTGTCGGGCAACTGCGCATGGCGAAGGACGACGAAGAGCTCGCCGTGATGGCCGAAGCGGCGCTCGCGGGATGCCGGTTGTTCGAGGGGATTCTCCGGTTTTTGCGTCCGGGCATTGCCGAGATCGACGTGGCCGCCGAGCTCGAACACAAGGCGCGAATGATGGGCGCAGAAGGCATGTCGTTTGAAACCATTGTGGCGTCAGGCGTGCGCTCGGCCCTGCCCCATGGGCGCGCCACGGCCGCGCGGCTGCCGCGGCGCGGCTTTGTGACCCTCGACTTCGGTATAATCCACAAGGGTTACTGTTCCGATATGACGCGGACCGTTTTTCTGGGCAAGCCAAAGCCCGGAGAGCGGAAAGCATACGAGGCTGTGCTGGAGGCCCAGGAGAACGCGGTGCGCGCCGTGGCTCCCGGAGCAAGCTGCGCGGAGGTGGACGAAGCCGCGCGCGGCATCCTGCGCAGGGAGGGTTTCGGCGAGGCGTTTTCCCACTCCACCGGCCACGGCGTTGGGTTGGAGATTCACGAACCGCCGCGCGTAGGCGCGGGACAATCCACGCGCCTCGTGCCCGGCATGGTGGTGACGATCGAGCCCGGCATCTATCTTGCGGGCCGGTTCGGCATCCGCATCGAGGATATGGTGGCAGTGACGCGCACCGGCGGCCAGGTGCTGACACCGGCGCCCAAGGCGCTGATCGAGTTGTGAAAGGCGGGGGGCATTGCAGTGCGGGCTTTGTAGCGAGCAGTTGAAAATGTTGGCGCCCGCGAGCTGTTTCAACACCGGGTTTTGAAAGGGCACGGCTTCAGCCGTGCCGCAAGTCGCATGGAATCCTCGGGGCTTTAGCCCCTTAGGAATGGATTTTGAAAAGACCTGAGGCGGTAAGGAAGTGACCTCCTGAGCAGAGAATCAAAGGAACGAATGAAACCACAAGACATTGAAGATTTGCGACAACTGATTGAGTTCTTGAAGCAGCATCAGGTCTCCGAGTTCGACATCGACCGCGGCGACCTGAAGCTGCGCCTCAAATTCAATCCTCCGGAGAGCGGATCGGAATCCCTGAGCGACCTGGCGCGGCTGCTCAAAGCAGCGCCGCCGGCCGTGGCGCAAGCCGCCGCGGCCAACACGCCGGCTGCGGCAGCAACCGCCGCGGAGCCGGCGGCCGATCCCGACGCCGGGCTGCACATCTTGAAATCGCCGATTGTCGGCACGTTTTTTGGCTCGCCTTCCCCCGGCGCCGCAGCCTTTGTTTCTCCCGGAGATCGTGTGGAAAAAGGCCAGGTGATCTGTATCGTCGAGGCCATGAAACTGATGAACGAGATCGAGGCGGACGTTGCGGGCGAAGTGGTCCGGTGCCTGGTGTCGAACAGTCAGGCCATCGAGTTCGGCCAGCCGTTGTTTGCGATACGCCCGGCGTAAGCGGAGTTAGCGGAGCTGGCGGAGTTAGCGGAGTTGGCGGAGTTAGCGGCGCTAGGTTTGCTGCGAGGGACCTATGGCACGGCCAAAGAGCTATCGAGATCTGATTGTCTGGCAAAAAGCGATGGCACTGGCGCGGCAGGCCTACGCGCTCACTGAATCGATGCCCAAGCGTGAAGCATACGGTTTGACCGATCAAGTGCGTCGTTCCTCCGTTTCAGTTGCCAGCAATATTGCAGAGGGCCACGGCAGGCTGACCGATTTGCAGTTCCGGCATTTCCTAGGCAATGCACGCGGGTCGCTTTACGAGATGCAAACTTAGATGGAGCTGGCGATCGACCTGGGCTATTTGGACAAAGAGAAAGGGCTCGAATTGATGGAGCACGGGTGGGAAGTAGCGCGCATTCTGAACGGCTTGCTGAAGTCGCTGCGCTCAGGAGTCCGCTCTAACTCCGCTAACTCCGCCAACTCCGCTAACCACGCCAACTCCGCTAACTCCGCTAACTCCGCCAACCCCGCTTGCTAAGGAATCCATGCTTCGTAAAGTTCTAGTTGCCAATCGTGGTGAAATCGCGTTGCGCGTGCTGAACGCGTGCCGGGAGCTGGGCATTCGCACGGTTGCCGTCTACAGCGAGGCGGACCGCAACGCGCTGCACGTGCGCTTTGCCGATGAGGCCATCTGCATCGGTCCGCCGCGCGCCTCGGATAGTTACTTGAATGTGCCGGCAGTGATCTCCGCGGCCGAGATTGCCGACGTGGATGCGATCCATCCCGGCTACGGCCTGTTGAGCGAGAACGCGAACTTCGCCGAGGTCTGCCGCGCGTCGAATATCAAATTCATCGGTCCGCCGCCGGAAGTCACGCGGCTGATGGGCGAGAAAGAAAAGGCGCGCCAGGCCATGAAGAAGGCCCGCGTGCCCATCCTGCCGGGATCGGACGGCGTTCTGTCTACGGCCCAGGAGGCGCGCGCGTGGGCCGAGAAGGTGGGCTACCCGGTCATCCTGAAGGCCAAGGCCGGCGGCGGCGGGCGCGGCATGCGCATCGTGCGCGATCCCGAGGAGCTGCCCAACCTCTTCCATGCGGCGTTTACCGAGGCGGCCAACGCCTTCGGCAACGGCGAACTCTACATGGAGAAGTACATCGAGAACCCGCGCCACATCGAGTTCCAGATGCTGGCCGACGAGCATGGCAACGTGGTCTCGCTCTTCGAGCGCGAGTGCTCCATCCAGCGGCGGCATCAGAAGCTGATCGAAGAAGCGCCGAGCCTGCAAGTGACGCCGAAGTTGCGCGAAGAGCTGGGCCGGACGCTGGTGAAATGCCTCAGGGAGATCGGCTACCAGAACGCCGGGACGGTGGAGTTCCTGATGGACGCGAGCCATCAACTCTACTTCATCGAGATGAACACGCGCATCCAGGTGGAGCACCCGGTCACGGAGGCGATCACCGGAGTCGACATTGTGAAGGCGCAGTTGCGCATTGCGGCCGGCGAGCGGCTGGACGCGATCTTGCCGTCCCGGATCGAGATCCGCGGCCACGCCATCGAGTGCCGCATCAACGCCGAGCACCCGCAGCGCTTCACGCCGTCGGCGGGGCTGATTACGGCCTTCAATGTGCCCGGCGGCAACGGCGTGCGCGTGGACACGGCGCAGTATGCCGAGGGCGTGGTTCCTCCGTACTACGATTCGCTGATTGCCAAGCTGATTACGCACGGCGTCGACCGCGCCGAGGCGATGGCGAAGATGGAGCGGGCGCTCGGCCAGTTCATCGTGCGCGGCATCGACACCTCGATTTCGCTGCACCAGGCGATCTTTCAGGATGCAGACTTCCGGGCTGGCGAGTTCGATACCGGTTTCATGGAGCGGTTCCTGGCCGCCCGCGCCGAGGCGGAAAAACTGCCTGCCTGAATCCGGCCGATCGCCCGGCCGGACGAGCAGCCCCCTTCGAACTCAATCGAATCCGCAGGAAATCTGCCGCCTGGCGAGATTATTTTCTATTCTCCCGTACGTTTTCGCGGTATAAGAGCCTATATGCGAGGGGGATGCGCGCCATGAGCGGAGATGCTGCAGCGTTACGGATTTCAGGTTTGCAACTCACGCAACTCATCACGGCAGTCGGCGGATTGGGGACGGCGGCATTCGGTCTTCTTGAAGCCATCAAGCCGGTCATTCCATGGATCAACTGGATGGGGTTCCGGCGCATTCGCAAAACGGTCTGCGCCCTTACGCCCCAAGCGGCCCCTGCTGCTGCGCCCCAGGCTCACGGTGGGCAGCCACCGGCCGGGTCGGCCAGCAGCCCAATCAATGCACTGCCACAGAGCGGGATCGTGGAGACACTGCGATCCAGCTGGGTGAACGGGATCGATTTAACCAGCCAGAAAGCCATTGCGAAGTCACTCATCAAGCTGCACCTGAGCGCTGACAATGCGGCCGCTCTGGCCACGGCGACCAACGTGGACTCCGCAATTCTGATTAAGGTTGCGAAGAAGACAGCGGCCGGCAAACCGCTCGATCAATCCGAGAGCGATGTCTTCGCGCGCTTCGACCTCATCGTGACTGCAACTCTCGACGATTGCTACCAGCGGGCCGACCAGTTCTACCGAAACTGGATGCGAGGGCTGGCTGCGTGCATCGCTGTTGCACTGGCGCTTGCCGGCGCCTGTCTGATCGACAAAGATGGATCCTGGACGAGAAACGATTTCGGGCTGGCGTTGCTCGTCGGTCTGCTGGCTACGCCGCTGTCGCCGATTGCCAAGGATCTCTCCACGGCGCTGGCGACGGCCGTCGACACCATGCAGGCGGTGAAGAAGGCGGCAAAATGACGGTCGCAGAAGATGCCATCACGCGCTTTCTGGACCTTCGGGCACTGTGGGGCGGCGGCGAGGTCTCCGACAAGGTGCAACCGAAGCAATGGCTCGGGACTGCACGCATCGGCGACCCGAACTATGCCGTCCATTCCAGATATGTCGATCTTGCCTTGGCGGATCTCAAGCAATACGTCTGCGGCAGGGACGTTTTGATTGCCACGCACGGATTCAACAACAACCGCCAGCAGGGAATTCAGGCGCTCTCCGAGTGGAGAAAGCTGCTGAGCCTGCCCGATACCGCGGCCTATCTCGGCCTGTTGTGGTCCGGCGATTCGGAATCCGTTCATATGTTGAGTTATCCCACGGAGCCCGCTCACGGCAGGGATGCAGGCGCCAAGCTGGCAGCGTTTGTGGACGCCAATCTCCAGAACGCGGCGAGCCTCTCGTTTGTCTCTCACAGCCTGGGCGCCCGCGTCATCCTGGAGGCGATGACCGCGATGCGGTTGCCGGTACGCAGGGCGATCCTCATGGCCGGCGCCGTCGACGACCGCTGCCTGACCGGCGAGTTCTCCGCGATCCAGCAAAAGGCGCAGACGATCGCGGTGCTGGCGTCGAAGGAGGACGAGGTTCTGCGAAGGGCATTCCCGGTGGGAGATTTTGTCGCCGAGATCATCGATCATGACCATCCCTGGTGGGAGTCGGCGCTGGGCCGCTTCGGGCCCGTGGAAAGGCCCGGCCACTACCTGCCGCCCTGTGAGATTCCCAAGGAATGGAAGTATGGCCACGGTGATTATTTGCGCGTGAAGCCACCGGCCCCGCAACCGATTCCTCCGCCTCAGCCTCCCGCAATGCCTCCTCCCGCGACGCCGCTGCCTTTTGACGGCGCCGGCGGCTGGCAGGAGGCGTGGTCGGCATCGGTGGTCTCAGCCTTCTTCCGGTAGCTTAGAGCATTTCTAATTTAAGT
>PLSB01000236.1:1908-3158 GCA_003165005.1 Acidobacteriaceae bacterium | reverse complement strand
CAAGGCCAACCCCGCGCGGGCGGAATTGGCCTCAATTACTCTGCATCATTGCGCGGAACTCTCTACCCCAACCGCAGCTCTAATCCAAAAGGCTGCTGCATGCAATGTCTGCTGCATGCAATGTCTGCTGCATGCAATGCCTATTCGTCCAGGATCAGCACCGCGGCGGCGATGGTTGTCGTCCATTTGCCGCGCTTGTCGCCAACCGCCGACTGGGTGACGTTGCTGGTGCGGACGATCTTGTTGGAGATTCTGTAGATCTCCTTTTTCTCGTCCCAGCTGGTGTCGGGATCGAATTCCACGTCGAGCGTGGTGGCCAGCATCTCGGCGGCCAACTCCTCGGCATACTCGCCCGCCTGCTCCTCGGTCTCGCCGAAGCTGTGATGCTCGCTCAGGTAGCCGTAGGTGTTGCGGTCGGCCGGAATGGCCACGCCGATGCTGCAGGCGACCAGCCGATGCGCCTCGCGCGTGGAGTTTTCCGCGATGACTGCAAAGACCACCTCGCCGTCGCTCAGGAACTTGAGGCCTTCCTTGCGCGGGATCAACTTGCACTGCGGCGGAAAGATGGAAGAGACGCGCACCAGGTTCTGCGAGGCGATGCCCGCATCCCGAAGGGCCAGCTCAAACGAGGTCAACCGCTCCTTGTGTTTGCCGACGCCTTTGGTGAAGAAGATTTTCTTCGGGACCATGCTTTTTCCCAATTTCGATGTGCCCTCCGTGGGGATGAAGATTGAGGAAGTTTTTTTGAAACATTCCCGCATGAGTCTATCGCATCTGGACGGGCGCGAACAGGATTTCGCATAAATTTATCCGGGGTTCACGGCCGCAGGCCCGAACCGGGTGGACCCGCAGAGCTGCAGCGAAGGGGGAAGATCGGCGGCCTCGCCCCACAGGCGAGATTCAAAGAGCAGCGGCGCGTTTTTTGCGCCTAAATTGGTGTTTTTACGTCCAAAATCTCCTCGCCATTGCCACCCCCAAATTGCAGGTGTTAGCCTCAATTCTGAACCATTCCTCGAGAGGGTTTCCCTGAACGAGATGCAAAGCACGTATAACGGCCTTGCGCTGCCGAAAAACGGCCAGCCGATCGACTACAAGAACGGGCAGTTTTCCGTTCCCGACCACCCCATCATTCCCTTCATCGAAGGCGACGGCACGGGCCGCGACATCTGGAAGGCGTCGCAGCGGGTCTTCGACGCCGCAGTGGAAAAGGCCTACGCGGGCAAGCGCGCCATCCGCTGGTTTGAGATCTT
>PLSB01000236.1:0-1841 GCA_003165005.1 Acidobacteriaceae bacterium | reverse complement strand
ACATCGTCATCTTCCGCGAGAACACGGAGGACGTGTACGCAGGCATCGAGTTCAAAGAGGGATCGGAAGACGCGGCGCGGCTGATCTCGTTCCTCAACGACGATCTGCTCAAGGGCGGCAAGAAAAAAGTGCGCAGCGATTCGGGCGTGGGCATCAAGCCCATCTCCGTCTTCGGCACCAAGCGTCTGGTGCGCTACGCCATCCAACAGGCGCTTGAAACCGGCCGCAAGACGGTGACGCTCGTGCACAAAGGCAACATCCAGAAATTCACTGAGGGCGCCTTCCGCGAGTGGGGCTACGAAGTGGCGACCGAGGAGTTCCGCGAGCAGACCGTCACCGAGCGCGAGAGCTGGATTCTGGGTAACGTAGAGGCAAAGCCCGGCCTGACGATTGAAGAAAACGCCGCGCTCATCGAACCGGGCCTCGAATTCGGCTCGCCAGCTTTCCGCGAGGCTGTTTACGCCGAGATCAAGGGCGTTCTCGACACCATCGGCGCATCGCACGGCAATGGCGCGTGGAAGTCGAAGGTTCTGGTCAACGACCGCATCGCCGACTCGATCTTCCAGCAGATCGTCATTCGCCCCGAGGACTACAGCATTCTCGCCACGACGAACCTGAATGGCGATTACATCTCCGATGCGGCGGCGGCGCAGGTGGGCGGCCTGGGCATTGCGCCCGGCGCCAACATCGGCGACGGCTACGCGGTCTTCGAGGCCACGCACGGCACAGCGCCCAAGTACGCCGATAAGGACCAAATCAATCCCGGCTCGGTGATTCTGTCGGGAGTGATGCTGCTCGAGTTCATCGGCTGGAAGGAAGCGGCGCGCATGATCGAGAGCGCGATGGAGAAGACCATCCAGCAGAAATTTGTGACGTACGACTTCGAGCGGCAACTTTCCGGCGCAACAAAGGTGGGAACCAGCGAGTTCGCCACGAGGGTTATTGGGAATATGTAAATCGTGGCTCGTGAACCGTGGTCAGTGGTTGGCGAGGCTGTTCCCCACACCTAAGCGAGGCCACCAGAACTCCGCAGCGCGCCCGGCGATGCTGCCCTTCACGAACCACGATTCACGAACCACGATTCACGACTAGGAGAATAGAAATGCGGAAGAAAGTCAGCATCATCGGCGCGGGGAACGTGGGGTCCACGGCCGCGCACTGGATTATGGCCAAGGAACTTGCCGATGTGGCGCTCGTCGACGTGGTCGAGGGCGTGCCCCAGGGCAAGGCGCTCGATCTCAGCCAGGCGCAGCCCATCGAGCGCTCGGATGTGCACATCCAGGGCTCAAATAGCTACGAGATCACGGCCAACTCCGACATTGTCATCATCACGGCCGGCATTCCCCGCAAGCCGGGCATGAGCCGCGACGACCTGCTGCAGACCAACTACAAGATCATGAAGGACGTAGTCGCGAAGGTGGTCTCGTATTCGCCCGAGTGCTTCCTGATCGTGGTCTCCAATCCGCTGGACGCCATGGCGCAGGCAGCCTACAAGCTGTCGGGCTTCAACCGCCAGCGCGTCATCGGCATGGCCGGCGTGCTGGACTCGGGCCGCTTCAAGACCTTCCTTGCCGAGGAGCTGAACGTCAGCGTGCACAACATGAGCTGCATGGTGCTGGGAGGCCACGGCGACTCCATGGTGCCTCTGCTCAGCCACACCACGGTGGCCGGCATTCCCATCACCGAGCTGCTGCCCAAGGAGCGCATCGACGCCATCGTGCAGCGCACCCGCGACGGCGGGGCCGAGATCGTGAAGCATCTCAAGACCGGCAGCGCGTACTACGCGCCCTCGGCTGCCGCCGTCGAAATGGCCGAAGCCATTCTCAAGGACAAGAAGAAGA
>PLSB01000159.1 GCA_003165005.1 Acidobacteriaceae bacterium | reverse complement strand
GTTTCGGTGTCGATGAAGGGTTCGAGGGCGTTGTAGTCGTAGGGAAGCGGCGGTAATTCGTATGCCATTGGGGAAAATCTCCTTGGTTCGGATTGTACCGGTTCAGTTATGCGTCTATAAGGTATGGATGCCGAAACCGGCGGCGAGGGCGCAGAAAGTTCACAGATTGAGATGAATAGGCCGTGAACGGCAGTTTCCCGATCCGGTCTTAAAGGTTTCCCGCCGTGCCCCGTCATTTTCGGCGCCCTTTTCCCAGAAGAGGGCGGAAAACCTGCGGGCGCGGACGAGGCGATTCGGCAGCTTCCTCTCGGACCTCGCCGGCACTGCCGGCGGTCGCCGCAATGGCAGACAACCACAGGTGCGTCGGAGGGTCCAGCGGCGGGCTGGCCTCGAAGATCTCCGGATCGCCCGCGGCAGCCGCTTCCACGGCCAGGGCGATGCGGTGCCCGGCGTGGTTGATGCGGCAAAACTGCCAGCGGCCGAGATCCTCGTCGACCGACGAATCGACTTCAAAGCGGAACGTCTCCGCGTCTTCGAATAGAAACGAAATCTCCTGCAGCGGAAGCGTAAGGCCCATGCCGCGCGCCTTGATGTAGGCCTCTTTGAGGGTCCAGAGCGTCAAGGCGCGATCGGCGCGATCGGCGGCGGGCAAGGCGTCGAGTTGCGCGCGCTCGGCCTTGGAGAAGACGCGCGGCGCGAGGGGAACGATCTCCTCGGCGCGAGCAAACGATTCAAGGTCCACGCCCACCTCCACGGCAGCGCCGCCAATCGGGTCAGGCAGCGCGACCAGGCACGTCGCCATCTCCACACTGTCCGATTGACTGAAGCGCAGGCCGCACTCCGGAATGGGAGACGGCTTGCCGTACTCGTTGCGAGAGAATCTCCAGGACTGCGGCGGCAAGGCACGCCCATGCGAGAGCGCGACGCGCGTCAAAGCATGAGTGGCCAGGAATTGACGCCGGCGCCTGACAGGTTGCAAGCGGGCGGCGCGAGCGCGCTCGGCTTCATCGAGGATGGCCAGGCACGACTCTTCAACCTCGGGCTCGGCAAGGTCGCCGGGATAGGCGAACCAAAGCTGAAGCGCGGAGTTTTCCATCGGGTTTTTGCCGGCCGCTGCTTGCATGGCGATAGGCTCAAGGATACTGCCCTTGGGCAAGAGTGCGAAAATGGTCTAGAATCCCCGCCGGAACGGATTGCGTGCGCGGGCAACCCTCCGGTGCACCTGAAAGTCGCGGCCCGCGCGGGAAAAGAGCTGGGGAGAACAGAATGCCGATCATATCGCCGCACGTGCGCCACAACTATCTGGCCATCGCCGTTGCCGTGGTGGCAAGTATGCTCATTATGGCGGTCTGGTACACGTTGTTTCTCGACGTGTGGCTCAAGGGCATCGGGCGCGATCGCGTGTGGATGGCGGGCAACGGCGTGAGCCAGGTTTTGCAATGCGCCACGGCCCTGCTGGCCGCCGGGTTGCTGGCCACGTGCATTTCGAGTTTTGTGCAGCACTCAGGACCGCAGACGGCGGCGCGCGGCATGAAAGTTGCCGCAGGCCTGTGGCTGGGCTGTGTGCTGCCCATCCACGCTACCGAGACCGTATTCGAAGTGCGCAGCTACGCCCTGTTTGCCGTGAACGCGGGCTTTTGGCTCCTTGCCATGCTGCTGATGGGAGCGATTCTGGGCGCGTGGAAAAAAGCAGGGAGCAGGAAGTAGCCAATAGGGAGTAGAAAGCCGAGTACAGGGCGTCGAGCGGCGGTTGTGCCGCTGGACTCTTTAAAAGATGGAGTGGGTCCTACTGGCTACTCCCTATTGGCTATTCCCTGCTCCGGAGAGCGTGAATGAAGATAGGACGCCGATGGTTGCTGGCGATGTGCCCGGTGGCGCTCGTGGCCGGTTTCGCTTCCCTTCCCCTCAACGCTCAAACTGTCGCGCCTTCCTCGCCTCCCGCCGCAATCGCGATTGCCGCGCCGGCGCAGTCCGCTCCGCAGCAGGCCTACACGTTGCCGCCGGAAAAACTCGCCAAGGCCATCGCCTTGAGCCGCATCCGCATCACTCTGGGCATTGCCGGGGCGGTCTGGGGCATCGTCTTTTTGTGGTTGCTGCTGGCCGCGCGCGCCTGGGTTGCGATCGAGCGCTGGACGCAGCGCATCTCCGGCCGCCGCTGGGTGCAGGGGCTCGAGTTTTTCGCCGCGTTCTTCCTCGTCACCGCGCTCGCTGGCCTGCCGCTCGACGCCACTGCGCATCACTTTGAGCGCGCCTATGGAATCAGCGTGCAGGCGTGGGGCAGTTGGCTGGGCGACCAGGCAAAGGCGCTGGGATTGACGCTGCTCGTCGGCGCGCCGATTCTGCTGCTCTTCCATTGGATCGTGCGCCGCTGGCCGCGCAGGTATTGGCTCGCGGCCTGGGTGGTCACGCTGCCGATCCTGGCGTTCTCCATCTTTCTGGAGCCGCTGTTCGAGCCGATTTTCTTCCATTTTGAGCCGTTGCAGAAAAATCACGCCGCGCTGGTGAGCGAACTCGAGAAGGTCGCCGCGCGCACCGGAACCAATATCCCGCCCTCGCGCATGGTTCTGATGAAGGCCAGCGTGAAAACCAACGGCCTCAACGCGTACGTCTCCGGCCTGGGCGCAACCAAGCGCATCGTGGTGTGGGATACGACGGCCGGGCGCATTCCTGACGACGAGGTGCTGTTCATCTTCGGCCACGAGAGCGGGCATTACGTGCTGCACCACATTGCGAAGGGGTTTGTGGGCTCGGCAGTTGGCCTGCTCTTCGTCTACTGGGCCTGCGCCGCGTTTGCCGCGTGGCTCGTGAAGCGGTTTGGGGCGCGATGGATTGATCCCAAACCGGAAGATCTGATTCATGCGGAGCCGGCGCTCGCGTCGCGCACGGGATTCGTGGTGCTGCTGTTTGCCATTTCGATTGCAGGCTTCCTCACTGAGCCTGTGGTCAACGCCGTCAGCCGCCACTTCGAGCACCAGGCCGATGTCTACGGGCAGGAGGCGATCCACGGCATTGTGGCCGATCCCGAGAAGACCGCCGTCGCCGCGTTCAACGATCTGGGAGCGGCGTGGCTCGAGGATCCCCATCCCAACCCGTTCCTCGTCTTCTGGCTCTACGACCACCCCAGCATCCAACAGCGCGCCGGGTTCGCCGCGCACTACGATCCGTGGGCGATCGGCGGGCATGGGGAGTTCTTCAAAAGATAGGTTTCAGGGGTCAGGGGCCGGGTCGACAATCACAGCCGCTCAAAGATGCCCGCGGCTCCCATGCCGCCACCAACACACATCGTCACCATCCCGTACCTTGCGGCACTCCGTGCCCTCAACTCTTGGAGTAGAGTCGCGGTGAGTTTAGCGCCGGTACAGCCCAGCGGATGGCCGAGCGCGATGGCGCCGCCATTGACGTTGACGCGCGCGGGATCGAGCGAGAGCGCGCGAACGATGGCGAGAACCTGCGCCGCGAAGGCCTCGTTCAATTCGATGAGGTCGATGTCGTTGAGCGTAAGGCCGGCGAGCTTGAGGGCTTTGGGAATCGCCGTGATGGGGCCGATGCCCATCTCCTCCGGCAAACAGCCGGTGACGGCGTAGGAGACGAGCCGCGCCAGTGGCTTGAGGCCAAGCTCGCGCGCGCGGCCGGCTTCGACGAGAACCACTGCGGCAGCGCCATCGGAGGTTTGCGAGGAGTTGCCCGCCGTGACCGTGCCCTGCGCGTGAAAGACGGGCTTGAGCTGCGCGAGCGCTTCGGCGGAGGTGTCGGCGCGCGGGCCTTCGTCCAAGGAAAATTCCTTTTCCTGAAGCTCAGGCTTGCCTGGTTTTGCTCCGGGCGTGACCCCAAAAGCGGTCGTTATCACGCGCACCGGGACGATCTCTTCCTTGAAGCGTCCCGCGGCCTGCGCGGCGAGGGCTTTTTGGTGGCTTGCGAGCGAGAAAGCGTCCTGATCTTCGCGCGAAACAGCATAACGGCGGGCGACGCGCTCGGCCGTCAGGCCCATGGTAAGCAGCGAGGCGGGATAGTTGGCCGCGAGCCAGGGATTGGGGCTGGGCTTGTTCCCTCCCATGGGAATCAGGCTCATGGATTCGGCGCCGCCGGCAACAATGACCTGCGCAGCGCCGGAGCGGATGCGCTGATCGGCGAGTGCGATGGCTTCGAGTCCCGAGGCGCACAGGCGATTGACGGTAGCGCCGGGGATTTCCACCGGCAAACCCGCGCGTAACGCCGCCATGCGCGCGATGTTGAAGCCCTGCTCGCCTTCGGGCTGGGCGCAGCCGAGAATCACGTCGTCGATTTCACTCTTGTCAAGGTTCGGAACCCTGCCCAAAGCCTTGCCCACGGCCAGTGCCGCAAGGTCGTCGGGGCGGGTGGTGGAGAGCGCGCCTTTCGGGGCTCGGCCCACAGGCGTGCGAACGGCGGCGACGAGAACGGCTTCCGGCATGAGGGGCTCCTGAAACAGTGGATAGTGGAAGAGTGGGCAGTGAACAGTGGACAGCAGGCCGCGGACAACGAGTCAGTAAATCTTCCCACCGTGGCCGCAACAAACAAACCCAGGCGATCAGCAAGTCAGTCCCGCACCAGTGTTGCAGACCCGCCGGGGGGATGAAACGAGTGTTTCACTTCTTCGCAAGCCGGCGTCGCTTCGCGACATCGCAAGTTGGCGAGTTCGCCCGAAATTTCTTTTCAGCGAGTCGGCGAGTCAGCAGTCTGGTTGACGATACCGCGTATTCGGGGATGCTGGCATATGGCTAGCTCTGAGGGCAATGCTAATCCCGCGTATCGACGATCGTCCAGGCGCCTTTCAAGTAGACGCGGTAGATCGTCTTCCGGTCGATAGCGGAATCGGCCAGCGCGTCGTGGTCGAGGCGCGGCGGCGGATGGCGCATGGCGAGTTGCGCCAGGTGCACTGCTTCCGGCGATGCGGGATCGATGCCCCAGTTGAATCCGAGAACCGGGCTCAAGCCGTGAGCCTCGAGGCGATCGGTCTCCGCCGCCGTGACCAGCACCATGGGATCGCCGCGACTCGCGAAAAAGACGAGCAGCGAAGCGGTACCGTCGACCGAGCAAAGCACGGCCCAGTCAGACGAGCCGTGGCGCTCAAAGCTCGCGTTTACGACGTTTTCCGGCTGGTGCGCCTCGTAGGTCTGCGGAATCAGGCATCCGCGGCGCGTGAGCGCATCCTGAATGTCGGGCGGCAACTGGGGAAATGCGTTCACGGGCAGATGACGGATGAGATACGGGGTGAGCCGGCCGTCCACCGTCACCTGGCCGGAGGTATTAAGTTCGCGCGTTGGAGGCGGGCTTTGTTGGCCGTCCGCATGCAGAAATACGGTCGCAAATGCGGCCATTCCTGCCCAAACGATCTTCGGCCGGACTTGCATATTGCCTACTTCAATTGGAGCGCGAGCTGAACTGCAATGGCCGCCTCGACGCGCGCTATGTCGTGAGCTCCAAGGCAACCAAGTTTATCACCTAGCCGCAGCTTGCTGGCCGTCGCCAATTGCGTCGCCATCGCCTTGCGCCTTTCTCCATTGACGTCAACAATTGCCTCGCCGGGATATACCCGGTCGGTTTTCGAGGTAATCGGCACTACTTGCACTCGGTTGAGCGCGAGATTGGCTGCGTTGTTCGAAATCACGATAGCGGGGCGAGTTTTCTGTATCTCACCACCCACGCTCGGATCGAAATCCACCCAATAGACTTCGCCTCGCTTAATAGGCATCGCCAATTAATCCTTCCGACCACTCCTCCGCTTCGACTTCCTGCTCCTGATCCGCAGCCAGTTGACGGTAGCCCTCCAGCAACTCCGCCTCGCGTTCGTTGTCCAGCTTCCCAATCGTCGACTCAACTGCCTCCTCGATCTCCTTCGGCAGGATGAACCAAACAGGGTGGGCGTTCGCAAGAGGTACCCCCTTCTTACTTTCTTTGTTGTCCCCGTTCCACCGAATACCAATGCGCTCTTCGTCCCCGTAAACGAGCCGCGCCAGGGACCAACTATAGTCAACCGGACCTCTGTCAAAGAGCACTCTTAAGTTCTTCACCTTGTTTTTCGGCGAGGTTACGGTTTCCGGATCAATATACATTTTAGCCACCTCATTCATTTCATGATCACATACGTACGTATGTATGTCAATTCCGCAGCGGCTTGCCGCTCTTCAGCGTATACGCAATCCGCTCCTGCGTCTTCCTCTCGCCGCACAGCGACAGAAACGCCTCAAGCTCCAGGTCCAGCAAATATTGCTCGCTCACCAGCGATCCCGGCGTCACCCGCCCGCCACACAAAATATATGCCGCCCACCGCGCCACCTTCGCGTCGTGGTCGGAAGCGTAGCCCGCCTCCTTCATCAGCCCTATTCCCATTTCCAGCGTTGCCAGCGCCCCCAGGCCCGGCGCCGGAATCTGCGTCCGCGGCTGCGGCGCAACATAGCCTCCCTCGGCCAGCGCCGACGCCTGCGCCTTCGCGTCCAGCAGTTGCCGCTCGCAGTTCATCGTGATCCGGTCCGCCGGGCCCAGCATCCCCAGCCCCCGCGCCTCCGCGGCCGACGTTGAAACCTTCGCCAGCGCAATCGTCTCAA
>PLSB01000282.1 GCA_003165005.1 Acidobacteriaceae bacterium | reverse complement strand
CGGAAGGGGCGTCCCAGGCCGTAATGGCTCCTGCCACGCGCGCGATTCACGTTGCGGATGGGAATCTCGCAGATGCTTGCGCCGTACCAACTGGCGAGCGCGGGTATGAAGCGGTGCATCTCGCCGTAGAGGGGAATGCCCTGGATGACTTCGCGGCGATAAGCCTTGAAGGTGGTGCCGAAGTCGTGGATGGGTACGCCGGAAAGCCGCGCCATGATCCAATTGGCACAAGCGGAGGGCATGCGGCGCAGAAAGAAGTTGTCGATACGGGTCTTGCGCCATCCGGAGACGACGTCGTAGCCTTCGTCGAGCTTCTCAAGAAACGCGGGAATATCGTTGGGGTCGTGCTGCAGGTCGCCGTCCATGGCCAGGAGGAACTCGCCCGAGGCGTGGTCAAAGCCCGCGGACAGGGCCGAAGTCTGGCCGAAGTTGCGGCGCAGCTTGACGATCAGAACGCGGCTGTCGACGGCGGCAATCTCTTCGAGGAGCTTGTAGGTCCGGTCAGTCGAACCATCGTCAACCAGGACCAGCTCAAAGGAGTCGCCTACCTGCTCCATGACCTGCTTGAGGCGCGCGTACAGGATCGTTACGTTTTCTTCTTCATTGTGAAATGGCACGACAATCGAGTATTTCGCCATATTGATCCTTTAGACGCCAAATTGCCACGCGAAGGATACCTGGCCGTCTCGAAAAAAACTCACGTGGCGGCGCATGCGCCGAAACCTTCATGGTGAAACCCCAAAGGGAGCCCGCGAAGACGGGAACCGATGGGAACGCTAGCCGTGAAGCTCGTCGAGCATCGCCTGCATCTCGCTGACGGCGTGATTGTTGCCGCTGCGCGCCGCAGAATCGATCCCGGCTTTGAGCCGATCCACGGCCTCTGGCCTCCTGCCCGCGCTCGCCAAGGTTTGCGCGGACATGAAATAGCCGGCCGTGTAATCCGGATCGTTCACCAAGAGCGTATCAAACTCCGCGAGCGCAGCCGCAACCTCGCCTTGGCTTGCCAGTTCCATGGCAAGCCCATAACGGGCAAAGCTGTTTCCGGGGTCCAAAACCAGGATTTCTTTCAGCCCTGCAATTTTATCCATCGTACTCGCATCCGGCGCGATTCTGTTCGATCGGGCCGTGAGGGATTTGCGTAATTGGCGAGGATTGCCGAAACTGGAACTGGATGCGGCAACGCAACCAGGGTCAAACCCCGCCGATAAATCCATTGTAGCTGGCGGAGAACGAAACGAGACGAAAAATCAGGCGAAAGAGGACGGAGCGGAGGCGCGATGAGCAGCCAGGAAGGCCACCCGCAAGTGCGGACAGTCGAGAGCACGCAATCGGAGATGACGGAGATCATCCTGCCGAACGATACCAACATGCTGGGCAACCTGCTGGGCGGGCGGCTGATGCACTTCATCGATCTGACGGGCGCGATGGCGGCCTACCGGCACGCGCGCACGCACGTGGTGACGGCGGCGATGGATCATATCGATTTCATCCAGCCGGTGCGGCTGGGCGACCTGGTGACGCTGAAGTCGAGCGTGAACCGGGCGTTCACCAGCTCGATGGAGGTGGGCGTGAAGGTGTGGGCGGAGAATACGCGCACGGGCGCGGTGTCGCACGTGGCCAGCGCCTACATGGTGTTTGTGGCCGTGGACGAGCATGGGCGGCTCGAGAAGGTTCCGCAACTGAAGCCGGAGACGGCGGATGAGATCCGCCGGTACGCCGATGCGCTGCGGCGGCGCGAGCATCGCGAGCGCGAACACGCGCGGCGCAAGAAGGCGCAGAGCGAAACGGCGGGGCTGAAGGATGCCGGCGCAATTGAACCGTGAATACCGCATCCCATCCTAAACGCAAAGAGCGCGTTTAGGATGGGGCACCCCTGGAGTTAGCGGAGTTGGACTCGTCCCGCGAAGCTGATGTGGGCTCCTGTAAGATTTGAGCAGGCCGTCCGCCGCGACGATCTTACGACGGCGACTCCTCCGCGCTCAGAGACTGTGCGGCCGGCCCACATGTGCGGGTCAGGAGACCCACACTACAGCCGGTCAGGAGACCGGCGGTACAAACGAGGATGACAGCGGTTTTTGGATTGCGAACTGCGTGTTTACATTGCCAACCTTAGAGACAGGTTACTCGACAAGGAGATCTTCTATATGGCGCATGGACCTGCCATGCCGGCACCGGTGGCTTTACCTGGCGTAGCAAAGATTGTTGCTATCGGTTCTGGCAAGGGCGGCGTGGGCAAGACCACCATCGCGGTGAACCTGGCCATCGCGCTCTCCAGGCTCGGCCAGCGCGTGGGATTGATGGACGCCGACGTCTACGGGCCGAATGTGCCGCTGATGATGGGCTCGAGCGAGCAGCCGAAGGTGGGGCCGGGCAACATGATCGAGCCCAACCTGACGCACGGCATCAAGACCATCTCGATCGGCTACATTTCGCCGGGCGACAAGCCGCTGGTGATGCGCGGCCCGATGCTGCACCAGATCGTCCGGCAGTTTTTGCAGCAGGTGAACTGGGGCGAGCTGGACTATCTGATTGTGGACCTGCCGCCGGGCACGGGCGACGTGGCGATTTCGCTGGTGCAGACGGTGCCGCTGACCGGAGCGGTGGTAGTGTCGACGCCCAGCGACGTGAGCCTGGAGGACGCGCGCAAGGCGCTCGAGATGTTTCGGCAGGTGAACGTGGACGTGCTGGGGATTGTGGAGAACATGAGCCACTTCACGTGCCCGCACTGCCACCAGGAGATCGACATCTTTTCGCGCGGCGGGGCAGAGCGCACGGCGCAGCAGTTTGGCGTGCCGTTTCTGGGAGCGATCGAGCTGCTGCCGGCGATTCGCGAGGGCGGCGACCGCGGAATGCCGGTGGCCCTAGCAGGACCGAAGAGCCCGCAGGCCGAGGCGTTCTACGCGGTGGCGGAGAAGGTGATGGAGCAGGCCGAGCGGGCGGCGGCGGCGGCGACGGATGTGATTGAAATTCAGTGATCAGTGGACAGTGAACAGTGGACAGGAAAAAGCGGGGCCTGCGCCCCGCTTTCCTATTTTGAATTGCAGTTTAGCGCCAGTAACCTTCGACCAGGACATATTGACCATGGCGGTGTACCCAGTGGTGGGCGACCCAGCGTTGACCTCTACGGGGTGGTTGCTCGTAGTGGCCGGGTGTCCAGGCATAATGTGCGCCGTCGTAGCGGTGATAGCCGGGTTGCCATACGTATCCCTCCCCAGGAGGTGGGCCGCGCCTTTCGTACACAGGCGGGGGCGGCCCGATGCGAATCACGACCTGCGCAAACGATGCCGCGGGGATCAGGGTAAAAGCGAGCAACAGTGCCATTGCAATTTTCTTCACGAGAATCGAGTCCTCCAAGGAGTTGGGTGCCGGTGGATTACCGCGCAGGTTCCGGATGCTGCGGAAATGAGCGTTGCGCGGCGTGTTCGTTGCGCGCCCATTGTGGCCCGCATTCATATCCCTTGTACCACCTCTGATTTTCTCCGCGATGTACCGGATAGCTCAGTGGAGCGTTTTATATGACAAGGCCTCGATTTCAGGCAAAAAAGTGCGCGGGGCGGAAACCCCGCTCTCTTCTTTCTTGTTTTCCGGTTTACCGCCAGTGGCCTTCGATGAGGACCCAGCCATCGCCCCGCTGCTCCCAGCGATGGGCAACCCAGGCCGCGCCGGGATGCGGGGGGCGGACCCAGTGGCCGTGGACCCAGACGTAGCGGTGGCCATTCCAGCGGTGATAGCCGTCGATCCAGACCCAGCCTTCATGAGGAGGCGGGCCATAGTGTTCGACGATGGGCGCGGGAGGCGCCACGCGAACCACAATTCCCACCTGCGCTAAAGCGGCGGCGGGAGCGAGGCAGATTGCAAGCAGCAGGGATAGTGCAGTTTTTTTCACGGAATTATTCCCTCCATGGTGTGAGTGCATCGCGCCGGATTGAGGAAACTTTCCAGGCGCTTCATTCTATTCAACACGCGGGCGCGGAATTGGTTGCGTTCTGTTGAAAATGTCCGCGAGTTGACTCTGAGCGATTGGATGCGGAATCTCTATGCGGGTTGGTCCGCGGGCTCGGGATTTTCCGGGCGGGGGGCGAAGACGTCGCCCAGGCGCTGGATCTGGGCGCCCACACTGCGCAGCTTTTCCTCGAAGCGCTCATAACCGCGATCCATGTGGTAGACGCGATCGATGACCGACTCGCCGTCGGCGACCAGCGCGGCCAGCACCAGCGAAGCGGAGGCGCGCAGATCGGAGCACATGACGGCGGCCGAGGAGAGCCGCGCCGGGCCGCGCACCGTGGCCGCGTTGCCGTCCACCTTGATGTTGGCGCCCATGCGCACCAGCTCCTGCACGTGCATGAAGCGGTTCTCGAAGATGTTTTCGCGGACCAGGCTGACGCCCTCGGCCTGCGTGGCCAAGGCCATGTACTGGGCCTGCATGTCGGTGGGAAAGCCGGGATACTCCTCGGTGGAGATGTCGGCGGCGCGCAAACGCTCCGCGGCACGGACGCGGACCGCGCCGGGTCCGAGCACGTCGACGCGCACGCCGCTCTCGCGCAGCTTGGCGATGACGGCGCCGAGATGATCGACGTTGCAGTTGGCCACAATCAAATCGCCGCCGGTGATGGCGCCGGCGATGAGGAAGGTTCCCGCCTCAATGCGGTCGGGGTTGATGCGGTAGCGCGCGCCGTGGAGGCTGGAGACGCCGTGAACGCGCATGGAGGACGTGCCCGCGCCCTCGATCCGCGCGCCCATGGCGATGAGCAACTGGGCGAGATCGACGACTTCGGGCTCGCGGGCGCAGTTTTCGAGCAGGGTTTCGCCTTCGGCGAGGACCGCGGCCATGAGCAGATCTTCGGTGCCGGTGACGGTGATGCGATCGAAGACAATGTGCGCGCCGCGCAGCCGCCCCACACCTGAATCGACGCGTGCTTCAAGGTAGCCGTGCTCCTGCAGGATGACGGCGCCCATTTTTTCCAGGCCCTTGATGTGCAGATCGATGGGACGGCCGCCGATGGCGCAGCCGCCGGGCATGGCCACGCGCGCCACGCCGGAGCGCGCCATGAGAGGACCCAAGACAAGCGAGCTGGCGCGCATGGTCTTCACGATCTCATAGCGCGCCACGGGATCGGAGAGCGAGCGGCAACTAATGGTGGTGTGCTTGAGCGACGCGCCTTCTCCTGTCGCTGACGACGGCGCATCCTCAGGCGTCACGGATTCGTGCAGTTCGACCGCTGCGCCCATGGAGGCGAGCAAACGCCGCTCGGTGGCGATGTCGCGCACCTGGGGAATGTTTTCAAGCGTGACCTCCTCTTCAGTGAGAATGGCCGCTGCCATGCACGGCAGAGCCGAGTTCTTGGCGCCGGAGATGCGCACCGTCCCGACCAGTGGATTGCCGCCGCGAATGATGAATTTATCCATGAAAAAACAGCTTCTAGCTTCTAGCTCCTAGCTTTCAGCTCGGGCGTGCGGGAGCGGTCATCGTTGCACGGCGCAGCGCGAACTGGAAGCGGGTTGCTAATGTTCTAGTGTAAATGCGGAGCGGGAAAGGGCACAGGTCGTGCCGCATCACAGCACCGTCCCTACGGGACTCCGGAACGCATTTGCGGAAACCCGCCGCCCCACGCTGAAGCGCGGGCTAAAAAACACTGCGCCTACGGCGCGGGAATCAGTCTCTGTCCGGTTCGGGTCAAACGGTCACTCATGATGACAGCGCATTTATGTCGCGATCTTCAGAGACAGGCCATTAGTTGCCGGAGGGTGTGGCGGCCACTAGGTTGAGCGGCTCGCTCAGAGTAAAGAGCAGGACTGTGCCGTCTTCGAGCGTCGCCTGGGGATGGTTGACCAGCAGATGCACGGAGACCACGCTGGCGCCAACAATGGTGCCGGCGAGCGCGCCGCCGGGTCCGGCCAGAATGGCGCCTGTGACTGCGCCCGCGCTCACGACGCTACCGTACTCAATGCCGTCTTTCTTGAGGCGCGAGCCGGGCATGACCAGGCCCTCATTACGAATGCGATCCTTCGAGCCGGGAGCGCCGGAGAGTTGGGCATAGAGGCGGAAGTGCGAGCCGTCGGGCAGAGTCACCGTCTCAGGACGCAGACGCATGGAGCCGTGACCGCCGGCGTGGCCGGTGGAAACCGAAATCACTCTGCCGTCGATCTCAGAGCCGGCGGGAATCAGCACCTGGCCGTCCTGGATCACGTCGGAAGCGACACGCGTGTGGAAGGACTCGCCGGGCTGGCTGTCGGTGGTGGAGAGGCGGTCCAGGAGACGGACGCGAATGACGGCGCCTTGGCCCAGTTCGCCTGGCGCGAGCGGGGCGAGATGCACGATGTCGCCGTCGGGGTCGGCCATCGCGTGACGCTGGCTCAGGGACGGCCCGGGGGCGTTCTCGGAGGGCGCAACCTGCACGATGCCGTCGTCAGTGCCGTCGCCGCTGGCCGGAGGCTGAATGGTCTCAGTAACGTTGGCGGAGGCAGAATGCGATTCATTGGGAACCGTCTCCGCGGCGTAGGGCGGCGGCGCGGGCTGGGCGGCGGGCGCGGCGTTGGCCCGATGGCTCGGCGACGGCTTGGCGGCAGGCGCGGCCTCGGGGGCCGGAGTGGTGATGGTGTCGTCCGAAGGAGGGTTGGAGATTCCCTGGTGCGGGTCCGGCTGGTTCGCCTCCTGCGCTCCCAGTGCGACCGGCGTAGCGGCCAGCAAAGCGTAGACAAGCCCACACGCAAGCCCAAACCCGAGCGTCGTTCGTTTCATCCCGATCTCCTCTCGTCGCGTCTGCCCCACGGATCGAGACCTAACCGGCCCCCAGCAAGCAAAAACCGCTCGCCGGGGGTACCGATCTCCGTGGGCAGCGCGAAACAGACTTCTCCTGTGAATCTTCAGACCCGGCTGCGCAGCAGAAGTCATCCTGCTGGCGGGGCGATGATGATAAACCGCCTGAAATAAGCGTAACCCGCGATGAATTGGCGTGAATGGACGCGGCGAGCGATAGGTGCCTCCGGGGCCACGAATCAACAGAGTTACGGGCCGCAATCAGGTTTGAGGTTTCAGGGGTCAGGTTTCAGGCTTGAGACGCTGCGGGATCTCTTCTCTCGGCCGAATCCCATCCCTCGGGCCTGAAGGCGCACTCCTTTTGTGGTGTCGAAATTGGCCCGGCTGAGGCCGCGCTCTTTCAGGGCAGGCGTCGTTCAAATTCCTTAATTGAGGCTGCTTCCCTTCTCTGTGACCGCTGCCACAAACCGTGCGGGAGCCGGATTTGCTAGAATCCGAAGGGGCACAGCGATATTCCGCATTTTTCCTCGACGACGGAGAGTGTCGATTGAGCGCGCAGGGGCTTTTGCATACGATTCAAAGCGCCGCCGGAGAGATTCTTGCCGTCGATCGCCGTCCCCGGCTGAATGACCGGCTGCAGCACCACATTGTGAGGAGCGATATGACTGAGATTGTTGCCATTCGTGCGCGTGAGGTTCTGGATTCGCGCGGCAATCCGACCGTTGAGGCGGATGTGATTCTGGAAAGCGGCGCGATGGGACGCGCCATTGTGCCTTCGGGCGCTTCAACGGGCGAACATGAGGCCGTGGAGCTGCGCGATGGCGACAAGAGCCATTACATGGGCAAGGGCGTTTTGCAGGCGGTGGCCAACGTGGAGACCGTGATTGCGCCCGAGCTCGAAGGCATGGACGCGAGCAATCAGCGGCTGATCGATCAAACGATGATCGCGCTGGACGGCACGCCGAACAAGAGC
>PLSB01000266.1 GCA_003165005.1 Acidobacteriaceae bacterium | reverse complement strand
TGGTCGGTGATCAAAATGCCCAGGCCGCGCTCTTTCAGCCGGCGCACGATTTTCTGCACCTCAAAAACCGCAATCGGGTCAATGCCGCTGAACGGTTCGTCGAGCAAAATAAAGTTCGGCTGGATACACAAGGCCCGCGCAATCTCAACGCGCCGGCGCTCGCCGCCTGAAAGCGCGTAGCCGCGCGTGGTGCGAATGTGGTCCAGGTTGAGCTGCTTGATCAGTTTCTCCGCCCGCGCGTGGCGCTCCCGGCTGTCCAGGGGCTGCACCTCAAGCACTGCCAGGATATTCTCCTCCACGGTCAGTTTGCGGAAAACCGAAGGCTCCTGGGGCAGGTAACTGATGCCGAAGTTGCGCGCCCGCAGGTACATCGGCAGCCGCGTGATCTCATTCGCATCCACCAGCACGCGTCCGGTGTCCGGAGCGACCAGGCCAACGATGATGTAGAAGCTGGTGGTCTTGCCGGCGCCGTTCGGCCCCAGCAGTCCCACCACCTCACCACGGGAGATCGTCAGGTTGACGCCGCGGACAACCTGCCTTCCCTTGTAGCTCTTGCCGATTCCCTCGGCAATCAGTGTTTCCATTCCGTTCCTGGCTCGCTTCGAACTGCCTCTGGTGAAGCCCGTTTTGAAAGGGCACGGCTTTAGCCGTGCCGTAAGTCGCGCAAATAGATGGCGGCTTTAGCCGCTGAGGGATGGTTTCCCTGCGAATTGCACTGCCACGGCAGGCCTTTAACGCTGTCGCGCGTGCGCTTCGGGCGCGGTGGTTTCGGTTCGTGTCTCGTGTGCGCCGCCTTCGATACTGACGCTATCATCGCGGCTATGGAAAATCAAAGCCTCGCCGGTTACGCTGCCTTGCTCGGGATCGGTCATCCGCGGCGGCGCCGCGGCAGTGCCGGTCAGCGTGTAGTCCCCGGTCACGCCGGAGTATACCAGTTGCTCTCCGCTTCCGCGCCGTCCTCCGGAGGTCAGCACCACGTGCCCCTTCGCCGTCATGCGATCGACTTGCGCCTGGCTACCGGCACTCTGCGCCTGCCCGCCGCCGGGACTTCCCGCCGGAATCAAGCGCATCTCCACGGTGTCGGAACTCGACGTTGCGGTTCCTGTCTCCGCCACCACCGCGCCCGTCACGCCGCCATGCATCACCGCGCGGCGCTTGGCATCGGAGTACAAGAGATCGCCTCCACGTACGCGAATCACGGGAGGCGTTGAAGTTTTTGCCGCGCCTGTTGCCGGACCTGTTGCCGGAATTGACCCCGCGCTTTGCCCATGCGCATTCCCCGCGCCCGGCGCGCCCGCGCTCAACAGCACCGCGCGCACCGGATCGCCGGCATCGGCCGTGCGCGCCGTGAGTGTTTCCAGGTGCTGGTTGAGCACGATCTCCGGCCCGGCAACGGAGTTCGCCTGCTGCCACAGCCGCGCATGACCGCGGAACGTGGCCTCGCCCGTCGACTCGTTCAGTTGCGCCTCTGCCGCGATCACGTGCGCCGGCCCGTTGCCGCCCAGGGCCGTGACGCCTTGATTCTGGCCCCCGCCCGGCGCGCGGCCGGTCCCGATTCCACCGCTCCAGGTCGCCTTCACGTTGCCGTGCGCAAAGGCATCGCCCGATTGCCGCGATACATCCACCTTTTCCGCGGTCAGCTCCAACCCGCCATTCACGATCCGCGGCCCATTCCCGGTCATCGCATTGCCCGTCAGGTGCAACCACTCGCCCGCGCCCTCATACTCGGCTTTCCCGGCCGTGGCGCGCAGCGGCGGCTGCGGTTGCGCTCCGGGCTTCGCCGCGGCCTGCTCGAAGAGCACCACATGCCCATCCAGCTCGGCCGTCTGCACATCGGGAGCACCCGTTGTACCCGACGCGTTGGGTGCCCCAGGTCTCGATTTTGAGACCTGGGATCGGACGCTCCCTTGTTCCCTGTTCCCTGATCCCTGTTCCCTGTTTTGCGCCGGCGGCGCATAACTTGCCGTCAGCCGGTCGCCGCTTGCACTTTCGAGCGTTCCAGTCGCGGTGGTCTCCTCCATCTCCGCGTGTCCCGTGCCCACCAGCGTGCGCAGCGCCCATCCCGCGCCAAACGTGCCTGTCACTTCGCCGGCCTGCATCTTCGCGGGCGCCGGGGCGGCATTGCCGCGCCGGCTCTCACTGGAGATCGTCACGCCGCCCGCGCCGTGGATCGCCTCCGCTTCCACCTGGGTCTTGCCCGCGCTTTCAACGCTGCGAAAGTCCAGGTCCGCGACCGGCGAACGCCAGGTACGGTGCACTTCGAGCGGCCCTCCCGCTCCTTCCGTCCTGGCTTCCACGCTCTCAAACGCGACCCCACGCTCCAGGTGCGCGTGGCGCAACTGGCCCTGCGCGTTGAAGTCCATATCCGCGGTGGGCGATGTGCCGTGCACAGTGCGGCCCTCCTCAGCAGAATCCATCGTCACGCCGCCTTCCAGATGCCCATGGCGCGGCTGGTTGTGCTCGTCAAAGTCCATGGCCGCCGTGGGCGACGCCAGGCGCCCGCCCGTCGCCGTGGTCAGCGTAAAGCCGTCCGTCGCGTCCAGGCGCGCCGCCGATCCGTCGTCGCGAAACGCGATCCGGGCCTGGGCCGCATCGGCCTCGCCGTTCCGGTACTCCAGCGTGGCCGCGCGCAGCAGGCACAGGTGCGCGCCGCGGTCGAACTCCGCGTGCTGCGCATGGATTCCGACCGCGTCTCCGCCGCGATTGGTCGTCAGCTCCACCGACTGCAGCAGCGTCAGGTGGCCGCTTTCGGAGTCGAACGATGCCCCCACCGCGCTCCCGGTTCCCTGCGTCACGGAGAAACTCACGCGTTCGGCCGTCGTCACCATGCCGGTATTCCGGTCGAAGGTCACGCCGCTGGTCTTCACTTCAATCTGGCCGGTTTCGCGGGCCATTCCCTCCGCCGTATGCGGACGATCGGCCGTCTTGCCGTTGCCGGCCGGCGCCGGCGGCCGCGTCAGCAGCATCTCCACCGGTCCCGCGGCCGTGGCCACGCCGCTCTTCTGGTCGTATTCGAATTCGTCGCCCTTGATCCGGTCGGCCTCGCTTCCGTCTTCGCCGTAGATCTCGATCTCCACGCCGCGCAGATCCAGGTGATCGTTCCTCAGTTGGATCGCCTTCGCGGCATGAATCCGGAACTTGGAGTGCGCGCCAAAGTTATGTGCGTAAGCAAAATTCTCGGATTCCTGCTGAATCTCCTTGGCCAGGCGCTGCGGCAGGTCGATGCGGTGCATCCGGCTCTTCCACTTCGCCGCGGCAAGAAACACCCCCAGCGCCACCAGCAGCAGCGCTGCCGCCACCACCACCAGCGTCCGGATTCGCTCGATCGTGAAGCGCACGCCCTAGTTCCTCATTCCCAGCCGCTCGGCGAGCCTTTGCGCAAGGCTCTCGCCCAGCTCGCTCCACAACAGCCGTGCCGTGGCGCCCGAGGCCTTCTCGATCCCAGCCGCAAGCTCCACCAGTTGCCGCACATTCTCTTCCACGTGCCGCGCGCCCACCCGATCGAGATCGGCGTCCTCTGCGAGAAACGGCGTGTCCGAGCCAAAGTCGATGCGGATGTGCCCGTCCTGCTCGTAAGCGCCCTCATCGAAGAGCGGCCCGTAGCCCGTGACGCGCACCAGCCGCGGCCCCCGCGCCCAACGCACCGTAACACCGGTCTCCAGACTTGTAGCGCCGGCCTCCTGGCCGGCTGTAGCGCGTGCGTCCTCGCCCGCGCTTCGTCGTTCAGCACTGTTATCCCGAGCGCCGGATTTCAGCATGCCATCCTGAGCGAGTCCCGCGCGCAGAGCAGGACGAGCCGAAGGATCTGCGGTTGCTTTTCCTCCCGCTGATGCCCCGCCAGCGCCCGCTTCCAGCTCCCACAAGCTCCACCCAATCTGGAACTCGTACGCAAAATCCTCGTGCAGCAGCTCCAGCGCCTCTTCCACGGCCTGTCGCGGCTCGGCGCCCGGAATCGATCCTGGGTCGCCGCCCATGCGCCCGTAGACGCGCTGGAAGACCGGCGCCTCGCTCCAGTTCACCGGCCACACCGTCGCCGAATACACCTTGGCCTCGCCGCCGTGCGCGGCAAAGGCGCCCAGCACAGCTGTCAGCTTGTCGGGGAGCGCCTCCAGGCGCAGATTCGGGTACCACAGGCTCAAATAAAGCGTGTCGGACATCTCTATTGATTTTAGACGGGTTTCGTCTATTGCCAGCGCGCTGAACCGCTGAATGGAAGGTTCGTGCCTAGGAATTGGGCTTCGACCGCGGATCAGCGCCGAATTCGTTCGGTGCGCGGGCCCCGGCTTGAAAGCTTAGCACGCTCACCAAATGAAATGGCGTCGCCAGACAAAGGATCACGAATATGCATTGCATCCCCGAGCGCTCAATATCGTGAAGACGCTTCGCCGTAGTGGCCAACATGAACCAGGCGTAAGCGATCAGCAGAACCAGAAACAGAACAATGTAGGCAGTTCCGGCAGATCCCTCTTCTGGACCAAATCGCCCAAAAACTTTTTCATCAAAACCAATTGCGAAGAAGGCGGTCACTCCGACAAACCATCCGATTGCAGTTCTGGTCAGAAAAGCAGCCCTGCTAATGCGGCCTTTGAACGAGAACCAGTGCGGCTCCCGCTGATCGGAAACGCCCTCCAGTGCACCCGAGGCGCGCTCGTTTGGGTTCAAACCCAGCAATGACATCGGACTTCTCCGTGGTATTTATTGACCGGAGCATAACACACCTCGGTCGGTCACCCCGCAACGATCTCGCTGAAGTCGGCGATCGTCGAGAAGCTGCGCAGCACCTCGTCGATCAGGCCCAGGTTCACGCCGCGCACCGCGGGGTCGGCATCGAGCACCATCACCTTGTCGAAGAACGCGTCCACCGTGGGCCGCAGCGTGGCGATCGCGGCCAGCGCCTCGCCGTACGCCCGCTCTTCGCGGAGCCTGGCAACTTCGGGCGCTAGCTCCCTGGTCCGTTGCCACAGGTCGATCGCCTCCAGCGCCGATCCACTCAGCTTCGCCTGCGCCGGTTCGTAGCCCTTCTCCTGCGCCTGCTTCAGGATGTTCTTGATGCGCTTGAACGCGGCCGAAACGGCAAGGAAGTCCTCTGACCCGCGCGCCGCAGTCAGCGCCTCGGCCCGCGCGATGGCGTCGCGCACGTCGTCCGCGCCCGCGGCCAGCACCGCGTTCACCACGTCGTAAGCGAATCCGCGCACGTCCTTCAGATAAAACTGCAGCCGCTCGCGCAGGAACGCTTCCACCTGCGCTTTGTTCTCGTCTGCGTGCCCCATCCTGGCCGCAGCTTCATCGCGGCCAGGGTGGGAGACCATGTCCCTTGCATTCAACACATCGCCGATCGTCAGCGGCAACTTCGACTCGGCCAGAATCTTCACGATCGCGTTGGCCGCGCGGCGCAGCGCAAACGGATCCTTCGATCCCGTCGGTGCATTGCCGATGCCAAACATCGCCACGATGGTCTGAATGCGGTCGGCGAGCCCGAGAAGCTGCCCTTCAACCGTCGACGGGATCGCGTCCTCCATCGATGCTGGCGTGTACTGTTCGTAAATGGCCTTCGCCACCGTCTCGCCCAGCCCCTGCGCCCGCGCGTAGAGCCCGCCAATAATGCCCTGCAGCTCAGTGAACTCCTTCACCAGTTCAGCCGTCAGGTCGGTCTTGGCCAGCTCCACGGCCTTGAACAGACCGGCATCGTCAAACTTCACACCCGCGTTCTGCAATACCGTCGCCAGCGCCGTCGCCACAACCAGATTCTGCTCGGTCTTCCATCTGTAGCTGCCCAGCTCCTTCTGGAACGTGACGTGTTTCAAGCTCACTACGCGGTCCACGAGCGGCGTCTTCTGGTCCACATCCCAGAAGAACCGCGCATCCTTGAACCGCGCCCGCAACACGCGCGCGTTGCCGTGGCGGATGATGGCCGCGCCTTCCTCGCCGGCCTCCGTATTGAGCACGGCCAGGAAGTGCGGCGCGAGCTTGCGCGTCGCGTCTTCCACCGCAAAGTACTTCTGGTGGTCGCGCATCACGGTGACCAAAACTTCTTCGGGCAGCTCCAGGTACTCCGGCTCAAAGTCGCCCAGGATTACCGTGGGCCACTCGGTGAGGTGCGTGACCGTTTCCACCAGCGCTTCGTCCTCGCGCCAGCGCGCGCCGTCAACCGTGCGCGTGGCCGCATCCAGCGCCTTGCGAATGATCTGCCTCCGCTCGGCGACATCGACAACCACGAATGAGTTGCGCAGCGCCTCCTTGTACTCGCCGGCGGAGGCAATCGTGACCGGAGCCTCACCATGGAGCACGCGATGGCCGCGGCTGCTATTGCCCGCGGCGATGCCGGCAATCTCGAGCGGCACAACAGCCGCATCCAGCAGCGCAACGACCCAGCGTACCGGGCGCACCAACCGCTCCGGCTTCCCCGCGCGCCAGTACATGTTCTTGGCCCAGTAAATCGCGAGCACTTCTTTCGGCAGCTCCGTCGCCAGAATCTCGTTCGCGGTGCGGCCCACGCGCTTCACCGTCGCGCCCACGTACTCGCCCTTGGGCGTGGTTACTTTCTTGAGCTCGTCAACGGCGGCGCCGGCCTTCTTGGCAAAGGCCTTTGCGGCGGACGTGGGCTCGCCTTCCTTGAAGGCCACCTTCCACGACGGGCCCGTCAGTACCTCCTCGATGTCGGCCTGCTTTTCTTGCACGCCCTCGACCAAGACGGCCAGCCGCCGCGGCGTGGAGTAGGTGGTCACCTTCGCGCCGACCTTCGCGTCGGCGTTCGCGTCAATCTTCGCGTCGACGTTGGCGCCGGCCGTCGCATCAGCGCTCGCTTCGACATTCGCGTCTGCCTTTGTGTCGACGCTCGCTTCAGCCATCGCTTCGACCTTCGCGTCTGCGCTCGCCTCGTGCGCAAGCAGCCGCTCGCGCGTAAGCAGATCGCCCACGCGCTTGCCCAGTTCGGCCTCGGCCCCGGCAATCATCCGCGCCGGAACCTCTTCGAGACCGATTTCAATCAGAAAGTCTGCCATGCTTCTTTCCAGTGAACCGTGGGCCGTGAACCGAACTCTGCCAACTCCGCCAGCCCCGCTGACTCGCTAACTTGCTAACGCGCCGACTTGCTGACTCGCTTCTTGTTGCAACGCCCACGCCTTCGCCACGCCCACCGCCAGATTTCGAATCCTTCCAATCACGCCCACGCGCTCGGTGACGCTGATGGCGCCGCGCGCATCGAGCAGATTGAACAGGTGCGAGCACTTGAGCGCCAGCTCGTACGTCGCCAGCAGCGGGAAGCGTTTCTTATCCTTTGGCTCGGCCTTCTCGTCGGTCAGCAAGGCATTCGCCTTCTCGAGCAGCGCCTGCGCCTCGGCCTCGTAGCTATTGAAATGCTCCCACAGCCGCGGCACTTCGGCCATTTCAAAGTTGTAGACCGAAAACTGCAGCTCCTCGGCCAGGCGCACGTCGCCGTAGGTCACCGCCGCGCCGGTTTCGGGATCGCGCGCCCACACAATGTCGTAGATCGAGTCGACATCCTGCAAAAACGCAGCGATGCGTTCCATTCCATACGTGAGCTCCGCGCAGATGGGATCGAGATCGAGCCCGCCGCACTGCTGGAAGTAGGTGAACTGCGTAATCTCCAGCCCGTCCAGCATCACCTGCCAGCCCACGCCCCACGC
>PLSB01000054.1 GCA_003165005.1 Acidobacteriaceae bacterium | reverse complement strand
GCACACCGCTGAACGGAGTCCTCGATCTAAGCTGGGCCGATCAACTCGGCATCCCCCGTCTCTGTTGACCTCAACTCCTTGAACCGCCGGATGCGGACCCGCATGTCCGGTGGTGTGGGAGGGGAGAGGCCGTCAGGCCTCCCCCTATCCCGATTATCTGGCGCCTGTTTTGGTGCATGTTGTGTCAATCAGTGCTTGTACGTGGCTGGCCAGTCCCGGCGATGCGTTCGACCACCGAAAGCTGGTGTTCCGGTGACAGGGGTCGACGAGCCAGCTGACCTCGATCAGCTTGACTGAGTTTCAGGCCAATGCGCTGCCGGCCGCTTCCATCAGGATGCAGAAGGCTTGGGCTTCCGTAGAGACCCCTGGCCGGTCAAACTCCGGAGCCCCACATGCGCTCTGGACGAATCCATCGCTGTCCATTTTGGCCCGCGCGGCGGCACGCATTCGTTCGGCGTGGACCCGGTACGTGGCGGGAAGCCACCCCGCCCGAATGCCCTCAAAGACGGCGAAGGCAAGCATTTGCGCCAGGTTCGTCTCAACAAAGCTGCCTGGCTGATCCACGATGTTGTGAAACAGGCCGTCCGCGCGCTGGTGGGCAAGGCAGCCATCGATGATCTGCCGGGCGAAGGCGGCGAGACGATCGCGGTCCTGGTGACGGCCGCTGGGCAGGCTGCGGATCACCCGCGCCAGGCCAGCGGCAGCCCAGCCGTTGCCTCCGCCCCAGAACCCCGCATCCTTGAATTGCTGCTTCCCGTCATCCCAGATGTGCGCCAGCAGTTGTTTCCGCGGATTCCATAACCGCTTGCGAAACCCATCGATCTGCTTGAGTGCTTCATCGTAATAGCCCATGGCCGCCAGAAACGGCGGCGCGCCATTGAAGCCATCGGACCACATCTCCGGCGCATCGAAGACGTGGTACAGAATGCCGCCGGCGTTGCGCGGAGCCTTATGTAGAATCCATTCCAGCATCTCATCTACCGCCTCGAGTATCTGCTTATCGCCGGTCCACTCCCCCGCTTTCGCGTAAGCCGCACCACCCATCGCAGGATCCGCCGGGCCGCCCGAAACCACCACGCCGAGCCGTCCATCCGGCGTTCTCTGCACCATGGCTGCCCTTGTCAGCAGAATCACGCGCTCGCGGTCACCGGCCTCCAGCACTGCTTGTGCCAGAATGCCCTGTTCCCAATCGCGTCGCTGCATCGCCATCGCCGCGGCCATTGCCCTTTGAATGCTCCGTTGGCTCTCAGATTGCGGCTGAGCCTTTGCTTCTCCATTTGCCGCGCCCAGCACTGCTTTGGCAAGCGCACCCTGCGCGCTGACGAGCGCGGCCGCTTTCATGAACTTTCGCCGATCCATACGCCCTTTCCCGGACCCACTATCATAGCGCAGTCTATAGAACGGAAAAGACCGTGGCCGAAACAGCTTCCGCGAAAAACAGACTCTCCACCGCGGCGCCCAAAACGCATGAACCTGAACCATCCCGTTCAGACGGAGTTTCAGCAGCGCGGACTGGGGCGTAAGGAGCCCTCTACTGGCTCCCTTTTGCTCCGCCCCAGTGGTCTCCTTTTACGCCGCCCTTGACATTTTCTTCCGCAGTCGCTGGCTTTTTCGGCACAAACGCTTCTTTGGTCTTGCAAGTTGCATCACGAGCGATACAATTCCCTGGAACCGGCGTCTCGCGATTTCAACTCAAGGATGAAAAGACTCTGCCCGTGACACGGCTCCACAGTTGCGACACCACAAACAGGAGAACATATGGCCCTGCACAACACCAGCGAACTGAATGCCCAGCCGACGAGCGCAGTCGAGTCGGACGTTCTTAATATCAACGCCCAGACCTACGTGTTCCCGGAAGTTACGCGCGACCCGCAAGCCGTCTACCGAACCATCCACGACCAGCTCGTCCTCGACGGGAACTCCCAGCACAATCTGGCTACTTTCTGCACCACGTGGATCGAGACCGAAGTCAAGCAGCTTATGGACGAGTCTGCCGACAAGAACATGATTGACAAGGATGAATACCCGCACACCGCAGCCATCGAAGAGCGCTGCATCCACATGCTTGCCGATCTTTGGAACTCCCCCGAGGCAGCGAGCACGATGGGCTGTTCCACGACTGGTTCCAGCGAAGCGGCAATGCTGGGAGGGCTGGCGCTGAAGTGGAACTGGCGCAAGCGGCAGCGGGCGCAGGGCAAACCCATCGATTCGCCCAACCTGGTGATGGGCCCCGTGCAGGTGTGCTGGCACAAGTTCTGCCGCTATTTCGATGTGGAAATTCGCGAAGTTCCCATGGAAGGCGACCGCTTGTTGCTGACACCGGATGAAGTGCTGAAACGTTGCGATGAAAACACCATCGGCGCCGTTGTCACTCTGGGGGTGACCTTCACGCTGCAATTCGAGCCGGTGCACGCAATTAGCATGGCCCTCGACAAGCTTCAGGCGGAGAAGGGCCTCGATATCCCCATCCACGTTGACGGCGCTAGTGGTGCTTTCCTGGCGCCGTTTCTTCAGCCGGACTTAATATGGGATTTTCGCTTGCCGCGCGTCAAGTCCATCAATGCTTCGGGGCACAAGTTCGGACTGGCGCCTCTGGGCGTTGGCTGGGCGCTATGGCGCGAGAAGCCCGATCTGCCTGAAGAACTGATCTTCGACGTGAACTATCTTGGCGGAAATATGCCTACTTTTGCGCTCAACTTTTCGCGGCCAGGCGGTGAAATCATCTGCCAATACTATAATTTCCTTCGCCTCGGCAAGCAGGGTTATCGCGAGATTCAGGCAGAGTGTTCTGCGATCGGGAAGTATCTCGCCGGTAAGATCGCTGCACTCGGGCCGTTCGAGATCGTCTATGACGGAACCGGCGGCATCCCGGGCCTTTGCTGGAAGCTGAAAGACCCTGCATCGTCTCCGTTCACTCTCTATAACGCAGCGGACCGGTTGCGCGAGCGCGGCTGGCTTGTTCCTGCGTATTCCATGCCCCCCAACCGTGAAGACCTGGTTATCCAGCGCATCCTGATCCGTCACGGCTTCACGCGCGAAATGGCCGAGGAACTTCTGCGCGAATTGGAGCGCACCATCGAGCATCTGCAGAATCCGCTGGACCGGCCTCCGCGATTCGATGCAGCATCTGCCTCCCACAACCATTCCGGCAGGTAACGAGAACATGGCGAGTGCCCTTGGGGCTGCTTACTGCGCAGTTCGGAAAGCAGAAGCCGGTCGTGGCGCTTGCCATGAGGTCTCCAGACACTTCAGAATCGATCGGAATTCATCGACGAGGCAGGATGGATAAAATGACACTACCGATTTCGCGAGGGATTTTAGGATCACGTTCAATCGTCGAGCTTGTTGTCAGGCTCTTTATGCGACATTGTTTTCGAGCGTGCCGATCGGGTCAATGGCGATGCGAATCCGGTCTCCGCTCGCCAGGCTGAAGTGATCGGGTGGAACGATGCCTGTCCCCGTCATCAGGAACGCACCGAAAGGAAAGCTGTTGTCGCGGAAGAGGTATTCGACGAGAGTGTCCGGAGCTCGCTTCAGCTCTCGAAGCGTTGTGGAGCCGGCAAACTCGGTGCGCCCATTGCGCGCGATCTCCAGGCTAATGGGAGTATCGGCCGGGAGCGGCTCGCCGCCGATCAGGACGCATGGACCCAATGCGCAACTGCCGGTGTAGACCTTAGCCTGAGGAAGATAGAGCGGATTCTCGCCCTCGATGTCGCGCGAACTCATATCGTTGCCGGCAGTATAGCCGATGATCTGGCCGCGATGGTTGACGAGCAGAGTCAGCTCCGGCTCCGGCACCGACCACTTGGCGTCCTTGCGAATGCGAACGTCGTCTCCGGGGCCGGCGACGCGGTGGGGCGTCGACTTGAAAAAAAGCTCGGGACGCTCCGCGGAATAGACGCGATCGTAGAAGTCGCCGCCGCCCGCGGTCTTGGCCTCTTCCATGCGCGCACTGCGGCTGCGGTAATAGGTGACCCCTGCCGCCCAGACCTCCTGGCTGCCGATCGGCGCCGCAATCTTCGCCTGCGAAAAATCTTCCGCAGGTTCGCTCTTGCCGGCGATGGAAAGAAGATATCCCTGCAGATCGCCGTGCGTGACGAGTGCATCCCAGGAAGGCTCGGGGACCCGGTAGTAGCTGCCGCCGTCTTCAACATATTGTCCGTTGCTGGTGCGGTAGAGTCTCACAGTGGCTCCTTCAATTTCGAAACGATCATGTCGACGTCGTAGACACAGCCTCCCCAGACGCCGCCGCTGGCGTGCACGAGCGCGGCCCAGAGTCGCGTGTCGCCGGGCAGTTCGGGATGCGGATGCAGATCCGCGCGCGGCGCGCGGAGGGAGAGGCGCCGCGAGCCTTCTTCCGCGCCGAAGGTCTCATCGGCGTCGCCCACGAGCTGCAGAGAGCCGGTCAGAGCCTGGCGATCGATCACAATCTCGATCCGGTCGCCATCCCGCACCTTGCCGACAGGTCCGCCGGCGAGCGCCTCGGGAGAGATGTGGCCGATGCACGCTCCTGTCGAGACGCCGCTGAAGCGAGCATCGGTGAGCACAGCGACGTGCTTGCAGTGGGGAAGCTGCTTGAGCGCGGCGGTGATCTGATAGATCTCCTGCATGCCCGCGCCTGCCGGCCCGCCGCAGATGAGAACCACCACGTCGCCCTGCGCCACCTCGCCGCTCTTGATGGCCTGGATTGCCGACTGTTCCGTGACGAAAACTTTGGCGGGACCAAGGTGCCTGTAGACATTGTGCTCATCGACGAGCGAGGGATCGATCGCGGTGCTCTTGATCACCGAGCCCTCTGGCGCGAGATTGCCCACGGGAAAACAGACTGTGGAGGCCAGCCCTCGCGACCGCGCGCGATCGGGAGACATAATGACATCGCCGGGATCGATGCCGTCTCGCTCTTCGAGCGTGCGGCGGAGCTCATGGCGACGCCGGCTTTCGCGCCACCAATCGAGGGAAGCACCGAGGGTTTCTCCTGAAACCGTGGCCGCACTGGTGTCGAGAAGTCCCGCCTCGCGCAGATGCAGCATGACTTCCGGCACGCCGCCGGCCAGAAAAACCTGCACCGTGGCGAAGTTGCGCGGTCCATTGGGCAATGCATCCACGAGGCGCGGAACCTGGGCGTTGATCTCGGACCAGTCAGCGACCGTGGGCCGCGCGAGCTTCGCGGCATGCGCGATGGCGGGAATGTGCAACAGGAGGTTTGTTGATCCGCCGAAGGCCGCGTGCAGCACCATTGCGTTTCTGAGCGCCGCCTGCGTCAACACGTCCTGGGCGCCAATGCCCAACTGGTGCAGGCGCAAGATCGCGCGGCCGGAGCGGCGCGCCGCGTCAAGCCATATCGGCTGCCCGGAGGGAGCGAGCGCGGTGTGCGGCAGGGCGAGCCCTAACGCTTCAGCCACCACCTGCGAGGTTGCGGCAGTGCCAAGAAACTGGCAGCCCCCGCCGGGAGAAGCGCAGGCCCGGCAGCCCACCTCGGCTGCGTATTCAAGCGTGATCTGTTTCTGTGCGAAGCGCGCGCCGATGCTCTGAACCTTTGCCGCATCCTCGCCCGACTCGGGCAGCAGCGTGACACCGCCTGGAACCAGAACCACGGGTTGCTTTCCCGCGGAGGCCAGCGCCATCATCATTGCGGGCAGGCCCTTGTCGCAGGTGGCAATGCCGATGACTCCTTTGCCCGTAGGCAGCGATCGCATCAGCCGGCGCAACACAATCGCGGCATCGTTGCGATAGGGGAGCGAGTCCAACATGCCGGCCGTGCCCTGCGTGCGGCCATCGCATGGGTCGGTGCATGCGCCGGCAAAGGGAATGGCGCCGAGAACCTTCAACTCACGCGCGGCTTCCGCAACCAGCAGGCCGACCTCCCAATGACCGGTGTGGAAGCCGAGAGCGATAGGATCGCCGTTCTCGGCGCGCAGTCCGCCGTGCGTGCTGAGGATGAGAAACTCCGGGTCGAGCAGGCGACTTGGATCCCAGCCCATGCCCGCATCCTGGGTCAGTCCGAAGAGATTTCCGGATGGCTCGGTGAGCAGCATCTCCGCGGATAGCGGCAGTTGCCCGGCGGGACCATGTGCGTGCGTGGTAACGCTGAGCAGCGCTGGATCCGAGGTCTCGAGCACCGACGAGAGTGAAATGGCAGCGATAAGAGTTTCCTTTCGCTCTCCAGTATAGAGACCGTTACGGCAGGGCGGCAGCCGATCTCACGAGGATGCCGGCTGCGGGGTGATATAAAACTTGTGTGATCGATAAGTCACCGCAAAACCCGGGGCCCCATCAGCCGGGTTTGCGCCGCCGCTGGATCTTTCTGATGCCGGCGGTCTTTGTCACCTATAGCCTGGCCTACCTCGGCCGCTCCAACTTCGGCTTTGGTGCGGCGGCGGGACTCGCCGCGGCGCTCAAGATGACGGAATCACGGGCGGCGTTTCTAGGCTCGGTCTTCTTCCTCGGCTATTTTCTCTTTCAGGTTCCCGCCGCGTCCTACGCCACGCGCAAGAGCGCGGCCCGGCTGGTTTTCTTTGCGCTCATAAGCTGGGGCGTCTTCTCCGCGCTTACGGGCGTGATCAGGGAGTTCTGGCTGCTGGTGCTCGACCGGCTGCTGCTGGGAGTGGCGGAGAGCCTGATCTTTCCGGCCATGCTGGTCCTGCTGACAAACTGGTTCACGCGCACGGAACGTTCGCGCGCCAATGCCGTTCTCATGCTTGGCAATCCGGTTACGGTCACCTGGATGGCCGCCGTCACCGGCTATCTGATCAAGGCCGTCGGCTGGCAGATGACGTTTATTCTTGAAGGCATTCCCTCTGTGCTATGGGCCTTTGTCTGGGTGCTTGTGGCGCGCGACCGGCCGAGTGACGCGTCTTGGCTGAGCCAGGAAAGCGGCCAGCAGCTGGCAAGAGCGCTCGAACTGGAGCAATCCGTGTTGCCGCCATCGGGGAGTCTCTCTGCCGCGCTCCGCGCGCCGGGCGTCATTCTCTTATGCGTGCAGTATTTCTTCTGGAGCTTCGGAGTCTACGGACTGGTGTTGTGGATTCCCGGGATGATCCGCTCCGGATCGGCGCGCAGAATCGAGACGGTAGGCCTGCTGAGCGCGGCGCCGTTTTTGCTGGGAGTGATCCTGATGCTCGTGGTCGCGTATTTTTCCGACCGCGCGCTGCATCGCAAGGTCTTCGTATGGCCATTCCTTTTGCTCTCCGGGGCGGCGTTTTTCTGTTCTTATGCGACGGCCGGGAGTCACTTCTGGCTGGCCTATGCGGCCCTGATCGTTGCCGGCGGAGCCATGTATGCGCCGTATGGCCCGTTCTTCGCTATTGTGCCGGAGATGCTGCCGAAGAACGTGGCCGGCGAAGTGATGGCTCTCGTGAATAGTTGCGGGGCTCTCGGCGGCTTTGCCGGCACGTGGCTGGTTGGTCTTCTACAAGCGCTCACCGGCAATTCGCGCGCCGGATACCTTGCGATGTCCATCTCGCTGATGCTGGCCGGGGCCACGACCCTGAGGCTCAGGAACGCGCGCCATTCATGAGAGAGGCCGCGGCTCGCGTTCGAGCGCATCGCGCGTAAGTGCGCCATCGACCAGCCGCCAGATGCCGAGCGGATTTTCGTTCTTCAATTCGTCAGGCAATGCAGCTTGCGGAAAATCCTGATAGCACACCGGCCGCGCGAAGCGGAGAATGGCCTGCGTGCCTACGGATGTGAAGCGGCTGTCGCTTGTGGCAGGATACGGCCCGCCATGAACCATCGCGTTCGAAACCTCGACTCCGGTCGGAAAGCCGTTGACGACGAGTCTTCCTGCCTTGTGCTCCAGAATGGCGACGAGATCGGCGAAGGCTGCGATGTCTGCATCCGTTCCATGCAGGGTCGCGGTAAGCTGGCCTTCAAGCGCATGCGCCAGTGCGATCAACTCGCTTCGATCCGTGTAGCGAACGATGAGCGTGCTGGGGCCAAAGATCTCCTTCGCCAGCTCGCCATCGCGGAGAAGGTGGCTGCCGCTCACCTGAAAGAGCGCAGGGAAAACATGCCCGGCGCCGGCTTCTGAGTTGGCTTGCGCGAGCAGCTCAACTGAGCCGTGACCCTGCCGCTCGGTCACTCCGGACATGTAGCCTCGGCAGATTGCTTCGGTGAGCATCGGCGAGGCGGTGGCTCGATTCACGCGGTCCACGAGGCCGGCCACTAACTTGTCTGCGTCATGGTTGCGCGGAAGATAAACCAGTCCCGGCTTGGTGCAGAATTGTCCGACACCCAACGTGAAGGAAGCGAAGAGACCTTCGGCGATCTGCGCGCCGCGCGTGACGAGAGCTTCGGGAAGCACGAAGAGCGGATTGGTGGCGCTCATCTCCGTGAAGCAGGGAATCGGCTCAGGGCGCGCCGCGGCCATCTGCATCAGAGACCTGCCGGCAGACAAGGAGCCGGTGAAGCCGACGGCCTTTACCTTGGGATGCTTGACCAGCGCCGCGCCAATCTGCGCGCCGGAGCCGAAGAGCAGCGCGAAGACTCCCGCAGGCAGGCCGCACTCTTTTGCGCTGTGGCAAATGACCTGTGCAACCAATTCACTGGTGCCGGGATGCGCCGAATGAGCCTTGACGATGACCGGATTGCCCGCGGCGAGCGCGGAAGCCGTATCTCCGCCGGCGACCGAAAAGGCGAGAGGAAAGTTGCTCGCTCCAAAGACAACGACCGGGCCAAGCGGACGCAGCAGCGAGCGCAGATCGGCCCGTGGCAAGGGCGCGCGATCGGGCTGCGCTGGGTCGATGCGGGCATTGACCCACGAGCCTTCTTCGGCAAGCTGCGCAAAGAGCCGGAGCTGGTTTGCGGTTCGCGCCAACTCTCCCTGAAGACGCTTTTCCGGCAAGGCCGTCTCGCGATGCGCGCGTTCCACCAGCTCCACCGCAATGCCTTCGATTCCCCGTGCGATGTGGCGAAGAAACCGGCCCTTTTCCTTGCCGGAATGCTTGCCGTATATCGCGAAGGCTTCCCCGGCCAATGTTGCCGCCAGGTCAACGTCCTCCAGAGAAGCGGAATGGAAGGCCGGAACGAGGCGAGTTCGAGTCGCGGGATCGAAGCCCGAAAACTCCTCTCCGGTTCCCTCTCGCGCCTCGCCATTCAGAAGTGAACACCCACGCAGCATAATCATCCGCAATTCTAACAGGCATCCGCTTTCGCCGAGCCTTGCGGCGCCCCAGCCCAACCGCGAAACGCCGCAATCTACCTGGGTTTCTCCGTCTCGTCTGCGACGCAGGCCTTCCCGTGTCATTCCGGCTCGGGCGGCAAATCGCCGAATAGAGGATCGAGCGCCTTGGAGGCAAAATCCGGGGTTCCGTCAAGGGCGGCGTCAAAGGAGACCACTGGGGCGGAGCAAAAGGGAGCCAGTCGAAGGCTGACGCTGGGGATTTCGGGGGAGGAGGGGCGCTGGACATCGCCATACCGGCCGGAAATGCGATGGCCGCGCTGCCGGCGGTCTTCGCCCGCCTTCGAGCGCGAGATATCGGGTGAGCGCGCAAGAGCCGGACTTGCTCATACCCGCCAGAATTGAAAAGGCTTGGCCTACCTGTAATTGCAACCATGCCCCGCGATGAGGTTCGCAAGCCAAGCCGCTCCGGCCTCATCAAATCCGAGGTCGCTTGGCGCCCAAGAATCGGATGCACCGCTTTGCGCCGAATGCTTGCAAACCATCAAGGAAAAAAATCTGGTATTTTCCTTGCGCGGAATTTTCCAACTTACAGTATGATATTGGGAGTTTAACCCTAAAGAAGTGTCCTGCGCGCAGGAACTCTTCGGGTCTGGTGCTCGTTGGGGCATCGCCGTCCTTGAGACGCTGGTTCAACTCTGCAGCTTCTCTGGGTGCTTATGTGGCAAAGACCATGGGGCATGGATCATTTTGTTCTTTGCCGATGATTGCAGTATTGCGGTCTGCGCTTGGGGTTGCAACTTGAAGTATCTCTAACAGGCCACCATAAGGTTGGCCTGCCTAGGTTGCTTCAAGCGATGCATCCCATGGTTTGGGGCAGGAAGTTTCCGACCCCCCAAAGGGACCACAATGCGCAACCAATCAGAAGCAAACCACCAGGCCTTGATTGAGAGTACCGAAGATCTGATCTGGTCAGTGGATCTTGACTACCGCCTGATTACTTTCAACCGCGCACTGCAACAAAACATCGAGATCAACTACGGGAATCAGGTTGCTGTGGGCAAAGGCCCGGCGGACTTCCTTCCGCCCGACAGGGTGGCGTGCTGGCCCGCGTTCTATGACCGGGCGCTGTCGGAAGGCCCATTCCGCACCGAGTATTGGTTCGTCGACGGACGGACCTTTGAGCTCTCCTTCAATCCGATTCTTGTGGATGGCAAGGCGGCGGGGGTATCGGTATTCGGGAAGGACATCACAGAACAGAAGCTGGCCCATGACAGTTTACGCGAGAGCCAGGAGCAGCTCCGGCTGTTCTTCGAGCACTCTCCGGCCGCGTTGGCCATGTTTGACTACAAAATGAACTACCTGTACGCCAGCCGCCGCTGGAGGGCCGATTTTAACCTCGGCGATCGCGATCTGCGCGGCCTGTCGTACTACGATGTGTTTCCGGACGTCCCTGAAAAATGGCGGGAAGCCCATCGCCGCGCACTGGCAGGAGAGGTCTTGAAAGAGGAAGCCGATCTGTTCGAAAGGGCCGATGGCTCGGCAATGTGGGTTCAGTGGGAGTTGCGGCCTTGGCATCATGCGGATGGAACTGTTGGCGGAGTCGTCATCTTCACCGACAACGTCACGGAGCGCAAGCGGGCCGCGGATGCGCTGCGCGACAGCGAAGCGCGCTACCGAGCCGTCTTCCAGACCGGTCCGGACTCGATTAGTATCAACCGCCTGAGCGACGGGGTTCTGATCGATTGCAACGAGAGTTTCGTGGAGATGTCCGGCTACACCCACAAGGAAGCCGTGGGGCATACGACCGCAGAGCTTGGCATCTGGACGAGGTCTGTTGACCGGAAGTGTCTGCTTGACGTGCTGGAGTGCGACGGGTTCTGTCAGAATCTCGAGTTTTGGCTGAAGAGAAAAAACGAAGAGGCGTTCATTGGGAGTATCTCGTCGTCGGTGGTTGAGATTGACGGCGTACCCTGCATTCTGTCATTCACCCGCGATGTCACCGACGTCAAGGTGGCGGAGCAGCGGCTGGCCGCGGCCCTGCGCGCGCAACTGGCCAGCGAGACGCGCTATCGCATCGCCTTCCAGACCAGCCTGGACGCGATCGCCATTACGCGGCAGAGCGATGGGAAGTATATCGAGGTGAATCAAGCGTTGCTGGATATGCTTGAGTACGAACGCGAGGAGGTCATGGGGCGATCGGCGCTGGCGCTCAATATCTGGGCTGACCCTGCGGAGCAGATGGAGCTGGAGCGGATTCTAGCCCGAGACGGAGAATGCCGGGGTCTTGAGATTCGGTTCATGAAAAAGAACGGAGCGGTTCTGTGGGGACAGCTCTCGGCTACGCCCATTGAGATCGACGCCGTTCCCTGCATCCTCTCTGTGGTGCGGGATATTACCGATGCCAAGGCCGCGGTGGAAGAGATCAAGAGCCTGGCCTTCTTTGACCCTCTGACGCAGTTGCCCAATCGCCGTCTGCTGATGGATCGGATGCGCCAGGCTCTCGCCGCCAGCTTGCGTAGCGGCCGTTACGGAGCCATGCTGTTCATCGATCTGGACGACTTCAAGATGCTCAACGACACTCTCGGCCATACCACTGGCGACATGCTGCTGCAGGAGGTCGCCCGGCGGCTGAGGGGCGCCACGCGCGAGGCCGACACGGTGGCACGGCTGGGCGGAGACGAGTTTGTCGTGATCCTGGAAAACCTGAGCGGGACGGCCGAAGCGGCCGCCGGCGAGGCTGGGGCCATCGCCGAAGACATTCTGGCCGTGGTGCAACAGCCTTGCCTGCTGGCCGGCCACCAATGCACGAACACCTGCAGCATGGGGATCACGCTGTTCGGCGATCAACTGGACAGCGTCGACGATATTCTGCAGCATGCCGATATCGCCATGTATCAGGCCAAGGCGGCCGGCCGCAAAACGATTCGCTTCTTTGCCCCGGCCTTGCAGGCGGCCGTCAATACCCGCGCCAGGATGGAGTACGATCTCAGCCAGGCCGTCGAGCAGAGCCAGCTTCAGCTCTATTATCAGCCCCAGGTGGATCGCGGCCGGCTGATCGGCGTCGAAGCCCTGGTGCGTTGGAACCATCCGGAGCGCGGCCTGGTGTGGCCGGACGAGTTCATTCCCCTCGCGGAGGAGACAGGACAAATCATCGCGTTGGGAACCTGGGTGCTGGAAACCGCATGCAAACAGATTGCGGCCTGGCAGAATCGCGCGGAGATGGCTCACATTGTCGTTGCCGTCAATATCAGCGCCAGGGAGTTCCGTCAGCCGGACTTTGCGGAAAAGGTGATGAACGTCCTGGACCTCACCGGGGCTGACCCTCGGCGTCTCCGGCTCGAACTCACCGAGAGCATGCTGCTGAAAAATATCGAGGATGTGAACCAGAAGATCTTCCAACTCCGATCCGCAGGCCTGAGCCTTGCCCTGGACGACTTCGGCACCGGTTATTCCTCGCTTGCCTACCTGAAGAGCGTTCCCCTGGACCAGTTGAAGATCGACCATGTCTTCGTCCGGGATATGCTGGCGGACGCGAGCAGCGGCGCCATTGTGCAAACCATCATTTCCTTGAGCAAGGCCATGGGCTTGTCGGTGACGGCCGAGGGGGTGGAGACCGAAGAGCAGAGGGCGGTCCTGACCAGGCTCGGATGTCACTCGTTTCAGGGCTACCTGTTCGGCCCTGCGGTGCCGCTGGAAGTATTTGAGAGTGGGCTGAGAGCTTCACCGGGCAAGACTGTCTCTATAGCGTTTTCGGAAATGGTGTAGACCGAAGCCGCAACTGCGGAGTGGATCGTTCCTCAAGATGAATCCACATGCACGGCTCTCAAGAGTTCGACAACTCGTCCGTAACGCGAAAGATGGGCGCAATTTGGCCTGACGAGCGCTTCGATCCGATGTCAGCATTTGACCGGACTGGACAATAAGGAAGCGTGACCAGACACGCAAGATGCCAGGTACAGTTGCTCCGCCTCCATGGCATCGACAGGGCGCGAGAACAGATAACCCTGGAGGTAATGACAGCCTAACTCACGTAAGCAGCTCAGTTGTTCCTCTGTCTCGACGCCTTCGGCGATGACCTTCAATCCGAAAGAGTTGGCCAGCCTCAGGATGGCGATGACGATGTCCGGACTGCCGCCTGGCGTACTCAGCCTGCGCACAAAAGAGCGGTCGATCTTGAGGATGTCGAAAGGAAGGCGCTCGAGACAACTCAGTGAGGAGTATCCGGTTCCAAAGTCGTCGATCTCAAGCTGAATCTTCATCTTCTTGAGGCGGATAAGTGTATCCAGCGTTTGCTCGGTATCTCCCATAATGGAGCTTTCCGTCATCTCCAGTGCCAGAGACGCACTGTTCAATCCGCTTTCAGCCAGCGCCAACTTGACCTCCTGCACCAGGCGGAGATCGTTCAATTGCCTGGCCGAAACGTTGACGCTGATGGACAGCGGGGGATCGGGAGCGAAGCGCCTCTGCCATTCGGCCATCTGCCGGCAAGCCTCGCGAAGAACCCAGTGGCCCAGGTGGATGATAAGGTCGCTTTGTTCGGCGATGGGAATGAATTCGCTGGGCTGGACCATTCCGCGTTGGGGATGAGGCCAGCGGACCAGCGCCTCGAATCCGCGAATGCTGAGATCGGAGGCCGCGACAATGGGCTGGTAATAAACCACAAGTTGCTGCTCGTCGATGGCTTTGCGCAAGCCGCTTTCGGTCTCGAAACGGGAGATGGCTTGCTCGCGTAATCCGTCGTTGAAGAACTCATAGCGCGCCTTGCCGTTGGACTTGGCGTGATACATGGCGGTGTCGGCATTGCTGAGGAGGACTTCGGGAGTGTTGCCGGTGGAGTTGAGGGCGATTCCGATGCTGGCGAAGGCGGAAACATTGCGGCCATCGAGGCAAAACGGTTCGCCGAGGCGCTCCAGGATGCGCGCCGCGACGGTGGCGGCATCGCTATCTTGTTGGATATTCCCGAGAAGGACGGCAAACTCATCGCCGCCGATCCTGGCCACGACCGATTGCACGGGGCCGGCGGGGCGGATGCTTTCCCGGATTGTGGCGCGCAGGCGCCGGGCCACGTCGATGAGCAGCTCATCGCCGGCTGCGTGTCCCAGGCTGTCGTTGACCAGCTTGAATTGGTCAAGGTCAATGAACAAGACGGCGAAAGCAGCGTTTTGCTGAAGGGCGGTCTCGATTGCGGACTCGAGACGGTCGATGAAGTAGAGGCGGTTGGGAATGCGCGTCAGCGGGTCGGCAGTCTTGCCTTCCGTAATATCTGTCTGCGAACCCGCGATACGTACCGCCATTCCGGAAGCGTCGCGGATCGCGATACCGCGGCTCAGCGTCCAGATATAGCCTCCGGATTTGTGTTTCATGCGGTACTCGCTCACGAATTCGGCGGTCTTGCCATTGCAATGCGCGGCAATTTCGGCACGAACCCGTTCGCGGTCTTCGCCGTGCATGTGGCTGAACCACTCTTCAGGCCCGGACCAGTGTTCGTCTTCCGCGTAGCCAAGCATATGGTTCCATCGCGGAGAGTAGTAGATTTTTCCGGAAACGAGATTCCAGTCCCAGAGCCCGTCGTTGGCGCCGCGGGCGGCAAGAGCATAGCGCTCTTCACTCTCTTGCAGAGACTTGAGCGCGGCTTTGAGCGCCTGTTCGCGCGATTCGATTCGCGAGAGCATCTCGTTGAAGGAATCCACGAGAAGGCCGGTTTCTCCGCCGCAGCCGATCCGGGCGCGAATGGAGTAGTCCTTGTCGGCCGAAATGCGCCGCGCGACAACTGCCAGTTGTACCAGGGGATCCGCTATGGAGCGCGCCAGGCGCGAAGCCACGAGGAATGTCGCCAGCACGGAGACCAGGATCACGAATGCGGAGATCTTCAAGTACTGCAAAAGCCGGGAGCGGAATTCGTGCAGATCGAAGACCAGCGCAATGGAGCCGGTGCGTTCTCCGTTGAGCAGGACACCGCGAAAAAGGGTGAGGGATTCGCGATCGAAATACGATCCGTCGCCGCGCCGCGCGGGAAGGATGAGATCGCGTGGCGCGCCGGGATTGCGATATTCCGCAAAGACGCGCCCCCGGTCGTCGTAGAGACGTGCGGCGAGGAGATGAGGTTCCGTGGCCAGGGCGCCGAGCATCACTTTGGCGGATCCCGGATCGTTGAACGCCAGCGAAGCCGCGGTATTCGCGCCCAGCGTATCGGCGAGGGCCGTGAGTTCGCGAACGGCGCTGGCGCGATAGCTGTTGCGATCGTAAATGGCAAATCCCAGCGAGGCCAGCAGAACGGCAAGCACGCTGGCCGTGAGGATTAACAGGGTCAGGTTGGTTCGGGTGGAAAGGTCGCGTATGCTCAAGGCTTCACTTTTCCCTTTCCGACTTGCCGTCGCGCAGCACCACTGAGGCGAGAAGAAGAAGCCTGGAACTGATGGTGAGATGGGATGAATTCGCCGCATCGAGGTTGATGTCGAAGCGAACCTTATCCGCATCGAGGTGGAAGCTGATCATTCCACCTTCGGCGAGGTAGTTCGAGCTTTCGCCCACGGTGAGAACCGGAAGACCGCGCAGGGTTTTCAAAGTTGCGGTTTGACGCCACGCCTCGTCGCGGCTGAGGAACAAGACATTGCATTTCTGAATGTCCTGCGCGCGGCTGAGCAGACGAACGTGGAGGACCCTGTCGCCAATGGCCTTGCCTTCAATGGCGGTTTGCAGGTCCTGGCGGTGCGGTTCGTCTTCGAACACGCAGAAGTTGAGGGAAGTGTCTGCGGCGTTGAGGGTGCTCGGGGGCCAGCCGACAAGCTGCGCAAAGTGAAATAGAAAAGCGGCTTTGACCTGGTACTCCTCAGCGGTGGCCTGTGCGAGGGTGCGTTGCCGCGATCCTGAAGCCAACATGAGCAGGGAAAAAAGCACGGCGATTCGAGCGGGTACGCGACTCCGCTTGAATGGCACTTGCTTTACCGGGTTGTTGGCGGGACGATACAGGGAGCACCCCTCCTGAGAAGGACCAGACAACCGGGACTCGAGCGGCTGGCCGCATTTGTCCCGGCTTCACGGCGGAATCGCGGCCGGAATGTTACGTGTGGCCGGGGCCCTGCATGGCGTGGCCGTATCCGGGCAAACGCCCATCCTCTCAGCAATTCGCTGATCATGAGTCTCTTATCGGCACACGTTGCAGCGTGATTACCGGAGAGGCAAGACGCCGGTGCTGCATCGCTTTACCTGTTCCGATTCGAGACAAGCGGAGGACCTTTCCTGTGCTGGCAGCTTCCCATTTTTCCCGCGCTCCTCCATGGGCAGATTTCGAAGGGCTCCATAAAGTTTCTATCCGTCACGCCGATGCAAGCCGTGTGAGGCTATTCATGCGAGACGTATTTGTCTGGGGATTTGGTGCGCGGTGGGCTCTTCCCATTGCCGTTTGCGCGGCGAGCATCATCCAGCCGCCAAGCCCTGTCTTCGGTCTTCCGGCGGACTCCGGAAAGACTACTACTGCGACGAAAGATATTTCTTCCATGGACCTGGAAGCGCTTCTCAACGTGAAAGTCACCACGGCTTCCAAGTTTTCCGAGGATATTTCCGACGCTCCCGGCGTCATGCACGTAATCACCCGGGACGAATTGCTAAGATTCCACGCCCTGACTCTGGCCGAAATCCTCAACCATGTGCCGGGATTGGCCTTGACCACGGCCTCCTTCACCGACCGCAGCATGGTAGCTTCCCGCGGAGATCAGACGGCCATCAACAGCGGCCACATCCTCTATCTGATCAATGGGCGCCCCACCCGCGAGGTGATGGAAGGCGGCATCGCCAGCGATCTGCTGGAATCCTTTCCCGTCGGCATCCTGGACCACGTCGAAATCATTCTGGGTCCAGGCTCCGTCCTCTACGGATCGAACGCTTACGCGGCTGTCGTGAACCTGATCACCCGCAAGGCCGACGGCAACAAGATCACCCTCGATACGCAGGGCGGTCCAGGCAACGCCTTTCAGGCTACCGGGGAAGCGTCCTTCCAGCGCGGCGCATTCTCCCTGGTCGCCGCCGAGCGCTCTCACCAGAATCCCGATTGGAACACCCCCGTCAACACACTCCTCGGCATTCAGAATGCCACCATTCCCGACCGTGGCAAGGGAGCCTATCTGGAAGCGGATTACAAGGGCCTGAGCTTGATCTCTTCCTATACCGACTGGAAGACCGCGTACGATGAGGTTGCGGTTGGACAGGGAATGTGGCGGCGCGGCTTCGGCGACCTGGGTTATCGCGCCAATCCAACCAAAAACTGGACGACGAACCTCAACCTCACCTTCACCCGCACCACCCTCGATGCGCGGGATTACATCCCCAATATATCCCGGGATTCCTATGATGTCGTCTTCGAGTGGGCAAATCATATGAAGCTGGGCGAGAGGGACGAATTGACCTTTGGCGCACTCTACGACTTCATCCGCGGCGCCGAAAACCTTTATTTGAACGGAACGACCTCGGTGATCTCTAATGGAAGCCGCTCCGGAACGGTTTTCTACGGTCAAGTGGACCACAAGCTTTTGAATAATCTGAAGGTCATCGGAGGCATCCAGGGAAACAAAATCGGCAACCTCAGCTTCAATGTCGTCCCCCGCGCCGGCGTCATCTGGAAGCCTGCCCCTCACTACACCGTGAAGGCGCTTTATAGCGAGGCCTTCCGCGCTCCCAGCATCAATGAAAACCACATGAACTATGCGCCCTATGGGCCGGGTGGCCCCGGCTTGTTCGGAGATCCCAATCTCAAGCCGGAGCACGTCGCTACTTCGGACTTCGATCTGCTCTATGGAAGTAATCGCGTCGAAGCAGAGATCAATTACTTCTATAGCAGGCAAACCAATGACATTGTCTTGAAACTCATTAATTCTACTGGCGGGGAGTTATATTCCAACCTGGGAAAGGCAACCTTTCAAGGAGGAGAGCTGGAAGTCAAATATTATCTGCACAGGGATATCTTCCTTGACGGCGCTGGCTCCTATCAAGGCAATCACGATGGAAGCGGCAACCAAAACATCACCCCGGTTCCGAATCTGGCCGCCAAGGCAGGCGTCAGCTATCAATCCAAGGTAAATGGAATCACAGCCAGCTTCTTTGATGTTCATCAAGGACCGTTCTCCGGCTACTCCCAGGCCACCAACCCAAAACCCACGGCCTATGATCTGCTGAACGCCCATTTTGGTTACGATCTGTCAAAGTACTCGCACAGCAAAGGCTTCGGCCTCGCTCTTACGGCGCAAGGAAACGACCTCCTGAACAAGTCCGTCTGGCTCCCGGATTGGAATGACATTCCCGGAGACACCATCTTCTTCATCCGTGGCCGCACCCTTTTCGCCGGTATGGTCCTATCCTTCTGAAGGTCGTTCAGCGATTCAGGTTGTGGCAACAAGATCCGATTAAGAGCGGAACCATGATTGCTGTACCCCAGAGCTCCGTGCCCCATCCTTGCGACTTTTTTCTGTCGCAAGGGTGGGAGGCCACCATCGCTGGGTACAGCATCTCTGGTTCCGGTCTAAGAGCCGATAGGGAAGCTCCTGCTGGAAGGTCCAGGAACCGGTCCAGTTGATGCTGACGACCCAGCAGACGCTGATAGGAATGAATGCGTGCGCATCAGGCGCCTTGCCTTGCAGTCTGGCGGACAGAAGACAGGATCCTTCCCGCCGCGCCCCTGGCAGGTGCGATGGCGCGTTCCCTGTATCCGCAACGGAGAAGAGGCACGAACCAGTTCGCGATAGCGTTTTCGGAAATGGTGTAGACCGAAGCCGCAACCGCTGAGTGGATTTTTCATCAAGAAAAATCCACATGCACGGCTCTCAAAGGTTCACAGTATTTCCGAAAACGCCGTGGTCCGTACCTCTTCTTGAATGCCTCTCGTTGTATCGGCTTGCTACTGAATCGTGATCGAAAGGTTCAATGGGACTGTTGTGCCGCCACTGGTTACAGTGATGGGTATGCTGTAGGTTCCTGCCGGTGTGGATTTTTTGCCTGATCCGCCGCACCCGGCTATCCCGAGCATGCCTGCCGCGGCAAAGGTTGCTCCTGCAAGCAGAAGCAAGCACGCAAGCCACCGGCTTCCGGCCTTCCTGGTGCGAAGGATGCGGCGCGTGAATCCCAGAGGCAGCAGAATCAGGGCTGCAAATATCACGGGAAGCACGCCTCCTGCTGGGCCATCGCCGAGGGAAGCGGTGGTGGCTCCGGTGGTTCCGATGGTGAGTGTGGTGGTCAGCGGCGAGCTGGAAGGGACGGTCAAGCTGGTGGGCGCGAAGCTGCAGGTAACCAGGGAAGGCAGCGTTCCGCAGGCGAAGTTGACAGTGCCTGTGAATCCGCCTGTCGGCGTCAGTGTGATCACTGTAGATCCCGTGGAGCCGCTGGGGATGGTGAGCGACGACGGGTTCGCGCTCAGCGTGTAACCGGGCGCCAGCGCGGGGCCGGTTGAGACGACCAGGTTGA
>PLSB01000119.1 GCA_003165005.1 Acidobacteriaceae bacterium | reverse complement strand
TTCTACCCTACTTCAGAGGGAATCGAAAAAGTCACAGGCTCTCAGAATGACAAAGTCCGGAAGTCATCTCATCAATCTTGCCGAGGCAGTGAAATGCGTCCCTCCGGGGCTAAAGCCCTCCGGATTTTGCGGCTTCTTGCGGCACGGCTGAAGCCGTGCCCTTTCAAAGCGGGTCCATGAGATGGGTTCCAGATAGCTTGGTAATGCCGCGCGCCCAACTCCGCTAACTCCGCAAGCCCCGCTAACCCCGCTAACTCCGCTAACTCCGCCAACCCCGCTAACTCCGCCAACCCCGCTTGTGCCGTCAGGCTATGACGGAGTTGCGCTGGGGCTGCTCGGCGAAGGCCGCTTCGGAGTCCGCTTCGGCCAGGCGCAGCAGGCGGTGCAGATAAGCGCGCGAGATGGAAAGGCTGCGGGCCGCCACGGTCTTGTTTCCGTTGGCTTCGCGCACCGCGGCTACGGCCAGCTTGATCTTGTAATCGCGGAGCTGGCGCTCGAAGGAGCCCGCCGGCTGGTAATCGGCGATATTCACCACGGCGTCGAATGCGCCGGCGTCTTCGTCCTGCTCATCGATGCTGAGGCACAGATCCTCGCCGCGGACGACGCGGCCCGGAGCCAGGATGATGGCGCGCTGCAGGACGTTTTCCAGCTCGCGCACGTTGCCCGGCCAAGCGTAGCTTTGCAGGATTTCGAGAGCCTCGGGCTCGATCGCATCCATGGGCTTCTGGAAGACCTCCGCGTATTGGTGCAGGAGGTGGCGCGCAATGAGCGGGATGTCTTCGGGGCGATCCTGCAGCGGCGGCGAATCGATACGCATCACATTGATGCGGTAGTAGAGATCCTGGCGGAACTTGCCCTCGGCCACCAGCTTGACCAGGTCCTGATGGGTGGCGAAGATGAGGCGCGCGCGCAGGGGAATGAGCTTGCTCGAGCCCAGGCGGCTGAACTCCATCTGCTGCAGCACGCGCAGCAGCTTGACCTGCGTGAACAGGCTCAGGTCGCCGATCTCGTCGAGGAAGAGCGTGCCGTCCTGGGCCTGCTCGAAGTAGCCTTCGCGGGCGCCAACCGTGCCGGTGAACGCGCCTTTCTCGTGACCGAAGAGCTCGGCTTCGATGAGGGTTTCAGGGATGGCGCCGCAGGAGACAGCGACAAAGGGCTTGTCGGCGCGGGCGCCGAGGTTGTGAATGGCGCGGGCGATCAGTTCCTTGCCGGTGCCGCTTTCGCCGGTAACCAGAACCGTGGCATTGAGATTGGTTACGCTGCGGACCAATTGATAGACGCGCTGCATGGCGGAGCTGGATCCGATGATGCGATCGCACTTTTCCGGATCCTCGATGCGCGGTTGCGGATTGTACAACTGCTGTTTGAGCGCCGAGGCCTCGCAGGCGCGGCTGAGCATGGTCTTCAGGTCGCGAATCGAAGGCGGCCTGCGCGTGTAGCCAAAGGCGCCGGAACGCACCAGCTCGAACGCCGTGGAACGCAGACTGTCCTCGGCCATGAGGATGGCCGGGACGTTGGAAGCGATGAAGCGGCGCGCGCTCGCGATGCGCGTCTGCAAAGAGTCTTCATGGCGGTACAGATCGAGGAGCAGGACATCGCAGCTTCCCGCGGCAATCAGGGCGTCCATCCCCTTTCCGTCGGACTCGAGCAGAACCTCGAAGTCTTTCCCAAGAGCAGAGGAAAGGAGCGGCTGCAGCGTGCGGTCCTCGGAATAAATTCCCACTCTGGTCATGACTGTCGGGCCATCCAACTCGCTGAATTCACGATGCTCTGTTGGCGATTGGCAATGTAGGTCCATGATGGATAAACGGCACGAGGACGCCTATTCCTCTTTCGTGCTAGAGTAGTGGGACCTTGGTCATGGGAGTGAGATCCGTTTCGATTGACCGAAGAATTGACGAGCGGGAAACGGGGAAAAAGGGATGAGGGGCCGAGGGGACGAGATCCGGCGAAACCCGAAGAGTCCCGCGATAAACCCGAAGAAAGACGGAAATCGGGGAGAGTACAGGCAGTCTGAACAACGATCTCTCCGGGGCCGGTGAAGGGACTCGGAAGGGCGAGTTGCAGCGGTTTTTGGAACGCGAAGAGGTTACCAAAGTGTGGACAACCGTAGCTCTGGAGTGCGGAGAGTTGATGCTGAGACTTGAAATTGGCAGGTGTTTTGCAAGATGATATCAGGGCAATTTTTCCGCGAGGAGCGCGGAATTTCAGGGGAGAGGGGAGAATCGACTCCGGAGCCGGAACGATTCTCTTCTTGTTTTCAATGGTTTAGAATGCGCGTTCAGGCGCTCAAGGTGCGTGCGCGGTTGTAGTAGAGTGTAAACGTTTCACTCCACGCGGGGATGGAGCGCGTATACAGCCGAGTACACTCTTTGCGGAGATTAAGGCTATGTGATTGGAGACAGGGGCTGTTCGGGGCGCGCGAGTTTGGTTGGTAAATTGCAATAATTGTGTGAATACTGGTACTCTGAGAGGGAAATCGCCAGGATGATGCATTGGTTCGCTTGGTGGCCCACGGTAGTGGTTTTGGGCGTAGCCACATTTACGGACCTTCGGAGCCGGCGTATCCCGAACTGGTTGGTCTTTCCCTTCTTCGGTACCGGTGTTCTGGCTTCCTGCTGGTTCTTGGGCTGGCATCATGGCTTGGTGCAGAGCTTAGGTGGCGCGGGGCTGGGACTGTTGCTGTACGGGATTTTTTTCCTGGTGGGCGGGATGGGCGCCGGCGACGTGAAACTGTGCGCGGCGATCGGGGCCTGGATCGGCCCTTCTCAGTTGCTGTTTGCTTTGCTGCTGACGGCCTTGGCTGGAGGCGTGATGGCTCTGGGCTGGGCGGTGTGGGGAGGGTTTTTGGGTGAACTCTTCCAGCACACCGGCGATTTGGTATTTGGCGCCAAGGAAGAGCGCGCAGAAGCCACGCTCGCGAATCCGTTGCGGCGCAAGATGCCATACGCGCCGGCCATCGCGATCGGAACGCTGATGTCGTTTCTGGGACATTGAAGGACATAGATAGAAGATGTCCAGTTTGCAGCAAACTCGATATGAATTCCAGGCGAGCGCGGCCTCTGCGCACCCGGACGACAGGACCTCAAGGAGCACAAGTAAAGTGGGTACGGATTTCTCCTCCCAGCTGGTCAATTCACGCACAATAAAGTCGACCGGCGGCGGGCCACTCTCGATCGCGTTGGTCGGTCCGAACGAGCAGCGGCGATCGGCGGCGGTGATGGTCCTGAAAAGCTGTGGCCCAACCGATATCAGCGAGTTTGCCAGTTATCCGCCGGCACTGGACGATGTGCCGAAAATGCTGGAGGAGAACTACGACGCCGTCCTCGTGGACCTGGACAGCGATCCGGCTTTTGCGCTGGAACTGGTGGAGAGTATCGGGGCCAACGGCCGGGCCACGGTGATGGTGTATTCCAACAGCACCGATCCCGATCTTCTGGTGCGCTGCATGCAGGCCGGAGCGCGCGAGTTCCTGACCTATCCGTTTTCCCCGGATGTGGTGGCGGAGGCGCTGGTGCGGGCCGCGGTGCGGCGGCCGACAGTGCCGGTCACGTCCAAACCGTTGGGAAAGCTGCTGGCGATCATGGCCGCCAAGGGCGGCGCGGGCGCGACCATGCTGGCCTGCAATCTGGCCGTGGCGCTGGCCCAGCAAAAGGGCCAGAAGACCCTGCTGATCGATCTCGATTTGCCGATGGGCGGCGCGGCCCTGAACCTGGGCCTGGTGTCGCAGTTTTCCACCGTCGATGCCCTGGAAGCCGCCGACCGCATGGACGGGCGATTTCTTTTGCAACTGCTGGTCCAGCACAGTTCCGGTCTTTGGCTGCTGGCGGCGCCGGGCAGGTTCGTGCAGTTCAAGATCGAGAACTCCGCGATCGAGCGGCTCATCCGGGCGGCGCGGCAGGAGTTCGACAACGTGGTGCTGGATTTGGGTTCGAAGCTGGAACTGCTGGACACGGTGATCTATCGGGAAGCGACCACGGTATACCTGGTGACGCAGGCCAGCATTCCGGAGCTGCGCAATTCGAACCGCTTGATTTCCCAGTTTTTCGCCGGGCCATTGCCGAGGCTGGAAATCGTGATCAACCGCTATGAGCCGCGGTCGCTGGGCGTGTCGGAGAGTGAGATCAATAAGGCGCTGACCAAGCCGGCGCAATGGAAGATTCCCAACGACTACGCGTCGGTGCAGAAGATGCAGATTCACGCCACGCCGCTGGTGCTGGAAGACTCCGCGATGGCGCGGCAAATCAGGAAGATGGCGACGTCCATTACGGGGCAGGAAGCGGATGATGCTCCGGCAAAAAAGAAAGGCTTCCGGTTGTTCTCGTGAGGGAATCGGGTAGGACATCTCCAGGCTGCATGGAAGGAACCAAGTGGAACTGCTAAATTTAGAAACCTACAAAGCGGAAATTCACCGCACGCTGATCTCGAGACTGGATCTGGAGAAGTTGTCGCGTGTCAACTCGAGCCAGGCGCGCCAGGCGGTCTCAGGGCTGGTCAAGGAGATCATGTCGGACCAGCGCGTGCCGCTGAACTTCGACG
>PLSB01000046.1 GCA_003165005.1 Acidobacteriaceae bacterium | reverse complement strand
GCCGCTATGGTGCGTTTGCCCTGGGTCAGCCCCGTACCAGCGCTCTACGGCATTTTCGGAAATACTGTGAACTCTTGAGAGCCGTGGTTGTGGATTTTTCTTGAGGAAAAATCCACTCAGCAGCTGCGGCTCCGGCCTACACCATTTCCGAAAATGCTATCGACCCGCGGTGGATGAAAAAGGCTGTTGGCGTTTTCGCAGGTTGGCGTCGCTTCGCGACGTCGCGGGTTGGCGAGTTCGCCCGGCATATCGCTTGGGTGGCTTCACGCGCTGGCGCACAGGTTGGCGAGTTCGCGCGGCATATCGCTTGGGTGGCTTTATGCGCTGGCGCACAGGTTCACGAGTTCGCGGACACCACGCCAGCGTTTGCAAGTTCCCTCGATCACTGCAAGAAAAAGCTGAAAGCTGATCGCTGACGGCTGAAAGCCGATAGTTGACGGCAGAAAGCTGTTTTTCAGTTTCTGCTGCGCAACTTCGAGAGCAGACGCAGGATTTCCAGGTACAGCCACACCAGCGTGACGATGATGCCGAAGGCCGCGTACCACTCCATGTACTTGGGAGCGCCGCAGGCCACGCCCCGCTCGACAAAATCGAAGTCCAGCACCAGGTTCAAAGCCGCGATGGCGACAACGAACAAGCTAAAACCGATGCCAATTGGCCCCGCGCCATTGATGGTGGTGAATTGAATACCGAAGAATCCCAGCAGCATCTCGAGCATGTAGAGAACAAAAATCCCGCCCGTCGCCGCCACCACGCCCATGCGAAACTTCTGCGTCACCTTGATCAGCCCGGACTTGTAGGCCAGCAGCATCACGAACAAAGTGCCGAAGGTGAGCGCTACGGCCTGCATGGCGATGCCGGGATAGCGCAATTCGAGGAGGGCCGACAGGCCGCCGAGCACGAACCCCTCGAGCAGCGCGTAGATCGGCGCGGTGACCGGCGACCACTCCTTCTTGAAGATGGTCACCATGGCAAAGACCAATCCGCCGAGCGCGCCCACGAGCATCGCCGGTCCGGCGAAGCTCAGGTCGTGCGTCTGCATGAACTGGTTCCAGGTCCACGCCGCCGTGGCCACCGCGCACAGCAGCAAAATGCCGGTCTTGTTTACGGTGCCGCTCAGCGTCATGCACGCTGAGGCGTCCACCAGGTTCCCGCCGGACGCGCTGCGCGCGAAATCGCTGAAGGTGTTCTGGCCGAGCGCCGGATTCGAAGTCTTGATCAGTGCCATTGTTGTCTCCGTAAAGCGAAGCAAGGTTAAGGAGTTGCCGTGCCGTGCAGGGCCTGACTCGCTGCAATCATTTTAAATCCAGTCGGAGAGCCGCGGGCCGCCCGGAATTCATGAAGCGCTTTCAGGAGTTCCGGCATCCAATTACAATAGGGACATCCAGCTTTGACCCGGCGGGAATCGCGGCCCGCGGGAATCAACATCGCAGACGCTACTGGCCCGCGGCAAGAAGGGAAAGGCAAATCTCATGGTCTCCACTCCCGTGCTCACGGCCGTTGTTTCCCTCGGCGGACTCGCCGGTGTACTCGCCTGGCGCGTGCGCGAGGGCCGCACCGCCGTGACGCTCAAGAAGATCGTGATGCCGCCGCTGGGGATGGCCACGGGCTTTTGCATGTTCTTCTATCCGCCGTGCCGCGTGCCCTTCCTCTGGGGCTTCGCCGCCTTCCTCATCGGCGCCATCGTCTTGGCGTATCCGCTGCTCGCCACCTCCGACCTGCACTTGCACAACGGCGAAATCCGCATGAAGCGATCCAGCATGTTTTTTGCGGTCATCATCGTGCTCGCCCTCATCCGCTGGGCCGCCCGCGGCTACTTCGACAGCTTTCTCTCGCTCGAACAGACCGGCGCCATCTTCTACCTGCTGGCCTTCGGCATGATCCTGCGCTGGCGGGCCAAGCTCTTCGTCGCCTATCGCGCGCTCACCGCCGAGCCCTCGCTCCCGGTGCCCACGCCTGAGCAAGCCCCAGCCGAGTGAAATCAGGTTTCAGGGGTCAGGTTTCAGTTCCCGTCCGCTGTCCGCTTAGTCCACCAGTCGCTGGCCCTCGACACCTGATCCCTGATTCCTGACCCCTGACCCCTTAGAATCAAACCATGTTCACCGGCATCATCGAGCAGACCGGAACCCTCGTCAGCCTCACCGATCGCGGCGGAGTGCGGCGCATCACCGTGGAAGCGCCTGGCATCGCCTCGCGCCTGCGTGAAGGCGATTCGCTCGGCGTCTCGGGCGTCTGCCTGACCGCGCTCGACCCCGACCCCACTTACTTTCACGCCGATCTCGCTCAGGAAACCATCGACCGTACCTCGCTCGGCTCGCTCGCGCCCGGCGCCAAGGTGAATCTCGAACTGCCCACCGCCGCCGGCAGCCCGCTCGGCGGCCACGTGGTGCAGGGCCACGTCGACGGCACGGGGGAACTCCGTTCCCTTGAACCTTTGGTCCCGCGTTCCAGTCCTGGTTTCGACCGCCAGACCACCGACTGGACGCTCAAAGTCCGTGTTCCCGAAAACGTCCGCCAATGGATGGTCCAGAAAGGCTCGGTCGCCGTCGAAGGAATCAGTCTGACGATTGCCGGCTTTGACGGCGAAGAGATCGCCATCGCCATTCTGCCGCTGACTTACTGGCGCACCAACCTGCACACGCTTGACGTGGGCGCGCCCGTGAACGTCGAGGCCGATGTGCTGGTGAAGCTGGCCGCCATGCAGATGCAGGCGGAGAAGAAATCTACCTTCGATTTGACCGAAGCCTGGCTGGTGGCGAACGGATATTAAGGGCAGCTCACAGTTCGTAGTTCTCAGTCCGCAGGTGGCTTCAGTCGCCAGAGTTTTTCGCTTTGCCCGCCGCCGATGCGGGCCGTTTGCGCGTGCGATTCGCACGGGGCGCTGCACCCAAATACGCCGACCAGCGTAAACCGGGAACGTGCGGCGCCGCTTTGGCGCGAGCCATGGCCAACTCCGCAACCTGGTCGACAATCCATGCGAAGTGCGCCTCGCCGACCGAGTGCACATCGGCGTCGGGCACGGGATTCATGAAGTCGATCGCGTAGGGAACGCCCTCTTTTACCGCGAACTCGACGGAGTTCAAGTCGTAGCCGAGGGCTCGGCAGAGCTTGATGGAGTCCTCTTCCATCTGCCTCCAAAGCAGCCGGGCATGGAGGGTCCTGGGCCGCGCGGTGTCCTTGAGATACCGCTCGGCGTGCGGCCGGCGCGGATCGTACGGCATGATGCGCACCTTCTTCTGCCCCACCACGAAGCAGCGGAAGTATTCCGTGAAATCAACCGCCTTTTGAAAGACCATGCACAGGTCGCGTGTCTGGTCGAAGGCGCGGAAGAACTCGTCGCGGCTGTGCACCTCCTGCACATCGCGCCAGCCGCCGCCGTCGATGGGCTTCAGGAATCCGTGCTCGCCAACCGCCGCAAAGACGCTCTCCCAGTCGAGAGGGAATTCCAGGTTGCGCATCGATTTGTCGCTGGTTCCATTGGGCAGTTGCTTGTGCGGCAGCAGCACCGTGGGCGGCACGGCCACGCCCAGGCGCACGGCGAGCGCATAGTTGAAGAATTTGTCGTCGGCCGCGGCCCAGAAGGGATTGTTGATGACGATCGAGCCGTTGAGGGCCGCCTGCTTGAGATAGGCGCGATAAAACGGCACGTCGTGCGAGATGCGATCGACGATGACCGCGTAGCGCGGGGCCTGGTGATGCAAGACGGCGCCGGTCAAGACGAATTCAGCGCGGATGCCTTCGGGATTGCGGGCGTTGATGTGCTCGACCAGGGCGCTGGGAAAACTGTTCTCCACGCCGAACAGGATGCCAATCTTCTTCATGCGCCGATCCTCCGTGCGCGGCGGCGCGGTTGAAGCGCCGCAGTGCGCACGGAAACAGTGTACGTGATCGGTGGTCAGTGGTCAGTGATCAGTGGTCAGTGTGAGTGCGAGTGCGAGTGTGAGTGCGAGTGTGAGTGTGGGTGTGGGTGTGAGTGTGAGTGCGAGTGTGAGTGTGAGTGTGGTTGTATCTGTCCGGCGCACTCACACTCACACTCACACCCAGCCGCAGCTTCCCTAGTCCCTAGTCCCTGTCTTTGACAGCACCACGTCGAGGTCGCTGTCGAAGGAAAGTTTAGAGATGATGCTGTCGAGATGCGCCTGGGCTGCGTCGCGCTGCTTTTCGAGATCGGCCTGCTCCTTGCGCGCCGCTTCGATAGCATCCTCGGCCTGATTCAACTCGTCGACAAAACGCTTGGCCGTGGCAGTGTCTTTCAACGCCTTCAGGTTCTCGCGATAGCGGTTCTCGTCGTCGGCGAGGGTCTTTTGCTTTTCGCTGTTCTCGTCGATCTTGGCGCTCAGATCGGCGAGCGCCGTCTGGGCGTCGATGGCCGGCTTCAACGTCTCAGCGAGCGCCGGCGAGTACTTGCCCACGACAATCAGAGTGTCGCCGTTTTGGAATTGCGTCCCGAGCTGCACTCTGTTCACGATGTCGGCGTGCTCGCGCACGTGCAGCTCCTTGGTCTGATGCGGCTCGACGGCCAGCCGGAAACGATAGGCCGTAGCCGTGGTCTCTTCCGGCTTCACATCGGAGTCGAGGTCGGCGCGGGGCTGGCGCGTGTGTTCGATAATGACTGCTCGCGTTTCATCGCCGGCGTTGGTCACGGTGTAGGTGGTGTCGGTCACCGAACTCGTGGTCTCCACCAGCACGCCCTCGTGCATGGCTACGTGATGCAGCGTGCGCGTCTGGGAAGAGTCGTCGCGGCGCACCTTGACCGCCTGATCGACGGCGTAGGAGAGCAGGCGCTTTTCTCCGGGATGAATGGGATCGAGCAGGCCCTCGCCGGCGAACTCACCGCTTTCAAAGATCGAGAAGCTGCCGGAATCAAGCGTGAGCTTCGACGTGTTTTCGAGCGAGATGGCGCGCAGCGGCGTGGGGTGCGTGTCGCTCCACAGGGTGACGTGGGTTGCGGGCAGCTCCTGCTGAAGGATGGGCACCATCGCCGATTGGTTTTTTTGGATGGTGACCGGCAGGGTGAGCGCGTATTCGAAGAAGTCGTCGAAGGCGTTGGTGGAGACGTCGCCCTCATGGATCGTGTCCGACGCGCGATAGACGCCGCCGCCGTAGCCCTCGCCAGAACCGGAGCCGAGTCCGCCGCCCATGCCTTCCATGCCGGCCACGCCGAAGCTCGCAGGCGGCGCAGCCTTCATGGCCAGCGCCATGTTACGCGGGATTTGGGCGGGCGCCGTGAGCTGATTGTTCATCATCTCCGATTGCACCGTGACTGTTTCCGTCGCCTCATGCGTAATGGGCGAATTCTGCGCCACGGTCGCAATCGGAATCATCGGCCGGTGGGTGTAGAGCGGCTGCGAGAGTGGCTGGATGAAACTCTGCGGCGCGCCGGCTACAAGCGACAACTCTACGTTGTCCCAGTCCACGCCCACGGCGTTATCCACCACCGCCCATCCCTGCACGGTGGCGTTGCCGTTGGGGTCGCGCGGGAAGACGATGCGATAGGTGGACTTCCATACGGGCACTTCGCTGATGTAGCTGACCTGCAATCGGCGCTCGCCCTGGCCGCGGTCTTCGAGCGTCAAGTGGCGCAACTGCTGATCGTGCGCCGAGGCGATGATTTCGAGATACGATGTGAACTGCTTTTCGAGCGTGGGATCGATCATGCGCACCGAGACGGAGTCGGTGATCTCGGCCGTGCGTAGCGCGCCCGCATCGGTCTCGACGATGAGGAAGTAATGGTCTTCGGAGGTAGCTCCGTTCTTGTCGGTTTCCTTGCGATACTCGATGTTGACGAGGCGGCCCGTGAGCGCACCGCCCGCGCCCGTCACTTCCACGCGCTGGCCGCGCAGCGCCTGATAGACCTGCAACGTCGCGGGGTAATCCTTGAGGCCCAGCGCCAGCGTGTTCAATTGCTGCTCGATGGGCATGGTGGAGTTGTAGCCGACGGCGCCGATGGTTCCGCCTTTGCTGTCGAGCGCGGTGAGCGACTGCAGCACGTCGTTCAACTGCGCGGAGGTGAAATCGACGGTCACGCGCTGGTTGCCGTTGACTGTGCCGGCGTGCTCAAAGTAGCCCACGCCGTTCTTATAGAGCACGACCTTGCGCACCGGCAGGTCGATAGCGGCGGGCGCGACCGAGGGCGTCGCTTTGGCGGCGGGGGCTTTGACGTTTTGGGCGAGAAGCGCGAGCGGGAGAACGAAGAGCAGAACAGCGGGAAGGGAACGGCGCATGACTCCTCCTGAAGAGAGCCCTGACGGCAGCCCTCGACCGTTGAACGCAACTGCCTGCGATTCTTGCAAAAAGAATCCTCGGCTTGGGTGTATGCAGGCGCTATTTCCTTTGACCACGCGGCGGGCAAAAAGGTTCCCGGCGTTTGGGCATTTATTTCATGCGTCACAGACAAGACCGGCCGCTGGAGGCACAATAGTGAGTTTGAGCGTGTCAGCGGAGCTAGCGGTGCTAGCGGGGTTAGATTCCGCACAGAAGGAAAAAGGTGCGGTCCACGGTATCCCACCCTTTCCGCAACGAGCGCGGAAAGGATGGGGCACGGCCCCGGCTGGGTTGGGAATTGTGCTCTCCCAGGTCCCCAAGTGCGAGGGACCTGGGCACCCATTTTCGAGGTGAGCGTAGAGTTTGGCCGTGATCCCACCCTTTCCGCAAAAAACGCGGAAAGGATGGGGCACGGGATTTTTTTGAGGGATTTTTTTAAATCACTCCAACAGGAAAGGAAGACGGAACAAATGGAAGGGAAAAGTTTGAAGGTTGTGGCGCTGAACGGCAGCGCGCGCAAGGGCGGAAATACTGCGATCCTGCTGGGCTACGTGCTGAGGGAGCTCGAAAAAGAAGGCATCGGGACCGAGTTGATCGAGATGAGCGGGGCCAAAATCCACGGGTGCCTGGCGTGCCGCGAGTGCTCGAAGAACAAGGACCGGCGTTGCGGACAGAAAAACGACATGGGCAACACGTACATCGAGAAGATGGAGCAGGCGGACGGAATTCTTCTTGGTTCACCAACGTATGTGGCAGACGTGTCCTCTGAGATGAAGGCGCTCATGGACCGCGCCTGCCTGGTGTCGAAGTCCAACGGCGGCATCTTCCGGCGCAAGGTGGGCGCAGCGGTGGTTGCGGTGCGCCGCGCCGGCGCCATGCACGCCTTCGACACGCTGAATCATTTCTTCCTGATCAGCGAGATGATCGTTCCCGGCTCGTCCTATTGGAACATCGGCATCGGCCTTGAGAAAGGCGACGTGGAAAAGGACCTGGAAGGCATCCAGACCATGAAGACGCTGGGGCAGAACATGGCGTGGCTGCTGAAGAAGACCGCGAGTTAGCGAGTCAGCTCCGCACCAGTGTTGCTGACCCGCAGTAGGTGATACGAGCCTTTCATTTCAATGCAAATTGGCTTCACTTCCCGACATCGCGAGTTCGGCCCGATGTTTTTTAGGGTGGGCACGCCATCGGGGCGCTGGACGGGCACAGTACTGGAAAGGCGGGGCGGGACCGTTCAAACTCTCGCAGGAAGGAAACTGTCAACCTCCTGTGGAATGGGAAAACTCATTCCCTGTTCTTAGGGAAATTATTTTCCTAGTCATCGAATGCTAGCGCACTTCCCGGCAGTTGGCAGGAACACCGAGTTATTCCATAGTTAACAAAATAAAGCATTTACTACAAGACTGTCCTGGGATCGAGGCGGCAGAGAGTGGCCCTTTGCGTGCAACATCAATCACGGAGTACTTGACATTCAGGGCCAGAGCGGAAGCGGATCTTCTCACTTTATGTGAAACCGTATTACCGCTGTGATGTGAAAGAAGGAGCTATATCAATGTCTCGGAGACTATTCGTAATCGCGCTTCTCGTGGCGATCTCAGGGTTTTTTGTGACGCCAGCCGCGAAGGCTGACGACAACATCGTAACCAATCAGTGGTATACGGCGCAGTTCGTCTCTAATGCCCCCAGTTCGCTGTTTGGAGCCGGTTCTGCTGAGTATACCCTTGGGGTTGATGGGCCTATCCTGCCAAGCGGAAATAATTTCGCCAACTCGGTGCTTGCCCCCACCGGAACAAGCTGGCAGATCACACTCACGACGTCTGGCACCCTCACCGTGACCGACCTGCAAGCAACTGGCGACGAGTTTCAGATGTTCGACAATGGCGACCCCATGGCAGCCGCGGCAAGCCCGTTCGTTGTTGCGCCGCAAAATCCGGGGTGGGTGTCGCCTGGAAGCGGGGACACCTCCGCTTCGACCGTTGACGGCAACTACGAAGCTGGAGACATCAACGCGTCGCTTGGCAACGCGGACATGAGCTCGGCGACATTCGCGTTGGGTTCGGGGGTCAACGTGATCACCGGCGAATGGCTAGCCGCGAACAACCAGGGCACCGGTGACATGGCTTTCATCGCCGAGTCCTCCACTCCTCCCGTTCCCGAGCCCTCCAGCATCGTCCTCCTTTGCACCGGGCTTCTGGGCGTGCTGTTCGCATTCCGCAAGAAGCTGACGGCATAGCGTTTCTCCTCGAAAAACCGCTCATGGAAAGCCGCCGTTGTTCGGCGGCTTTCTTCTTTCAGCGAACCCATTCCGAGCGGGCGCCGTCTCTGGCGCCCCAAGCACACATCCTTGAAGGGGAATGCTGATCCCTCACTCCTTCCTTTCCCGATTCCTCGCTGCCTGCGTCAGAGATATTGCTGCGCCATGCGTTGCCATGTCGGCCAGTCATGCGAGTTCGGCGCATCCCACACGTGAAGCTCATGCGGAATTCCCTTCCCGGTCAGAAGGCGGTCGAGTAGCTGGTTCTGGGCGAGGCATTGATCGTCCCAGCCCGTGGTCAGCACGTAGGTGTTCAGGCGCATGCGCTCGAGAAGCCGGTCGTCTTCGAGCCGGGGCAGGTAGTGCGTGGGCAAATGAAAGTAGCAATTCTGGTCGTAGTAGCCCTGAAGAAAGACGGTGAGGTCGAAGACGCCGGACATGGAGAAAAACCCGCTGAAGATTTCGGGATGGCGCAGGGCGATATTGACCGCGTGGTAGCCGCCAAAGCTGGCGCCGAGCGCGACGAGCCGCGGGCCGGGGTTTTTCTGGCGGATGAGCGGCACAACTTCGTCGAGAAGGTAGGCCTCGTACTGCATGTGGCGGGCGACGCGGCGGCTGGGAGCCACCTGGCGGTTGTACCAGCTCTCGCGGTCCACGGAATCGACGCAAAAAAGTTGCAGTTGGCCGGCGTCAATCTTGCCGGCCAGCGCGGCAATCATGCCGCGGTCTTCAAAGTCGAAGAAGCGTCCCCCGGAGGTTGGGAAGACGAGAACGGGCAGGCCGGCGTGGCCAAAGACAAGCAGCTCCATGGAGCGGTTGAGCCTGTTGGATTGACCTTCGTGATATTCGCGGTTCATGCTTTGGGTCCGGCGGATCGTAGTAGGCTTCGCTCGCGCACAAAATCGAAGCTGTAACTGGTTAGGATAAGCCAGCGGGCCGCGGAAAGGGTCCGATGCGGGTTTTTCCGGAGCGATTGCGGGCAGGCCGCAGACGATTTGCCTCGAAGGCCCGGTTTCAGCGATACTTAGGTGTTGAGTCTTGCCCAGGCCGGACGACGAGTCTGGCCTTTGCTTTGGATGTGCGCCGGCCTGCCAATCGCCCGGGGCCCCAGGCGCTCTAAAGACCCCAACAGAGATTTGCACCTGAAAGGAACTGTATCGCCGTGGTCATGATTCGTTTGGCGCGTGTCGGCGCCCCCAAGCAGCCCTATTACCGCATTGTCGTGATCGAGAAGGACCGCGCCCGCAACGGCCGTTCGATTGAGGTGGTAGGCACCTACAACCCCCGCACCAACCCGGCGACCGTCGCTCTGAAGCACGAGCGGATCGCCTATTGGCGCGGCAAGGGCGCCACGCTCTCACCCACCGTGGAAAAGCTGGTGAAGAAGAACCCGGCAGTTGCGCCGGCGGTTTCAGACTCGCTCGCGCCGGCGGTTCCCGCCCCGGCGGCAGCCTAAGCTTCCGGCCACGCTTCTGCCGCGTCCAAGGCCGCAAAGGCCGTGGGCGGCTCCCAGGCTTTGTGCAGGGCTTTGCTCCGGGCGGCAATGCGTGGTACTATTCGCGCACGGTCCAACAGACTACAATTTCCGTACTGTAGATGGTCAGAGGCACGATCATGACCCAAGCTGAAATGGTGCAAGTCGACGAATTGGTTCGCGAAATTGCGCGGGCCCTGGTGGATGAACCGCAAGCCGTCGAGGTGGAGTCCGTAAACCGGGAAGAGAATACGGTGCTCCGGCTCCGCGTGGCCGCGCAGGATGTGGGCAAGGTCATCGGCAAGCAGGGGCGTACCGCGCGCTCGGTGCGCACCATTCTGGGCGCAGTCAGCATGAAGCTGCACCACCGCTACACGCTCGACATTCTGGAAGAGGACGACGAGATCTAGCGTCGTCCGAGGCCGCGCTGTTATCGTCTTCCGGGAGCGGAGGTCGCCGTGCCGGTACAGCCGGAAACATGGGTTTGGCTGGCGCGGATTCGCCGTCCGCAAGGCCGCAAAGGCGAGGTTCTCGCCGAGCTTCTCACCGATTTCCCTGAAAAATTTACTGAACGTAAGCGTTTGTGGGTGCTCAAGCCTGACGGCGCGGGAGCCCCGTCGAGTGCGGGTGCGAGTGTGAGTGTGAGTGTGAGTGTGGGTGTGGGTGTGGGTGCCCCGGGTCCCTCGCACTTGGGGACCCGGGAGACCATGCCCGTTCCTCCTCAGGTTCGTCCCATGGACCTGGCCAACCACTGGCTGCACAAAGGCGGTATCGTGCTGCACTTCGCGGGCGTGGACTCGATCAGCGCAGCGGAAGAGCTGAAGGGGCTGGTGGTGGCCATTCCGCAAGCCGATCGAGCTCCGCTTGCCGCCGATGAAACCTACATCGGCGACCTGATCGGGTGCGTGCTGGTGGACGTGGCGGGTGCGGCAACGGTGAATGTCGGCGAGATTGAGGACGTGGACCGGACGGCCGGCCCCGTACCGCTTCTCGTGGTGCGCGGCGCAAGCGGCGAGGTGCTGATCCCGTTCGCCAAGAGCTACCTGCGCAAGCTCGACCTCGAAGGCAGGCGCGTAGAAATGGCGCTACCCGAGGGGTTAGTGGATTTGAACGCGCCGGGAGCGTGAGGGTGCGTGATTTTCATGCGCCTCATGCCGTGGTGAGTTTGCATTCTCAAGAGCCGGGCCTTGCGCCAAAGGAACTTCGGATCGCAGTGGGCGGACCAAATCCGGCGAACGTGGCGGAAGCGATTGCCGAATTGAGGCCGTGGGCGCAGATGCTGTGACGGGTGTGGAGGAAGCACCGGGACAGAAGGATGCTGTGAATGCGCCAGGGCCTGTTTGCGGGGCGCGAGAGGCGAGCACGCGAAGGAACAACTGGAATTGATGGGGCGATTGCGATGGACGGCGCTATTTCACTTCCTATGTGCCGCGGATTCAGAGTGACCGCTCTAAATTTCACTCCGCCCAGAATTACCAAGGTCGCATCGTGTTTTGAGGCTTGAGATGACGAGATGGGAAACTCACTTTTGGTATCAGCGTCGCCTTGGGCTCTTGGGTGGCCTGCGCTGGAGCTTTGCGAACGCGGCTGATCGCAGGGGACTTGTTCATAAAGCGGTTTCCCTTCGCCCGAAATGTTTGCGTCATCCAGTTTCGGTCCGCATGGGGCAGAGCAGTGACTTTGATCTGTTCCGGAACATCTTCCTCTTTGGCGAAATGGATTTTTGGCGGTCGAGTCTATGCCGCTCACCCCGGGTGATTCTGGATCTCGGTGCTAACGTAGGCTTTACTAGCTCGTTTTTCTTGAGCCTCTTCCCTGGCGCATTCGTCCTTGCCGTCGAACCCGACCCAGCTAGTTACGAAATCTGCAAACGAACTTTGGCTCGCTATGGCGATCGGGCTAAAGTGGTTGAAGGCGCCGCATGGCATTCCTGTGGCCAACTCGCCCTTTCTCGCGGCACTTTTCGCGATGGTCGCGAATGGGCCACACAAGTGCGTCCCCCTGAGCCCGGCGAGAGCGGCAGTGTTACTGCTTTTGATATGCCAGCGCTACTTGCGATGTGCCCACGGAATGAGATCGATATCTTGAAGATCGATATCGAAGGGAGTGAGGGAGTACTTTTTTCTGGAGATACCGATGAATGGCTCCCACGTGTGCGTAACATATGCATCGAGACACACGATTCTGAATGCGCTGAAGCTGTTGTCCGGGCACTTGCACCGTATCGGCACCGCACTGGCAAGACTGGCGAATACACGCTCTACCTAGACATACGTGCTTAGTTGAACAAATCTACAAGATATGTCTTCCCAATCCGACTTGAACCGAGGGCCATATCGATTACACGCAGATTGGCAACAGACTCTTGAGGGAGCGACTTGCCTACGACTTATCTATGCAAAGTTATCTCAATCCCAGCAGGCGCTTCAATTTCTGCCGCCTCCGGTAGCGGGCATTCTCTTTGATTTCTTTGCGCATTGCCACCAGGCCTTGCAGCAGCTCGGCGCGGTAGGGCTGCGCCTGAGGGTAATTAGCGATGATATGGTTCCAGACGACGACAGCGTCACGCAACTGTTTGAGGCCATCCGCACTCAGTGCGCCGGGATGCCGGCGGTAGTGCATCAGCACCTCGGGAACGACGCCAAAGGGCACAACACTCAAGCAGCGAAAGTGGAAGCAGGTATCTGGCGCCCACTGCGTTTCCTGCGCATCGAATCCCCCGACCTTCAGATAAAAGTCCCGCTTAACGAGCGGAGTGGAGGAAATACCGGGCTGGAAGGTTGTGAGTTTGCCGGTAATTGGCTCACGGACGATAAAGCCGGCTGCGTGCTGCTCTGGTAGCCAAAAGTTCTTAGGCGCCCAGGAAAAATGGCTTCGGTTGGCTACGACTCCGTTTGCGATTTCGGCATAATCCGTTATGACGCAGTGAATCTCGGGAATCTCGTTGGCGAGACGGAGCTGCTTCTCGAGTTTGGTTGGAAGCCAGAGATCGTCAGCATCGCAGAACGCAAGCCAGTTTCCCTTGGCTCTGGACGCGCCGGTGTTCCGTGCCGCACACTCACCGCCGTTGGGAGTGCTGATCAAGGTGACAGAATCTCCGAACTCCTCGACCACGGAGACGGTGTTGTCTGTGGAACCATCGTTGACGACGATCACCTCTGCCGGTGGCGCTGTCTGCGCCAGAATGGACTTGAGCGTCTCCGCGATGAAGCGTGCGCCGTTGTATACAGGGATGATCACCGAAACCGAGTTCGAAGGGTGGGACGTGTCGAAATCAAGCGATACCAATGGAGTTGTACAACTGCACATGCTGCTACTCCAGCATTCTGGTGGTTCACATCAGTGTATTTGATAGCGGGGAGCAGCCTAATGCGCTTTGTTTCAACCCTGCGACGCGAGCAGCCCGGCTTCGAACGCGACATGCATCCACACGCGCATGCCTCTCGTGGACCAAATCGAACGGAGAGTAGACCGGACGGCCGGACCGGTGCCGATTCTCGTGGTGCGCGGCGCAAGCGGCGAGCTGCTGATCCCGTTTGCGAAGAGCTACCTGCGCCGGATGGACCTTGAAGGCAAGCGCGTGGAAATGGCGCTGCCGGAGGGGTTGGTGGATTTGAACGCGGCGGGAGCGTAAGGCCGCGTGATTTTCACGCGCGATGGAGCTGCTCGGTAAGTGACGAGCGATAGCTGCGGCCCAATGCAACCTTCTGGCCGCTATCCATGATCACGACGGAGTCACCGTTGCTTTCCCGGCGCACCTCCTTCACATACTTCAGGTTCACAATGAACGAGCGATGCACGCGGAGGAATCCTCGCGGATCGAGCCGCTCCGCAAGGTGAGCCATGGTTTCCCGCAAAAGGTGAGTCTCCATTGCCGTGGAAAGGCGCACATAATTGCCCTCGGCGCCAATCCAGCGAATGTCCGATACGGGCAGAAACAGAATGCGGCCACGCGACTTGAAGATGATGCGGTTGGTGTAAAAATTGACGCCCTGGCTTTTCCCGTTCGCAGCGCCGGTTCCCTGCGGCTTCGCCTGAGACTGCTCGCGAACCCGTTCGATGGCAGTGCGCAGTCTCTCTTGCGTAAAGGGCTTCAACAAATAGTCGACGGCATTGACCTCGAAGGCGCGCAGGGCATATTGGTCGTAGGCCGTGGTGAAAATGATGCGCGGCAACGAAACATCCGCGTGATTGGCCAACGCATCGACGACATCGAATCCATCCATACCCGGCATGCGAATGTCGAGGAACAGCAACTCCGGGCTCGTTGCTTTCACCAGTTCGATCGTCTCCAGGGCAGTTGCCGACTCGCCTACGATCTCAATGTCGCGGTCGTCGCGAAGCAATTGGCGCAACTTCTGCCTTGCCAGGACTTCATCGTCTGCCACCACTGCGTGAATCATCAGGCACCGTACCTTGTCAGGCTTTCGGCAGGGTTTGCCGAGAATTGCAAAGGAAATGAGATGGCAACCTGCACTCGGTTTGCATCCAGCTCGCCCATGGTGAACGAGCAGCCGTCCCCGTAGTGCAGGCGGAGGCGATCTTTGACATTGGTCAAGCCCACGCCGTAGCCGTTCGATTTCCGATTCACGCCGGGTTTCAGGCCGACGCCATTGTTCGTGATCAGCGCCCTTAACTGTTGCCCGTACTTGCGGACGTCGATTGAAAGCTGTCCGCCGCGATCCAGTTTCGACAAGCCGTGGGCGTATGCATTCTCAACGATCGGCTGCAGGATCATGGCTGGTACCAGCGCATCGTGAAGTTCGGGGTCAACTGAAAGCGTCCGCGTGACGCGCCCTGCGTATCTTCGATCCTGCATGGCAAGATAGGTCTCCGTGAAATCGATCTCGTCGTGCAGCGGAATGAGCTGAACATCGCCGCGTTCCAGAGTCATACGCAGCAAGCTGCTCAGATGTTCCAGCATGGCGTCGGCGGCATCCACATCGCTGCGCATCAGGCTGGAAATGCTGTTCATGGTATTGAAAAGGAAGTGGGGGTTGAGCTGCATGCGCAGTGCGGCGATTTGTGCGTTCGCCAGTTGCGCTTGCAGTTGGACGGCAACGGTTTCCTTCTCCCGGAACTGCTGGTAATATCCGATGCCGCGGAAAAAGAAGAAGGCGCACCAGAAGATGGCCATGCTTTCCATCAGGTCGCCCTGGTAATTGAAGGCAACACGCTGCCAATAGCCCATGACCGGATGATTGATTGAGTAATGCGGGAAGAAGGCAACCCATATCATGGTCTCGATCAAGTAGGCTGCCAGACTCACGGGAAGGACGATCGTAAAAATTTGAAGGATGCTGGCAGTTTGGATGAACTGCCGGAAGAGCCGCCAAAGAACCCAGGCGATGGTTCCCCACAAGAAATATTGCACGCCCCACGGTCCGATTGTCCTCCAGAGCCCGATTGGGTAGCCCTCCACGTTCATGTGCCCCCACTGCTGCAAGGCGAAGAGCAGTCCCACCAGCGTGGAAGCAGTGATAAAAAAAGCGGGGTGCATCAGGATCGACCTTTTGGGCGATCCCGGCGCACCCGCGCGCAGAGCGAATTCAGCCGCTTCATCTTTCAGATCGGGCACAAGCCTCCGTTCTTAACTCAACGCATCGCCTCTCGCGATGCCGTCAACGAGTGACCAGATTGTCAAAATCCGCATTGCGGGCCGATGTAGAAAAGATTGCGGCAGAGCAATGCCGACGATGTCAGAAAGTGAATCGAAAACGCTCTATTCCGCCTCGACAGGAACCAATACAGCCGCATGCGCGCCATCCTCGGGAACCGCCAACGCGCTGGAGGGGAATCCAGTCATATCTTCTCCCTGTTTATAGACGAATTCAAGTCGAGCATGGTGGCGCTGGCGCCAGCCCTCGGCTTGGGCATCGATCTCTGCCGTGCGGTCTGCGCCCAGTTCGGTGGCGAGGAACTGCAGATCGTTTTTGAGGAGTTTTTCCGCCTCGTCTCCTCCTTCGAGCGCAGCAACACGGAATTGGAAGTACGCCGAGGATGCATTGTACGGAACCTCCCTGCCGTCCCGCGCGAGCACGCCCAGAATCATCGACGCAGTCCACGAGCCGGCATTTGCCGCATCGTTAAGCAAAGTCAGAGCCTCTCCTGGATGCTTCGCGAGATCCGGGTTCTTCTCGAGCAACAGGCCAAGCTGATACATCGCGGGAACATAACCGGCCTCTGCGGATTCCCGCAGCAGAGTTGCGGCCGTGCTCGGGTTGTGCTCGTGATTCGTTCCTGCGACAAACAGCCATCCCAAAGTGTACAGCGCCTGTGGATTGTGCAGCTTTGCGCCCTTCAGATACCAACGTTCGGCCTCGGCGTCATTCTGCACCACGCCGATTCCGAAATGATAGATGCCTCCCAGATAGAATGCCGCGAGCCCGCTGCCTTTTTGAGCGGCTTCATCAAAGAGCGCGAAGGCTTCCTGCTCATTCTTCTCAACACCATCTCCCCAAAGATAGGCAATGCCAAGATTCGCCTTGGCGCTGACCAGTCCACCGGCGGCGGCGAGTTGATACCAGTGAACGGCGCGGACTGGATCCCTGGGAACGCCGATGCCTGCCTCATACAAATAACCGATCTGCAGCTGCGCCCGGGGATCGCCGGCTCCAGCTGCCCTTTCGTACCAGAACGCCGCGCGTTTCCAATCCTGCGGCGCGCCGTGTCCGGCAAGGTATTCGCCGGCGAGCTGGATCTGCTCCTGAATTGTGCGCGGCTCAAATCGCGATTGCGTTGCCGGAACGTCGGGATTGTTAACAGGGTTGGCGAGCACGCTCGACGCTCCGAGAAGGAGGAACGAGAATGCTGCGAATGAGAGGACAGTGTGCCTGAGCGAATTGTTGTGTATCAGCGTCATGATTTTTCTCCAATTCGGTTTAGGGTTCAAGGGGAATTGCGTAGTTTCGAAGCTGCTGAACTGATGCCCAGTAGACCACCAACGATTCCAGATGTCATGTGGTTTGAGCGGTTTACGGGCATGCTCCGTCATGCTGAGAGGTGCATACAAATGACCTCAGATGCTGTTGGTCACAGGAGACATGCGATTGGTCACAATGTGAAAAAACTCGCGTGCGGGTGCGATGCGGCCCATAGGAACCTCCTTTGGGGATGTTTTTGTTCGGCTCTCTATAAGCTCCGGAATACTCTCTCCAAGAGCTTGCTGGAACACCATCGATTGCTACTCGCTCGATCGCTCCGGCATAATTTGGTGTCCCATTCGATCGCTTCATATCGAGAGTCTGGCTCAGAAGTTTATATCTGTCCAATAGATTGATGTGATATATTGCATCTGTATTGGAGATTCATCGATGGAAGTCCGGCAGCTACAAATCTTTCGCGCGCTCGCTGAAGAGTTGAGCTTCACGCGCACCGCCGAAAAGGTGCACACTGTGCAGTCCAACGTGACCGCGCAGATCAAGGCGCTTGAAGAAGAACTCGGTATACCGCTTTTTGACCGCCTCGGCCGTCGCGTCACCCTCACGGACGCGGGCCGCAACTTCCTGCCCTTTGCGTCGCAGGCCCTCGCGGCCATGGACCAGGGTCAGCGCGCGATCCAAATCGGCGCCGAGCCCAGCGGGCCGCTGCGCATCGGGGCTGCAGAGAGCCAGCTTACATATCGTTTGCCGGAAGTACTGCGCGCTTTCCACCGGCGCTTTCCGCACGTGGAACTCATCTTCAGTCAACACTCGACCGCGACGGTTACGCTCGATCTCGAGGCCGGAAAGTTCGACATGGTGATTCACGGCGACAATCTGCCGCCCTCCTCGAGCATCAAGTCCTGCCGCTTGCGCACGGAGCGAATCCTGTTGCTGTCGGATGCCAGCCACCCGCTCGCCAGCCAGGCCACAGTAAAGCCGGCCGATCTTGCCGGACAGAATCTGCTGCTGACCGAATCGGGATGCAGTTACCGGGAAAAACTCGATCGTGCGCTGGCGCTCAGGAACATTCGCCCCGCCAACGTGACAGAGTTCTCAAGCGTGGAGGCGCTGAAGCAGTGCATCGGCCTCGGCATGGGACTGGGGCTGCTGCCGGAGATCGTCGTCAGCCGCGAACTGCGCCAGAATCATATCAAAGCCCTGCACTGGACCGGTCCAGCGCTCGACATCGTCACGCAAATCCTGTGGCACAAGGACAAATGGATTTCTCCGGCCATGGCCGCCTTCATGGAACTGGTCAAGGACAAACTGAAGGAATCCGAACCTGGCCGAATGGTGAGAGTACCGGCCCGGCAGAAGTAGCCAGCGTCGCGGAGCAGCGTATCCCTTGCTTCCGGACAGTCGTAGTTTGCGGATGACCGATTTCTGGCATGGGCACCGTAGCGTCCAGTGCGGCTATTTCAGATCCAGCGGCTTCCACACGCCATTGTCTTTGAGCGCCAATTGCAGCGGGCGCGGCGGTCCCTTGGGCGGCACGGTCACTTCGATCCAAAGTTCCTGGTTGGGCTTGAGCGGCAGCGGGCTTTGCGCCGTGTCGGCGATGAATAAATCGACGGGGGATGCAAGCCACATCTGGTCGCAGGGAGCGCCGGCACTGCCTTGGATCTCCTGTCCCGCGCGCGAGTCTTCCTGGCCGGCAGCTTCCTGGCCTTCGGGACGCACCGCGACCAGCGTGTTGTTCACGACCTTGAGATTGACGCGAAACCAATTGGTATTCTCGCGCAGCACATAGGGGCCGGGCTTGACGGTGCCGTCGACCTTGCGTGGGAAGGTCGCGTCTTTGGCCGAGGGCAATGTACTCTGGCAGCCATCGACGGTGAGCCGCAGCGCCAGGTAGCGGCCGCGCATGGGCAATTCGGGATCGACGGCCACGGCGCGGGTCCAGACGCGCGGGCAGGTCCAGCGCTGGTAGAGATATTTGGCTGCGACGGTGGAGACCAGCGCCAACTGAATGATGAGCAGAGCAAGCGAGGCGGCGGAGAGCGTGAAACGGCCAATCTTCATCGCGCACCTCCGTGGGCGTCCGCCGCAAGCGCCTTCTCAGGCGCCGAGGTCCCCATGCGCCTGAGAATCCGCTGCCGCATCTTTTCCAGCGCCCAGCCGCCGGCCAGGAAGAGAATGCCGAGACCGATGAGACCGAGAGCGCGCTCGTGATCGTCGTAGATGTCGCTGAAGTAGAACCAGAGCACCGCAGCCGCGAAGCCCACAATGCCCAGATTGACCAGCGCGCGCGAGACCATGCGCACGCCCCACCAGCAGAAAAAGACGGCGAAGGCAGCCACCAATGCGTGGGCGGCAAGATTGGGACGGGTGCCCGTCCAGAGGTGAGAGCTTCCGTCGGCCAGGTTCACGGGTTCGCTCCAGGTGGAGTAGCACCACGGCAATGCAATCACGAAGGCGATCGCAGCGGCGATGGGAACCAGTCCCTTGTGGCCGTGAAATGCGGCAACGAGGAGCGGCACGGTGGCGATGGCGACCCAGGCCCACACGCACGTGCCGAAGGGAATGAACGACTGCTCGGAAGACCAGGAGGTCCATTTACCCAGCATGTAATAAATGCCGGCAGCCGCGCCGATGGCGCTCGCCGCGAAGAGAATTCCCTGGACCACCTTGCGCCGCGAGCCGGCAAAAAAGGTGAGGTAGAGGATCGCCCAGAGAAAGTAAAGGCGGCCCATGTAGACTTCGCTGCCGATGTGGCCTTCCATGCGGAAGCTGAGTTCCGAAAAGATCCACGCAGGAAGCAGCAGGAGGGCTAGCGTCTGCTGCGCCTGGTCGCGCAGGAGCGCCCATCCGGCCAAGGCGGCCAGCGCCCACAGCAGCACCGCGGCCGGCCAGTGCTCCTGGATGTTGAAGATATGGCCGGCGAGCGCGATGGCCGCGCCGGTGGAGATGGTTCCCACGGCGTGGAGCGCGGTGGAGAGGCCCTCGAAGTTGGAGCGCGTGAGGCCGCCAGCGATGTGGAAGACGGCGACCATGGCAATGACGAGCAGATAGCGTCCGCCGGGACTGAGCTGATCCCAATGCGCGGAGACAAAGAGCACGACGCCGCAGGCCAGCAGAATGGCGCCGAGAATGAGCCCCGTGACCACCAGCGATTTGAGGCCGGCGGGCGTGGCTATCGATGGAGCCGCAGCGGCACGGGCGCCGGGTTCGGTTGCGCTCTCGGATTCCAGCGCGCGAATGCGGGAGGCTGTCTCCCGATCGAGGACGCCGGCCGATTGCCAGCGCTTTAAGAGCGATTCAAGGTCGGGCATGGCGATGTGTGCACTATGATAGGCCGGGAAGGGAAGACGGTAAAGGTGAAAATCCAGGCAACAAGGGAACGTAGGAGCAAGAGGTCGGGGACGTAGGGACCGGGGAGCGAGGGAGTGAGAAGGCGGATAATCATCATGGTGGAAGGTCGCGCCTCGCATGCCATGCGAGGTCGCGCGAGCGAGAATCCTCGGCAGTAACCTGGAGGTTTTATGCAAAAACGCAAATTGGGGAAGAGCAATCTTGAAGTTTCGGCTCTTGGCCTGGGCTGCATGGGCATGAGCTTCAGCTACGGCGCGGCCAAGGATAAAAACGAGATGATCTCGCTGATCCGCGCGGCCGTCGATCGCGGCATCACGTTCTTCGATACGGCTGAAGTCTACGGGCCATTCACAAACGAGGAACTTGTGGGCGAGGCCCTGGCCCCGGTGCGGGATCGTGTGGTAATCGCCACCAAGTTCGGCTTCAATACGGATGGCGACGGCCGGCCTGGGGCGCAGAGCCTGAACAGCCGGCCGGAGCACATCAAACTGGTTGCCGAGGCCTCGCTCCAGCGGCTCAAAACCGATGTCATCGACCTGTTTTATCAGCACCGCGTCGATACGGAAGTGCCCATCGAAGAGGTTGCCGGCGCGGTGAAGGAGCTGATCCAGGCCGGTAAGGTGAAGCACTTCGGCCTCTCGGAGCCGGGTGTCGAGACCATCTGCCGCGCCCACGCCGTCGCGCCCGTTACGGCGGTGCAAAGCGAATACTCGCTCTGGTGGCGGAAGCCGGAAGCGGAAGTGATTCCTACCCTCGAAGAGCTGGGCATTGGCCTGGTTCCCTACAGCCCGCTGGGCAAGGGATTTCTGACCGGCAAGATCGATGAAAACACCCAACTGGGCAGCAACGATTTCCGCAGCACCTTGCCGCGCTTCCAGCCGGAGGCAATGAAGGCAAACCGGGCCATGGTGGATTTGCTCGAGACAATGGGGAAAAAGAAGAACGCGACACCGGCGCAGATCGCGCTGGCATGGCTGCTGGCGCAAAAGCCGTGGATTGTGCCCATACCCGGCACCACGAAGCTCGCGCGTCTCGAAGAAAACATCGCCGCGGTTGCCGTGGAACTGACGGCGGACGACCTACGCGAGATCGACGAAGCGGCCGCGAAGATTACCGTGGAAGGCGCGCGGTATCCGGAACGCCTTGAGGCGATGACCGGCCGCTGAGCGCGCCTTGAGAGGGGAGGGGAAGACGCATGGAGATTAAACGGGCGGGTACGCAGGCTTCGATCAAGGGCCCGGAGGACTGGTTCACGGGAACGGTGCGCATCGATCGGCTGATGACAGCGCCGGAGCCGGCGCGAGTCGAGGGCGCGAGCGTAACCTTCGAGCCGGGCGCGCGCACAGCGTGGCACACGCATCCGCTGGGGCAGACGTTGATTGTGACCGCGGGCTGCGGCCGGGCGCAGCGCTGGGGCGGGCCGGTCGAAGAGATCCGGCCGGGCGACGTGATTTGGTTCGCTCCCGGCGAGAAGCACTGGCACGGCGCCGCGCCCACGACGGCCATGACGCACATCGCGATCCAGGAACGGCTCGATGGCAAGGTCGTCGACTGGATGGAGCACGTGAGCGACGAGCAATACGGAAGTTGATGGACGGGGGTCGATCTTCACGGGGAAAAGGGTAGACTACCGATACGCCAATTCGGACGCCCCGAATCCGCTTCCCAACGGACTGCCATCGACGCCGCACTTTGCGGCTGGGGCAACGTCGCAAGTCCCGATGCGGCAATCCAAGAAAGGAGATCGAATATGAGTGACAATTCCATCGCGACCATGGAAAAACATTCGATAGCGTGGTCGAAGGCTCTAAGCATTCTGATCATCGTGGCGGGAATTCTGGCCATCGTGGTGCCACTGGCAGGGGGAATCGCGGCAACGATTCTGATCGGCTGGCTTCTGGTATTCGGCGGTGCGGTGCACTTTGTATTCGGCTGGCATACCCGCAAAATGGGTGGATTGGCCTGGGCAATCCTTCTCGGGCTTATCTACGAGTTGGCGGGGATTTACACGTTGATGCATCCCGTGGCCGGATTGGCCGCGCTGACGCTGATGCTGGGGGCCTACCTTTCTGTGCAGGCGATTCTGGAGTTTGTATTGGCGTGGCATCTGCGGCGGCTGGGCGCCTCAGCCTGGCTGGTGTTCAACGGAGTTGTCATGCTGCTTCTTGCGGCCGCGATCTGGACGACCTGGCCGTCAAGCAGCGAGTGGGCCATAGGCACTTTGCTGGGAGTGAGCTTGATCTTCAGCGGCGCGGGACGCCTGGCGGTGCTGTCGGCCGCGCGGCGTGTGCTCCCCAAGCTGGCCTGAAATAGAACGGCGCGGGCAAGCGCACCATGAGGCGCCGGCGCGGCAAACAAAGGCCGCCGGCGCCAAAGATGCTCTCTGCCTGGGCGCTGGAAATCCTTAAGGAATGCAAACGTGGCAACTCTGATCCCGCTTGGGGATGTATCGCGACGGTCGCGCCGCTTTGCGCTGGTGACGCTGCTGATTGTTCTGACGAACGCCTATGTTTTCCTGCGCGAGTTGGTCGAGGGCGACGCATTCGTGCGCCGCTGGGCGGTGATTCCCGTCCGCATCGATCACGGCCAGCACCTGATCACGCTCGTTACCGGCACGTTTCTGCACGCTGGATGGCTGCACATCGCGGGCAACATGGTGTTCCTGTGGGCGTTTGGACCCGCCATCGAGGACGCCATGGGACGCATGCGCTACCTGGTCTTCTACCTGACGGGCGGTGTGGTGGCGATGCTGGCGCAGGTGGCGGGAAGTCCCGGCTCGCATGTTCCCTGCCTGGGCGCGAGCGGCGCCATCGCCACGGTGATGGGCGCGTTTATCGTGATGTTTCCCCGCGACAGGATCCGGTCACTGGTCTGGATTGTGATTATTATCCGTGTAGCTTACATTCCCGCGGCGCTGCTGATCGGCGTGTGGTTCCTGATCCAACTGCTGAATGTGGTGGGGCCCTGGGCGACGATTCAGGGCGGCGGCGTGGCCTATCTCGCGCATGTGGGCGGCTTTCTGTTCGGCGTGGCGACCGCGCGGCTGTGGACGCCGGCGCGGCCGTGGTTGCATAGCGTGAAAAGGCCCTGAGCGTTTGACAGCACAAAATCGTCCTTTGAGTTCGTGCTTTCCCAGCTCCCCAAAATCGGGATCTCCACCCCACGGGCGAAGACCTAACCTCACCCCGGCGAGCAAAGATCGCTTGCTGGGGATCCCGGTGTCCGTGGGGTCCCCTGACCTGGGGCGCCCGGCAGCAGCGGAGAGCCCGCAAATCAATCCCCGCAAATCAATCGTTGACACGTCCTCTTTCGCGGTGTATGTTCCGTCCTACCCCGGCTGTTTTCTCCTGGGCCCCATCGCTGGGGACCGCAACGGAGGTAAGTCCATGTTATTCCCCCCCCAAAAAGCCTTTTGGGCCATGAGTGCTGCGCTCATGATCCTGACTTTCCCAATGAGCCGTCCCGCCGCAGCGCAAGCCCCGAAGATGCAATCGCGCGTAACCAATCAGCGCTCGCTGCCCAACTCCGTGACCCTGGGCGGCGGCACGCATGAGCAGACCATGGCGCGGCTGCGCGTGGTGCGCCAGTACACGCTGGAAGCCGTGCGCGCCAACCCGCGCGTAATGCTGGGAGAGCAGCAGCTCGACTTCACGCCGATGCTGACGAATCCCAAGGCGTTGCCGAACGTGGCCCTGCGCCTGCAGGCGCTGCCGCAGCATGTGCAGATCCAGGAGAACACCACGGACATGACGGAAGTCGAACAGGGCCTGGTGATTCATCATGTGCTGAGCTACCAGATTCTGCCCGGCAAGTGCGCCGATGCAGGCGCGAAGGCGCAACTGGCCGAGGCGGGCGTGACCTGCTTCAGCGAAGAAACGGCCAGCCAGCGCGTGGCCGAATTCGGCTCGCCGGGCAGCCCGCGTTACGTGGCCGATCCCGGAAAGCGGCAGGCGGCCATCGCGGCCTGGCAGCGCAATATCGCGGCAGAGAGCGCGGAAGCAACTCAGCAAATTGCCAACCTGCGCAAGTCGCTGGCCGACCCCGCGCAACGCGCGCAAATTGTGGCCAAGGTGGGCCAGGCAGAAGCGGCGCGGCTGAACACGCTCTCGGACGATCAGTTAAAGGACGAGGTGATCAACTCGGCCGTGCAGCGCGTGGAGCAGACGATGTTCGTGCCCAATCAGCAGTCGGCCAATTACGCGCACCCGCTGGAAGCGCTGAACGCGGCGCCGGATGCGGCCGAGATGGCGGCGGGCAAACAGTTGTTGACGTCGTCGAACAATACCTCTAGCCCGCCCAATTACCCCCGCCTGCTGAGGATCGTGCCGGCGTCGCAATACCACACCACGAACAGCTCCGCGAAGCCCGGCGGCGACCAGACGACCGATGTCGATCTGGGCACGTACGTGTACCTGACGGGATTCACCCTCGGCCACGATTACGAGTGGAGCCAGGGCGTGAGCATCACCATCAACTGGTGCCTGATCGGCTGCTCATCGACTTACAGCATCGGGGTCTATGCGGGCTTCAATTACGGATTCGGACTCCGGTTCCCCATCCAGACCGAACTCAGCTACCACAACGTCACGCACGCCAACAACACGGCCCAGGCAAGCCTGAAGGCAGATTTCGCGCCCATCAACGGCACGGAAGCGGACTTCCAGGATACGGGCATCGACCCAAGTCAGCTCTTCGACGGCAAGGAACTGGTGGCGCAGGTGGGCGCCGAGGCCGGCTTCAACTACAACCTGCCGGTAGTCGGCAGCGGCGGGACAGGATTCTCGGTGAACGTGGATTTTACCGACCTGCTGCCCGCGCCGTACACGGGCGGGCATTTTCTGCCTCCCGCGCCGGGACAACACGGCATCGACACGCCGTTCGTATTTAATCAAATCGACCTGCTGGGCGGATTGCTCGACTTTGGCGCCTTGGGCGGGCAGGTGTTTCCCGCCGTGGACATCAATCTGCATTCCAACAAGCTCGATTTCACGGTGAACGACGAGGTCGCGAAGCGGCAGACCCAGATCACGGCGACCGGGCAGACGGTGAACGTGGCCACGGACCCGGGCAAGAACAACGACAGCCATTTCAGTTTCGGAAACCCCGTCTACAATCTGGGATTCACGCTGACGCCCGGCATCGACGCGCATCTTTACGTGGATGTGGCCGTCTGGTCGGATAGCTGGGACTGGCCGGTGTGGTTTCCGCAGCTTGCGGTGAACCTGCCGCCCAACGGCATCGATTTCGGTTGCCACGCGGGAACCACGTGCGTGATCGATTTTGAACCGGAGCACGAGTCGGGCGCGGCCGGGGGCCTGCTCTCGCGGTTGCAGAGCGAGGGCTGCACCAAGCAGGGCAGCGTGATCAATTGCACCAAGCTCCAGGGCTACAACGATTGCGAGAACGTTGTGAACGCGCACAGCCTTCTCGGCGTGCAGTCGTGCAATCCGGGGATGGTGCTCAAAGAAGAAGACTCGGCCGATAGGACACTAACCGGCGGAGGCTGCGAGCGTAACGGCGGCAGGATCGGCAACTATCTGTGCCCGGTGAATGGAATGTTGGGCCTGTGCAACACCATGCTCAACAACGGCGCGGTGCTGAGCTGCGGCGTGCTGGTGCCTCAAGTGGTGGACGAGATTTTGAAGCGCGGAGGGTGCAACGACAACGCCCAGACCGGAGCTTTTGTCTGCCCCTCGGGGATGATGGGGCTGTGCCAGCAGTACGTGAAGAATCGCGTGGTGCTTTCCTGCCAGCAGGGGAGGTAGAAAGGCAGGGACCAAGGGACCGAGGGAACAAGGGACCAAGGGACCAAGGGATCAAGAAGGCAGGGACCAAGGGAAAAAGAAAACGGCGAGTCGAGATGGCAGATCAAGCGCGCGCTTCTATGATCAGAGAGTATGCGCTTCGATATCGTGACTCTCTTCCCCGGCTATTTTGAAAGCGTGTTTGCGCAGGGCATTGTGCGCCGTGCGCAGGCTGAAGGGCTGGTTGAGATCCGGCTGCACGATCTGCGCGAGTTTACGCACGACCGCCATCGCACGGTGGACGACCGGCCGTTTGGCGGCGGAGAAGGCATGGTGCTGAAGCCGGAGCCGCTGGCCGAAGCGCTCGAGAAGCTCGAGATCGGAACGAAGGCGGAGCGTTTGGCGAGCGGGTCGGCAAGTCAGCAAGCCAGCGAGTCAGCGACTCGGCGAGTCAGCGATTCGGCGAGTGATCAAGTCAGCAGCGATCCCACCCTTGGCGCAAAAAGCTGCGCCAAGGATGGGGCACCCCTGGCGAGCGAGGAAGCCTGCGAGTCAGCGGATAAGCGAGACGCAGCCGGGACACGCGTGATCCTACTCTCGGCACAGGGGCGGGTGTTTACGCAGGCCGTGGCGCGGGAGCTTGCCGGGCTGGAGCGCGTGGTGCTCATCTGCGGGCGGTACGAAGGCGTCGATGAGCGCATCAACGAGCTCTACTGCGACATGGAGCTGTCGATTGGGGATTATGTGCTGAGCGGCGGCGAGCCGGCGGCGGCGGTGGTGGTCGACGCGACCATGCGGCTGGTTCCGGGCGTGCTGGGCAATGAGGCTTCGGGCGAGTTCGAGAGTTTTGGCGCGGCCGACGCGGAGATCGATGTGGACGTCGAGGGGGTTCCGCGCTCGCAGCATGGAGCGGGAGGGCTGCTCGACTATCCGCATTACACGCGGCCGGCCGAATTTGGCGGGTTGCGCGCGCCGGAGGTGCTCTTGAACGGCGACCATGCCGGGATCCGGCGCTGGCGGCGCGAGCAGCAACTGAAGAAGACGCTCAAAAACCGGCCGGATCTGCTGGAGCGCGCGGCGTTAAGCGCCGAGGATCGCAAATTGCTGGAGGCGCTGCGCGAGGCCGAGAGATAGCGCGAATCCATTCGGGTGTATGATGTTGCCACTCGCATTTTGCCAAACCAGGGGGCAGAAAACATGATCCGCAAGTCTGGCTTTTACGCATGTATTCTTCTCGGCGCCGCAGTGGCTGCCGCGGGACAGACCCGCGACCAAAATTGGGATAACTGCAAAGCCGACGATCCCGATACCAGCATTGCCGGCTGCACCGCGCTCATCCAGTCGGGTCAGGAATCGACCAACGATCTGGCCAGCGCCTACTTCGACCGCGGCATCGCTTACCGTGACAAAAAGGAATACGACCTGGCTTTGCAGGATCTGGATCAAGCGCTGCGTGTGAAGCCGGACTTTGCCGGCGCGCTCAACACCCGGGGGAATGTCTATTCCGACAAGGGCGAGACCGACCGCGCCATGGCCGACTACAACGACGCCATCCGCCTCGATCCGAGCTACGCGCTGGCCTACTATAACCGCGGCAATGCCTGGGGCGACAAGAAAGAGTGGGACAAGGCCATCGCCGATTACGACGTGTACGTGCAGAAGGCGCCCACCGATCCGGATGGCTTCAACAACCGCGGCCACGCCTACATGGCGAAGGGCGATTACGACCGCGCTCTCGAGGATTTCCAGGCGGCGCTGCGCCTCGATTCCAATCATGCACTGGCGATCTACAACACCGGCGTGACGATGAGCGACAAGAATGAGTACGCGCAAGCGGTGACCTGGTTCACGCGCTACATTGCGCTCAAGCCAAGCGACCCGGACGGCTACGAGAGCCGCGGCAACGCCTACCGGCACCAGAGCCAGTACGATGAAGCGATTGCCGATTATAACCATTCATTGCAAGTGAAGCCGGACTATTCGCTCGCCTACTACTATCTCGGCCTCACGCACGGGCTCGATGGACAATACGACGCTGCGATTGCCGACCTGATCAGATACGTCGAGATGGAGCCCAAGGATTCCGACGGATTCGCGGTGCGTGGCCTGGAGTACTACGAGGAGGGCCAGTACACGGCGGCCATCACGGACTTCAGCAAGGCCCTGGAGCTGCAGCCGACACGGCAGTACGCCTTCGTGGAGCGCGGAAGCGCGCATTTTCTGGCGGGGCAGACCAGCCAGGCAAAGGCGGACTTCGAACTCGCCATCGCGGCCGATTCCTCCACTTCCTCAGCGGTTTACGCGGCGCTGTGGCTGCACATGGCCAAGGCGCGGCTGCACGAGGAGGGCAACGATGAACTTAATGAGGTGGCGCAGAAGGCGAACCTCTCGAACTGGCCGGGGCCGGTGCTGAAGTTCTATCTGGGGCAGACGACAGAAGACGATCTGATGGCCGCCGCCGCCGATCCCGATCCGGAAACCCACGTGGGCCGGGCCTGCGAGGCGAATTTCTACACTGGCGAGGATGCACTGGCGCATCAAAAGCGAACCACGGCCCTGGCGCGCTTCCACGCCGTGCAGGGCAATTGCATCAAGGACTATGTCGAGTACGGGGCGGCGCTGGTGGAGCTGAAGCACATGGCGGCGTCACCGGCGGCAGCTGCGAAGTCAACGAGCAAACCGTAAGAGCCCGCGGAGAAGATTCCGAAAGAATAGAAGAACGCGGGGGACGGATGGGCTGACTGCGAAACGCGAGGCGTCCGCGCAATGGCTTTGGCTGCGATCACTCAGCGCCGCCGCCGGCCGGAGCGGGTGGAGTAGCCGGTGCAATGACGGGCGCGGCGGCCGGCGGCGCTGCCGGCCCGCGCACCAGCACGGCAAAGCGCGGAAACGCGAAACTCCCGGCGGCATCGTCGATCACATTCAACTGGCAAAGGTACAGGCCGGGCTTGAGTCCGCTGAGCGGGACATCCAATTCAAAGGAGACGGCGTCGCGGCCTTCCACGTTGATGGCGCGGGCCTGCACGATGGGCGTTTCGTAGACCTTGGTCGATCCCTGAATCAGTTCGAGACTGCTCAACAAATTGACGCCCGGCTTTGCTCCCCTGGGTTCGCCGCCGCTCGCCTTCTCGCGCGCGGGGTCGTAGACCTCGTAAAGCAGGTAGAGGTGCTGATCCTGGCGGAAGACGTGGCTGATGTTGGGCACGTACTCCTGGCCGTTGCGCACCAGCGGGTCCTGCTTCTTGCTGGGCGCGCGTTGCGAGGCCAGCAAGATCGAACTCATTTTGAGCGGCGCCTTCCTGAGGTCGGGTAGCGTCACGCCGGCGATGAACGAGCCCATGCGGCCGGTTTGGTTTTCGCGCACCACGAATTTGATCTCGTATTTGCCCGGCGGCAGGTTGAAGCTGGTGGTGTACTGGATGTTCTTCTGCCGCGCATCGAGCGATGCGTCCAGATTGAGCTTGACCGTGTCGCGCACGCGTCCCACGGGGCGCTTGGCCTCGTCGATCACGGCGCCGATGATGTCGAGCGTGGCCTTGTCCTTGTCTCCACCCTTCACAAATGGGATTTGCGAGCCCGGCACGACGAATGACACCGGCATGGAATAGCGGTTGGCGTCGAGGCGGAAGTACATGGCGTCCATGTAAACCGCGATGTCGGTGGCGGGCAGGTCGCTTGAAAGCTGATCCGCTAATTCCTGCTCGCGATCCTCCTTGCCGGAGTGCCTGAAGTCCGCGGGCGCGTAGTAGCCGGGCCGGTATTCGAGCTTGATGCCCGGCCTCGTGATCTTTACGGTGAGCTTGCGGTATCTCCCGTCGCGCGCCGGGTTCGAGGAGTGGAAACCGATGGCGTAGTAGGTGGAGATGTCTTTCTGCACCTGCGCGAAGGCGGGCGCGAAGTCGTTGGAGTCCAAGAACGCCTTGCCGCCGGTTTCGGAGGAGAGCGTGGCCATCACTTCCTGGGTGTCAAAGTTGCTTTGCATGTTGTTCATGAGCGAGCCGCCGTTGAATGCGCCCTGTCCGCGCAAGCTGCCCGTCGCAGCGTCGCCCAGAGGGCCGATGGACTGGAGGCCGCGCGTGTCGACACTGTAAATGGAGAGATCGGCGCGCACCGCGGCGTTGATGGCCGAGCGCAAAGAGGCCTCATTCTCGATGCCGTCGCGTGAGATGCCGCCCGAAAAATAGAGCAGCGATTTCTTCTCGTTGATTTTGGCCAGCGACTGCGCGACGGCGCGCAGCGCGAAGAGCTCGCGGTCGGTGTTCAGATCGTTGTACTCGCTTTCGTCGGGCGTGAAGGCAGTGGTGTCCTCCGCCTGGTTCGAGCTCGCGTTCGCGCCTTGCGCAAAGCCCTGCCCCTCAGTGCCGTTGTAAGCGCCCACCTTGTGGATGAGCGCGTCCTTGTCTGCGGTAAAGTCCTGGTCCACGGTGAGCGTGTCGCCCAGAGAGACCAGCGCGATGAGATCGGCGGGCTGCATTTTGGTTTTGAGGAAGGCCTGGGCCGCTTCCACACTGCGCTCCAGATCCTCTGGCTGCATGGAAGTGAGGTCGAAGAACATCACGATGAGCCGGTGATTGCGCAGCTCCTCGGGCTTGGCCACAACCACCGCCTTGCTGCCCGTGGGGCCGGCGGCGAGGCCGCTCACCGTGGCCTCCTTGAGCGGCGTGGCCATGTCGACGCTCTCGAAATCAAAAGTCGAGATTTGCTGCTCTTTGCCGTTTTCGTAGATTCTGAAGTCGCTCTGCTTGAGGTCTTTGACGATCTCGCCGGTTTTGACGTCGCGCGCCACCACGTTGGTGAGGACGAGTTCGGCATTGGCCTTGAGCACGAATCCGCCCTGCGGCGTTGCCGTGACCTGGCCGGGCGCTTGCGCGGGAAGCGGCGGCACACCGGCAGCGGCTAGCGCCAGCAAGGCAAAGGCTGCGGCGAGTTTTTGTGTTAAGCCCGTCATGAAATTCCCAAAGATTTAGCGCCGCCGAGATGGCCGCCTTGAGTGCGGGCCTGGAGGCCCGCACGACAGCCGGTCAGGAGACCGGCGCTACAAGCCCCTCAAAACCTGAACCTGGCCATGAACTGAAACTGCCGCATCTGCCCGACGGACGTGACTTCACCGAACTTCGGATCTCCGTACGTGGTGTTTACGCCCGAGTACTGCACGGTATTGAAGACGTTGTCGATGGTGGCGCGAATCTCCAGGGTGCGCGTTTCGCCGAGGCCCATGGTTTTGGAGAGCGCCATGTTGTTGCTGACCGTTCCCGGACCCTCAATTGAATTGCGCGGCGCACTCCCGAAATAATTACAGTAGCCCGCGGTATTGCCGGGCGCCGAGTAGGCCGCCGTGTTGAACCATTGCCGCAGGCCGCCGCCCCCGGTAGTCACGGATTGGCCTGGCGCGAGGTTCGGCCGTAGTCCGCTCGTGTTGCCGCACGCAACGCTCTCCGCTGTGGGCTCGAAACCGGGATCGAGCCAGCCACCGGTCGAGAATTTGAAGCTGCCCGAAACTGAGAAGCCCTCCAGAAGGTGCGCGCCGATGCCTGATGTTACCCAGTATTTATCGGGGCCGAAGGGCAATTCGAAGAGATAAGTCCCGCTGACCTGATGGCGAATGTCGAGAACCGAGTGGCCCTCCTCCGCCGCCAGATCCTGCCAGTCCTGCACCACCGAGCCGGAGCTTCCATTCACGGAGCTGGCGTCGTCGATGGCGTGGCCGTACTGGTAATTCGCGCCCATGGAAATACCGTGCTGCAGCCGCTTGTTCAGCCGCACCGTGGCCTGGTGGCTCTTGTAGTAGGCTTCGGCTTCGTCGTACTTAAAGGACGGCGGCAGATTGCTCGTACCCATGTTCACTGGATCGGTGCCTGCGCTGGAGGGCAGCGGCAGCGCGCGCGGCGCCAATTCCACGTCCAGGTGGTTCGATCGCGCTCCGTTGTAGCCGAGGTTCATCGCGATGCCCATCGGCAGCGTCTTCTGCAAATCGAAGTTCCAAACCATCACGTAGGGAAGGCCGTAATGAGAATTCAAAGCATAGTTGCCCACGGTTTGTCCGGTTAATGTGAATCCATTGGCCAGCGCGAAGCATGTGCCGGTTTGCACGCATGAGGTGGACGGCGTGTTACCGGCGGCTTCCTGGTTGGTCTGTTCATTGTTGAAGGCCTGTCCGTTGGCGAACATCGGCTGGTGCGCCATCGTCGTCGCGAACGTTGCGTATTCGCCCACCGTATAGTTCATCCCGAAGCCTGCGCGCACCACGGTGTTCTTCATCTTCGGCACGCGCCAGGCCAGCCCCACGCGCGGCGCAAAGGCCTTGCGCCACGGGAAGACGAGCGACGCGGGCAGGCCGTTTTGGCCAGCGCTCTGCTCGGTCTCGCTGCTAAACGCTGCGCCCGGATTGGTCGCCACATCGGCCAGGCGGCCGTATTTCTCCGTGTAGGGCGCGAAGTACTCCCAGCGCAAGCCGTAGTTGAGGGTGAGCGAAGGCAGCAGGCGCCAGTCGTCCATGGCAAACGCGTCGTAGACGTTGTCGCGCAGGTAGCTTTTGGCCAACGAGGAGTTGAGAGTGGTGGATTGCGGCAGTCCGAGGAGGAAATCGGCGATGGAGGAGCCGGTGCCGGAGACGGGCTGCGGGCCGCTCGCGGTGTTCACAAACTGCTCGGTGAACAGCCCGGTAAATGCGAAGTTCCCGGTGGCGTTGGAACCGGCGAGAAAGTCGCGGTGCACGCGGCGGTAATCCGCGCCGTAACGCATGTTGTGCTTGGCGTGGATCCAGCTCAGCACCTCGGAGAACGAGATGGTCTGCGCGATGGAAAAGCTGGGTTGGGTTTCGCTCAGCCCTTGGATGCCGTTGCTGAGCGAGATATTCGTCAATCCGTAATTGAGCGGAACCTGGTTGGGCACAGGGATGTCCGCGCCGGTCGGGCCCGGTCCCGCCACATTATTCGCAGTATTCGTGAAGAAGTTAGCGGTGTGGCCGTTCGAGCGGTTCCAGTTGGCGTTGAAGATGTTGGTCACGCGATGGTAGCCGACGGTATAGCCGGCCTGCAGAGAGTACGAGTTCGAAGCGCTTTTGCCGCCGAGTTGAGGAAACAGATTCACCAGATCGGAGGCCGAGTGGCCCTCGTTGTAATTGAAGTTGATGCTCTGGCGCAGGCCCTGATTCTGCGATCCGCCGCGACGCCCGCCGCCGAAGCCGCCGCGGCCGCCGGGCTGCGTGGCGTTGGCTCCCAGACTGCGGTTGTAGCGGATGCCGGCGTTGGTGGAGTTCGATTGCGCGGTGGTGAGCAGGTGGTAGTTGTAGCCGTTGACGGTCTCGCCGTTGGCCAACGGCCAAGGAAAGTAGGCAAGCAGAGCGGCGGCCTGCGGCGAGATCGATTGATAAGGAACGTAGGTCGCGAGGTTGGGAATCGTGTTGGACGCGAATTGCTGGCCTGTGACGGGATTGTAGATCGGAGCCAATCCAGTGAAATTGCCGATCCGCTCCGCGGCTGTGGGTACGGTTGCGTAAAAGTCTTCCGGCGTGGATTGGCGCGTGCCGGAGAGCGTCAAGAAAACCGAATCTTTGCCGCTGGGCTTGGTGAGATGCGGCAGATACGGCGCGCTCATGAACGTAATCGTGAATTTGTTAGTCCCGTTGGACGGTTGCTCCTGCTGCTGGCCCAGCAAAGCGAAGGGCTGCGCGTTGAAGATGGAGTCTGTACCATTCCACGCGATGGAGCCGTGGGGCTGCGCGGGATCGAAGCCGCGGAAGTTGCCACGCGTGCCTCCGCCCCCTCCGCCACGTCCGCCGCCGAATCCGCCGCCTCCGCCAAAGCCGCCGCCGCCGAAGGCTCCGCCGAATCCTCCACCGCCGCCGTATCCGCCAAAGAGGCCGCCCTGGCCGGAACTGTTTTGGTCGCTCTGGCCGCCCGGCGCTTCCATACCCGCGTTGGGGCCCGCGCTGGGGCCCGCGTTGAGCCGGTCGTCGGAGCCCATGCCGGCATTCGAGCTCACCTGGCCCGCCTGGCCGGTAATGGCCACCGACTCGTCGCTGAAGTCGGAGTTGCCGGCGATGGAGGGCAGCGCCGCGCCGCTTTGGCCTTCGCTTCCGGCTCCGGTGTCGGTATCGGCGCTCAAGGCGCTTTGCAGGTTCACGCTTTCCGGCGCATTGCCGGCCAATTGCCGCACGCCCTCGCCAGGCATGCCAGGCCGCGCCGATGCACGCGCCTGTTGCTGTTCCTGCTCGGCCTGGCGCGAGGCCAGGATGAGCTCAAAATTCACCAACTGGTCGTGGCTCGTGGCGTTCAAAACCGCCTCCTGCGCCCCTCCAGCAAAGGCCGCAAACTGGGTGCGGATGACATAGCGGCCGTTTTGCGGAATATTCAGTTGCCACGCGCCGCTGACGTCGGTGGTGGTGGAGTAGCGCTTGCCCGTAAGGGTGTTTTGCGCGGTCACGGTGACGCCGGGCAGGGGAATGTTGCCGCTTTTGACCGTGCCATGCAATTTGCCGCCAGTGGCAGACTGGCTCGGAGATGAGATTGGAGCAGGTGCGACGGCCTGCGCCGGCGCGGCAGGCGCGGAGGCGGGGGCACCACCTGGGACCGGAGCCTGCGCCCAGGCCGCCAGACACCCGGCCACAACAATCGACACCACTCCCGCCCGCGTCATCATCAGCGCTATCCGGCCTCTCGTGCCTGTATTCAGTCTGACGGATCGCGCGCCGCTAAGGTTTACGGATGGACTCCGGCGGCGCCGGGCAGCCGCGCGCGCAAAGAATTTTCCCGCAAATTCATGCGGAGTCGAGGATTGCGCTTGCAATCCGCGCGTCCGCATGTTAACTATTATGATAATAGTTTTCCGATTGCTGCCAAACCAGTAAACCTTGGGGCGGCATAGGACAGGATGGTTCGGGGATGAAGATCGGCACCACGATTCGCGCTTACCGGCTGCAGAAGGGCTTGTCGCAGGGAGACATCGAGAAGAAGACCGGATTGCTGCGCTGCTATCTGTCGCGCGTGGAAAACGGCCACACCGTCCCCTCGCTGGACACGCTGGCCAAGATCGCCCACTCGCTGGACCTGGGGATTGCGCAGTTTTTCGCCAGCGACACCCTGGGCCGTCAGTTGAACGCGCAGAGCCTCTCCGACGACGAGCTGCGTTTTTTGTCGCAGATCCGCCGCTACTCCTCGAATTTGAACGATAGCGACCGCAAGCTGCTGCTGGCCATGGTGAAGAAGTTCGCCGCCACGGCGACGCGGTAGTTCAGGTTTCAGGGGTCAGCTTTCAGCCCGCTGCGGGTGCGGCCAGGTCAGCCACGCGGCGGCGGAATGTGCGCCACGTAGAAACCAAAGAGCACAAGCAGGACGACGATCGCGCTGACGGCGATGCGCATGCGTGTCTTAAATTCGCTGCGCGGCGACCCGATGCGCGGCACCAGAGGCACGGCAAAGAGCAATCCGCAAAGAAAGCCGCCGATGTGCGCAGAATTATCGATTTCGACGCCGGTCAATCCGCTGCCGAAGTTGAGCGAAAGACCGATGACAAGGTTGATGGCGGCGAAATAGATGACGGACTTCCGCAAACGCTTGAGCTCGTACTGCGGAATGGGCAGGCGCTTCGATTTGAGCAGCACAATGAGCGCGCCGGCGATGCCGAAAACGGCCCCGGAAGCCCCCGCTCCTGCGGCGAAAAATGGCGCGCCCGAGGGGTCGTGCCCGGGATACACCCAGTTGTGCCAGGTAGAAAGCAAATTTCCGGCTGCGCCGGTGAGAATGTACACCGCAATCAGTCCGAATGAGTCCATTAGCGGTTCCGCCAGCAATCCCAGATTCCACAGGCACCACATATTGGTGGCCAGGTGGAGAATCCCCACGTGGACAAACATGGCGGAGACAATGCGCCACCATTGGCCGTAAATCAAAACGTTATTGGACCGGTCAGCGCCCCACTGCATGAGCTGGTCAACTGTCGGCATCCAGATGCTCGATCCGCGCAGCACCATCAGCAGAAATACCGCGCAATTGATGCCCACGAGCAGATAGGTGGCCCAGGCGGAGGCCCGGCGGCGCCGCGGTCGCGGAGGAGCCGGCGGCGCAGTTGCACCTTCTGGAGGAAGCAACTCAGGCGGGGGACTGGCGGAATAACTTCCCATATCACCACTTTAAAGCATCGACAGGTGTGACGCGTGCGGAAGAGTCCAGGGCCATCGCATGAACAAAACCTTACGGCGAAACAGGTTCCGTTTCCGGCCGATACGCGGGGAAATATATGCCTTGACTTCTGTACAGGTAACCTGTACGTTCATAGAGAGAGGGTTTTTCCATGCCAACCGAAACCACCTATACAGCGCTGCGCGAGAATCTGGCGGCTTATCTGGATCGCGTGGTCGATGATCGCGAAGTCGTCGTGGTGAAGCGCCGCGGCGCGCGTGACGTGGCGATCATCGCGGCCGATGAGCTGGCAGGACTGGAAGAGACGGCGTACCTTCTGCGTTCGCCTGCGAATGCGAAGCGATTGCTGGAGTCTCTTCGCGAACTGGACCGCGGTAGAGGGAAGAAGATGACCGTGGAAGAGCTACGCCGTTCCGTTGGTCTGGAAGATAAGAACTGAGTCGATAATGACCAGGCAAGACGCAAGAATCGCCGCTGTTTCAACGCACTTTTGCGAGGATCTGCGGCGCTGGATTGAAACCGGCCGCAAAACCGCGCTTCGGGTTCTTGACTTGATGACGGCGATACTCGCCGACCCATTCCAGGGAATTGGCAAACCCGAACCTTTGCGGCATGATTTCGCCGGTTGTTGGAGCCGCAGAATTAACCAGGAACATCGTATCGTCTATCGAGTGTTTGCAGACCGGATTGAATTCGTCCAGGCGCGGTATCACTACGAATAACCGCCAAATTCGACCGGCTTTTCCGATCTTTACATCCCGCCGACCTCCCTGCCACACTGGAGCGTGGACACCCAGACCGTCGTTATCCTCGATTTCGGCTCGCAGTATACGCAGCTCATCGCGCGCCGCATCCGCGAACAGGACGTTTTCTCTGTCGTGCTGCCGTGCACGGCGCCTTTGAGCGAGATTCAAGCCTACAAACCCCTCGGACTGATTCTTTCCGGCGGTCCCTCGTCGGTGTACGACGCCGACGCGCCGGCCGCCGACCCCGCTGTGCTCTCGCTCGGCGTGCCCACCCTCGGCGTCTGCTACGGGCTGCACTTCATCGTGCATCACATGGGCGGCAGAGTGCGCTCGGCGCTCAAGCGCGAATATGGACACGCCGAGGTCGAAATCGAGGACAGCTCAACGCAGTTGTTTGCCGGCCTGCCCAATTCCATCCAGGTGTGGATGAGCCACGGTGACGAAGCGCAGGAGTTGCCCGAGGGCTTTCGCCGCGTGGCCGTCACCTCGAACGCCCTGGCCGCGATCGCCAACGAAGAGCGCCGCATCTGGGCCGTGCAATTCCACCCCGAGGTACACCACACGCCGCTGGGACCGCAACTGCTCGCGAACTTTCTTCGCATCTGCGGCGCGCGCGGGGATTGGACGCCGGCCCACTTCATCGCATCCGCGGTAGAATCGATCCGCGAAAAGGCCGGCGACGGCCACGTGATCTGCGGGCTTTCGGGGGGCGTGGATTCCTCGGTGGCCGCCATGCTCGTGCACAAGGCCATCGGCGATCGGCTGACCTGCATCTTCGTCAACAACGGGGTGCTGCGCAAGAACGAGTTCGAGAAAGTTCAGCAAAATCTGCGCGNNCGAATTCCAGAGCGTGCAGGACAATCTCCGCGGCAAGCTGGGCCTGAATATCGTAGCCGTCAACGCCAGCGCGCGTTTTCTTTCACAACTGGCAGGAGTGACCGATCCGGAGATCAAGAGAAAACGCATCG
>PLSB01000128.1 GCA_003165005.1 Acidobacteriaceae bacterium | reverse complement strand
TGCTTGGGAATGATCTGGTCGGTGTCGACGTTGGCGCGATCCAGCGGAGCCGCCAATGCAGTGAGCGTCGTGAACTTTTCCATCAGGCCTTCACCTCCCAATTGCGAATGTCGACAAAATGACCTTCGATCGCCGCCGCCGCGGCCATCTCCGGCGAAACCAGATGGGTGCGGCTGCCGCGTCCCTGGCGGCCCTCGAAGTTGCGGTTCGAGGTCGAGGCGCAGCGCTCGCCCGGCAAAAGAATATCGGGATTCATGGCCAGGCACATCGAGCAACCCGGCTCGCGCCACTCAAATCCCGCTTCGAGGAAGATCCTGTCCAGGCCTTCTTTCTCGGCTTCGGTCTTGACCAGTTGCGAACCGGGAACGACCATGGCGTTGACGTGGCTCGATACTTTTCGGCCCGCGGCGATCCTTGCTGCCGCGCGCAGATCTTCAATGCGGCCGTTGGTGCAGGAGCCAATAAAGACGCGGTCGATTTGGATTGCATCCAGCGGAGTTCCAGACTTGAGTCCCATGTATTCCAGCGCCCGCTCGTAACCCTTCTGCTCGATCTCGGTCTTGGCGCTCTTCGGCTCCGGAACGGCCGCGGAGATCGGCGCCACCATGCCGGGGCTCGTGCCCCAACTCACGTAGGGCTCGAGCGCCGCGGCGTCGACGGTCAACTCGCGGTCGAACGTCGCGCCCTCGTCGCTCTTCAATTTTGACCACTCTGCAACCGCGGCGTTCCACGCTTCCACTTTTGGAGCGAATTTTCGGTCCTTCAAATACGCAAACGTAGTCTCGTCCGGCGCGATCATGCCGGCGCGCGCGCCCGCCTCGATGCTCATGTTGCAAATCGTCATGCGGCCTTCCATCGAGAGGGACCGAATCGCCGAGCCCGCGTACTCGATCACCGAGCCCGTGGCGCCGTCGGTGCCGATCTTGCCGATGATGGCGAGGATGATGTCCTTGGCCGTAACGCCGAGCGGCAGCTTGCCCTCGACGGCAATGCGGAAGGTCCTGGGCTTCGACTGCGGCAGCGTCTGCGTCGCCAGCACGTGCTCCACCTCGCTGGTGCCGATGCCGAAAGCCAATGCTCCGAATGCGCCGTGCGTCGCGGTGTGCGAGTCGCCGCAGACAATCGTCATGCCCGGCTTGGTGAGTCCGAGTTCGGGCCCGACCACATGCACCACGCCCTGGTTCGGCGAATCGACATCGAAGAGCTCAACGCCGAAGCCGGCGCAGTTCTTGCGCAAAGTTTTGATCTGCGTGGCGGAGATGGGATCGACAATGTTCAGCCGTCCCTCTTTCGTCGTGGGCACGTTGTGGTCCACGGTCGCCACGGTGCGATCGGGACGGCGCACCTTGCGCCCGGCCAGCCGTAGCCCCTCGAACGCCTGCGGCGAAGTGACCTCGTGCACGAGTTGCAGATCGATGTAGAGCAGCGTGGGTTCGCCTTCCGGCTCAACCACCACGTGCTGCTCCCAGACCTTTTCGAATAATGTTTTCAGAGCTGAACTCATTGAGTATTCCCTTTGTTCCGAACCAGGGTTCTTGCTCTCCCACCCTAACCGCACAAAACGCGGTTAGGATGGGGCACCCAAGTTCTATGCCCAGGTTCTATGCATTGACTAGCAAAGTCTTGACGGTCTCCCGCACCTTTGCGCCCATCTCGCGGGTTCCGAGCACGGTCAGTCCCTCGGGATTGGTGCGCGCCAGGTCCTGGGTGCGGAAGCCTGCTTCAAGCACCTTGCGCACCGCCTTCACAATCGCGTCGGCCTCGGCATCCAGCCCGAAGGAGTGGCGCAGAAGCATGGCGCCGGTGAGAATGGTGGCCAGCGGGTTGGCGATGTTCTTGTTGGCGTGCTTGGGCGCGGAGCCGTGCGCCGGCTCGTACAAATTGATCTTGCCGCCCACGGTTCCGGAGGGCAACATGCCCAGCGAGCCGGTAATCACCGAAGCCTCGTCGGTGAGAATGTCGCCGAACGTGTTCTCCACGACCACCACATCGAAATCGCGCGGACGCTTCATCAGGTGCATCGACATGGCATCGACGAACTGGTGCTCCAGCTTCACATCGGGAAACTCTTTGGAGACCTCGATCACCGTGTCGCGCCAGAGCTGCGATACTTCGAGCACATTGGCCTTGTCCACGCTGGTCACCAGCTTGCGGCGCTTTTGCGCCAACTGGAAGGAGGTGCGGGCTACGCGTTCCACTTCGCCGCGCGTGTAGCGCATGGTGTTATAGCCTTCGCCCTTTTCCTTGTCCCAGCCGCGGGGCTGACCGTAATAGAGGCCGCCGAGCAGTTCGCGGACAAATAAAATATCAGTCCCGTCGATGATCTCCGGCCGCAGGGGGCTGTTGACCGTCAGTTCCTTGAACGCGAAAACGGGGCGCAGGTTGGCGAAGCCGCCCAGTTGCGCGCGCAGTCCGAGCAGACCGGCCTCGGGACGCTTGCTTGCGGGGAGAGAATCGAATTTGTCGTCGCCCACGGCGCCCAAAAATACGGCCTCGGAATCGAGCGCCGCAGCCAGCGTGCCGGCGGGCAGCGGTGTGCCGTCCTTTTCAATGGCTACGCCGCCGATGCGCCTATAGTCCAGCTCGAGCGTGTGGCCGCCGGCCTGCGTTGCCTCTTCGAGAACCCCGATGGCCTGCTCGACGATTTCAGGGCCGATGCCGTCTCCGGGCGTAACCAGAATCTTCAGTTTCATTCTTTCTCTCCCTTTCGGATGATGAATCTTTCAAGTAGCTTCACTACGAACATAAAAACGATCCAAACAAATAACCACACGAGAATAGCGTCAACCAGAAGGATGATTGCCAGTCCCTGGAACCAACCCCCTCCTTGCGGCGGGAAGGCATGATTGATCCAACCGCCGATCGTTATACCGAGCCGCAAAAACGGAAATGCAATGAAAAACAGAACCCTATTTGCATGCGTAATGAACAATAGAAGCAAAAACAAAAACGCTCCGATTGCTGTTGCAGCGAGTTCCACGATGAGGCGTCTTCTCTTCGTCAGTTTCATCAAGATGCACCCCTCGGGGGCTAGAGCCCGCTTGTTTTGCTGCGCTTGCGGCACGACGCGAGTCGTGCGGTTTCACGATTCAATTTCAACCGTGGGCTTCAAGTGCTGGTTTATTCAATTTTATTCCCTGATGCCCTGCCTCCGCTCGCTCAGTCCAGCTCCGAGACCGGCTCCCTCCGCGTCTCGCGAATGTTGTCGGGCAGCAACCCGATCAAATCCTGGTCGTAGATGCTTTTCTTGCGGTCGGCCAGGGCAACAAAGCGGTAGTATACGTGCTGCAATTCCTCGCGACTGACCGTGAATCCGAGCTGTTCCAACCTGTGTCTCAAGGCCGCGCGGCCGGAGTGCTTGCCGAGCACGAGATGCGTCTTCGAGACGCCGACTAGTTGCGGCGTCATGATCTCGTAGCAAAGCGGGTTGGCCAGCACGCCGTGCTGATGAATGCCCGACTCGTGGGCAAAGGCGTTTGCGCCCACCACGGCTTTGTTGGGCGAGGGCCTGAAGGTGATGAGCTGGCCGAGAACCTCGCTGGTGGGATAGAGCTGATCGAGCTTGATGCTGGTTTCCACGCCAAAGCGTTCGGCACGCACGTAAAGCGCCGCGGCAATCTCTTCGAGGGCCGCGTTGCCGGCCCGCTCGCCGATGCCGTTGATGGTGCACTCCACCTGCCGCGCGCCGCTCTGCACGGCCGCCAGTGAGTTGGCTACGGCCAGCCCCAGATCGTCGTGGCAGTGCGAGGAGAGGACGACGCCCTTCTCGTCGATGGCAGGAACGCGCTCGCGCACCTCGCGGAACATCGCGCCGTACTCTTCGGGCGTGGTGTAGCCCACGGTGTCGGGCATGTTAATCGTGGTGGCGCCGGCTTCGACGGCGATGCGCACCATCTCCACCAGAAAATCGCGATCCGAGCGCGTCGCGTCCTCGGGCGAAAACTCCACATCGTCCGAGAGCGAGCAAGCCAGACGCACGGATTCGCCGCACAGGTCGAGCGCTTCGGCGCGGCCGATCTTCAATTTGTATTCAAGATGCAGGTCGCTCGACGCCAGAAAGACATGGATGCGCGCCCGGTCGGCAAACTGCAGCGCCCGCGCCGCCATCTCGATGTCCTCTGTCTTGGCCCGCGCCAAGGAGGCGATGCGCGGCTTGCGAACCGCCTGCGTAATGGTGGCGATGGCCGCAAAATCGCCCTCCGAGGCCATGGCAAAGCCGGCCTCGATAATGTCCACGCCCAGATCCTCCAAAGCATGAGCCATTGTCAGCTTCTCTTGCGTGGTCATCGAGCAGCCCGGCGACTGCTCGCCGTCGCGGAGTGTGGTATCGAAGAAGGCCAGATGATTGGAAATCATGTGTTTGCCTCGGCCGCGAAGATCGGCCCCGTTCAGCTCTTTCATTGTCTCTTATGCAGCCAATATAAGGCAAAGTTATAATTCTTTTAGATTGTATTAGACTTGCTTATAGACGTAGCTCTCAGCCTTCAGCTTTCAGCTATCAGCTTGATCGTGGCGCTGCGGGCTGAAAGCTGACAGATGAGAGCTGGAAGCTGCATTCCGAAGGAGCGCACATGGAGTTGAATCAGCTCGAAGCCTTTCTCGCCGTCGCCGAGGAGCGCAGTTTTTCCCGCGCCGCCGCGCGGCTGCACCGCACGCAGCCGGCCGTCAGCCAGGTGATCCGCAAGCTCGAAGAGTCGGTGGGTGAAATTCTCTTCGACCGCGCCGCGCGCGATGGCGCGCTGACCGCCGCGGGAGCGCTCCTGCGCGACTACGCCTTGCGCCTGCTGGCCCTGCGCCGCGAGGCCGTGGGCGCGCTCGACGAGTTGAAGAGCCTGGAGCGCGGCCATCTGCAACTTGCGGCTAACGAGTACACCTGCATGTACCTGCTGCCGGCCATCGACGCCTTCCGCCGCACGTATCCGCACATCGACGTGACGGTGCAGCGCATGTTGGCCTCGCGCATTCCCGAGGAACTCACGCGGCGCAGCTTCGAGTTGGGCGTCATCTCCTTTCGTCCCGATCCCAAGCAGATCCGCACCGTCGCCGTCTATGGCGACAACCTGGACTTCATCGTGAGCCCCACGCACGCGCTCGCTAAGGCCGAGCGCGTCTCCATCCGCGACCTGGGCCAGGAGAATTTCATCGCTCACAACGTAGCCTCGCCGCTGCGGCGCAAGGTGATCGAGGCCTTCCAGCGCCATCGCACGCGGCTTAACATGGTCATCGAACTGCCCACCATCGAAGCCATCAAGCGTTTTGTGGCCATGGGCAACGGCGTGGCGCTGGTGCCGCACCTGAGCGTGGCGCGCGAGCTCGAAACCGGCGATCTGGTGCGCGTTCCGGTCGCTGACCTGGAGGTGCGCCGCGTCTTGCGCCTCGCCAGCCGACGCCAGGGTACGCTCTCCTACGCCGCCAAAGCCTTTCTGGGCACGCTCAAGATGCTGGCCGAAAAACAGGGACCGCCGTTTTTCTATCACGTGGAGCGGGCGGGGTGAAGGCAGGGATACAGGGACTAGGGACTAGGGACTCACGAACAGCGAAGTCGGAGCGGGACCGAGGGACTGCGAGAGTAACGAGCCTGTGGGCGGCGGGCAGTGATCGGGTCTCTAGACATTAGCCCCTCGCTCCCTACTCCTACTTACCACTCCCTGCGCCGTGCGTCTAAGGAACATGTCACTCCGTTGTCAGTCTTATGAAAACCGCCGGACGCGCCCCAACCCGCCCCGGCCATTTACAATTCTCAAGAGCGGTGCCCGGAGGCATTTGGGACGCCGGACCCGTGCGCGGAATTCATAAAGCTCGTAGCTACCCGCACGGTTCAAGAAGTCGTGAGGATCAGGATCGAATGAAGAAGATCGCCTTTTTAGTCGCTTTGCTGGCCGCATGCGTGGCCATGGGCCGTGCGCAGGAAAGCCGCCAGGACATCAGTTTGAGTGGAATCGGACTGATTGAGCCGTTCACGGCTTCTTCCACCACCGTGCAGGTGAACTCCACCCCCGCTTACGGCGCGTTGCTCAGCTACCGCTATATGCTTTCACCCACCAACGCGCTTGAAGCCAACTACGGCATCACATATCAGAACAGCATCGGGTACTACGTGAACCCCAACCACTACAAGGTCCTGACCCGTACTGAGGAGATCTCGGGCGCCTTCGTGCACTCTTTCGTCGTGAAGAACTGGAATCCGTTTATTGAAGCCGGCCCGGCCGGGCTTATCTTCCTGCCTATCATGAACTCCGGCACCACGACGCTCCAAGCCAAGCAACAGACCCAGATAGGCGGCCTGTTCGGCGCCGGTTTCGCCTACGAAATCAGCCCCAGCTTCGACATCCG
>PLSB01000146.1 GCA_003165005.1 Acidobacteriaceae bacterium | reverse complement strand
CGGCCTTCAACGCGCTTACGCTTTCCCCGGCTCTGTCAGCTATCTTCCTGCGCGGCGAGGAGCAACGGCCGCATCAATTGGATTTTCTGCGCATACATTCGGTTTCGCGCGCATTTGCCGGCTTTATCCATGGCGCCGATGCGGCGGTCACCTGGCTGGCCAGAAGCTACGCGCGGTTGATTCATGTGGCGTTGCAACTGCGCTACCTGCTGCTGCTCGTTTTTCTTGCCGGGCTGGGCGCTACGGCATGGATGTACCGACACGTTCCCACCGGCTTCATTCCGCAGGAAGATCAGGGTTACCTGATGGTGATCGTGCAGGCGCCGCCGGGCTCTTCGCTTGCTTACACCACGGCTCTGGCCGATCGCGCCGATGCGATCATCGCGTCGAATCCGGATATTGCCGGATCCTTTTCGGTCATGGGCTTCAGCCTGGCAGGCAGCGCGTCGAATGCGGGCATGATGTTTGTCTCGACCAAACCCTCCGATCAACGGCGCGGCAAGGGGCACTCAGCCGCAGACATTGTCGCGGACCTTTCGCCGAAGCTGATGGGCCTGATGTTCGCGCGGAATGGCGGACTGGTGGCCATGTTTGAGCCGCCAGCGGTGCAGGGCGTGGGCAGCTTCGGCGGCTTCCAGTTCATGCTGCAGGACCAAGGCAGCAACACGCTCAGCGATCTGGACCGGGTGGCGCATCAGATTGTGAATGCAAGTCGCGCGCGCAAGGACCTGACCGGTTTGCTGACCACTTTTTCCGCCAATGATCCGCAGATTCGGGTAACCATCGATCGTGAGAAAGCCAAGACGATGAGTGTCCCGCTCACGCAGATCACCAGCACGCTGAGCGTGTTGATGGGCTCGGAGTACATCAACGATTTTGATTACAACAACCGCACCTATCGCGTGTTTGTGCAGGCCGACCAGCCGTTCCGCATGAACGCCGGCGACTTGCACAGTTACTACGTGCGTTCCGATGCGGGACAGATGGTTCCGCTCGACAATCTGGTGACGGTGAACGAGAGCGCGGGCCCGCCGGTGATTTCGCACTACAACCTCTTCCGCTCGGTGGAGATCGACGGCTCCGCGGCCCCCGGCTACAGCTCCGGCCAGGCGCTAGCCGGCATGGAGAAGCTGGCAACCGAGAATCAGATGCGCGGCATGACGCATGACTGGACGGGCCTGACGCTCGACGAACTGGAATCGAGCGGCAAGGCGCTGGTGATCTTTGGCCTCGGCATTCTGGTTGTCTATCTCACGCTTTCGGCGCAGTACGAGAGCTTCGCGTTGCCGTTCATCATTCTGCTGGCGGTGCCCATGGCGGTGCTGGGCGCGCTGGGCCTGGTTTCGCTGCGCGGACTGGCCAACGACGTGTATTGCCAGATCGGACTGGTGATGCTGATCGGGCTTTCGGCGAAGAACTCGATTCTGATCGTGGAATTCGCCGAGCAGTTGCGGCGCAAGGGCCGCTCCATTGCCGACGCCGCGATTGAAGCCGGCGAATTGCGTTTGCGGCCGATCTTAATGACGTCGTTCGCGTTCATTCTCGGCGTGCTGCCGCTGGTCTTCGCTACCGGGGCGGGAGCGCTGGGCCGGCGTTCGGTGGGTACGACGATTGTAGGCGGAATGCTGCTGTCGACGGTGCTGAATCTGATCTTTATTCCGGTGCTCTACGTGATTTTGAGCCGGCTGCTGAAGCGCGGGGATCAGGCGCAGCCAGCGCAGACCGAAGCGTAGGTGAGGGGAAGGCACGCCCTCTCGGGTGTTTACTGCACGGCGATCTCCGCGTTCGCGACAATTTAGGCACAACCCGATTCCTGGACCCTGGGGCGTTTTCGGGACCAAACCGATTGGGCCAGGACGTGGTGTGACTGAAGATCAGGTCGATGAGCGCTATGGACTTCTAACGACAGCTACTTCTCCTTGCCGGTTGGAGCATCAACGGTATGCAACCGAGCTGGCGGCCAACCATAAGTCACATAGATTTGTGACCGATCACACAGACAATGGCCTTCCGGTTGGAGCGATGTATTCATGTCGAAAGCTGTACGCCCAATTCAGGCCGTCAAAGAGTCTGAATATGGCCATGTATTTCCCATGCAAGTGGGTGTCCTCGCGGCGATGCGGATCGCAATCACTTCGGCCCCCCAGGTCCGCCAGCACGGTGTTCACAACAAATCGCAGCGTCTCTGAAGGTAGGACACTGGTTGTGCCTGTCCTTGCCCGAAGAACCGAACACTAATTCGATAGGAGAAAGGTCATGCGGCAAAAAGTATCTCTAATCGTGATTCTGTCGGCGTTGGCGCTTCTTGCCGGTGCGAATTTGGCGTGCGCGCAAAGCGGCGTTGCGGTGAACTTCACGTCTGTCATCACCGGGCAGACAATCGATGCGCGTTCTTCTCCCGCACAGGTTACCAGCGATGACGAGAGTGCTCTCGAAAGCAAGGGCTACGTCGAGATCGGAACGATTAGCGCCTCAGTGAAAAGCAAGAAAACGGACGCGGATATAGCTCAACAGCTCAAAGCGGCCATTCTTCAGAAGGCGGCCGAAGCCGGCGGCGACGTCGTTCTTTTCACGAAAACAGCAGAGACCGGAACGACAGGGAAAAACAAGAATATGGTGGTCAGCGAAGGAACGGTCTGGAGGAACGACCCCCAGCTGGCCCAAAGTATAGCCATCTCAGACATAGCTAGCGCGATAGTGGCAAAAGAGTATGAGAAGAACCCCAACGCCACACCGGAAGAATTTGCGGCGGACATATTTGGCACGCCCGCGACACAGCCTGATTCCACGCAGGCATCTCCGAATGCGGGCACGCCACTCTCTTCAATGCTGGGCCAGGGAATCGACTCTGCGGAAATCAAGACATGGCTGTCAAGCCTGGGTACTCCGGAGATTGACAAGACTTCTGCCGGCGACAATTACAGCTTCAAATCAGAGGGAGTTTATCTACAATTCACTACACAGAATAAGCTGGATGCCATATTCCTCTACTCCGGAGGTGTGGGTGGTTTTCAGCAATACAAGGGTGATTTGCCGTTTGGATTGACCTTTCAGCTCACCCGGAAAGAAGTCGAAAATATCCTTGGCCCGCCGGATGGTTCTGATAATGATCATGATGTTCCTGCAATCAGTAAAACCAATATCTTTGCAAACTACAGCTCGAAGGACATAAGTATTACATACAATACAAAGGAGTCTAATGACCTGGAGGTGCGGATTTGCCAGATACTCATCAGGGCACATCACTGGAGCATGTCCCGCGCGTAGTT
>PLSB01000084.1 GCA_003165005.1 Acidobacteriaceae bacterium | reverse complement strand
ACGGCACCCTTCGACAGGCTCAGGGCAGGCTAAAAGTCGTGCCCTTTCAAAACCGGACTTTCGCCACAGGCTGCCAGGGCATTTTCACTATTCCTATAGGGTGGGTTTCTTGGTTTCCCACCCTTTTCACAAAGAACGTGAAAAGGATGGGGCACGGAGTTTCCTTACACCATCAGTGAAAATGCCGTAAGGGCTACAAGCCGACGGTTCGCTCCTTCACTTTTTCGGAACCATTCGCGCCGGATTTGCGTATCCTTATTGCGATTGGGAGAAAGAATATGTTTTGCAGCGGATGTGGTCAGGAACTCGACGCCGGAAAAGGCTTTTGTGCAAAGTGCGGCTGGGCTGGGGCGCCGATCGCGCCGCCGGTTGCCCCGACGCCCGGCCTTGAATATGAATTGGCGCGCTACGCGGGCAAGGTACGCGTGCTCGGCATCCTGTGGCTGGTCTATGCCGGACTTTCGCTCGTGCTCGGCTTTGCCGCCATGAGCTTCGCGCGCGCCTTCTTCTCCGGCGGCTTTGGCCCCTGGGCGCACGGCTCGCCGTTCCCCGAATGGTTCGGGCCCGCGGTAATTCACTTCGCATGGATCATGCTCTCGCTGCGCGCGGTGGTCTGCGCCGTGGCCGGTTGGGGCCTGCTGGAACGCGCCCAGTGGGGACGCATCATGGCCATCATCGCCGCGGTCGTCTGCCTCATCAAAATCCCCTTCGGCACCGCGCTCGGCGTCGCCACGCTGGTCATCCTGCTCGGCTACCGGAATTCGGCGCTCTACGACAATCTGTGAGAAGCAGGGGTCAGGGAACAGGGATCAGGGAACAGTCGTTGCATGGTCCCTATGGGACTCCGAAGCCAATTTACGGAATCCGCATTCCCCACGAATCCACCCCAAGAAGCCAAGACCGTTTCTTGGGGGCCCCGGTGAAGCGCGGGGCTAACAACCTCTGCGCCTACGGCGCAGTTACTGGGACATTCCTTTATGCAGCCCCCAATGAAACCCGATCCCTGATCCCTGTTCCCTGATCCCTGTTCCCTGACCCCTGCCTTTACAATCGAACCATGACCTTCCCAGCCCAGCGCATGCGGCGGATGCGGCGCACGGAGCCCTTGCGCGCCCTGGTGCGCGAAACCGCACTCGAGCCCGGCGACCTCATCTATCCCCTCTTCATCTGTCCCGGCAAAGGTGTGCGCAACCCAGTCGGCTCCATGCCCGGCGTCTTCAACTTATCTGTAGACGAAGCGGTCCGCGAAGCCGAAGAAGCCGCACAGTTGGGCCTCGGCGGCGTATTGCTCTTCGGCCTGCCCGAAACCAAAGACGACGAAGGCACCGGCGCATGGGAGGAAAACGGCATCGTGCAGCAGGCGCTCGCGGCGCTCAAGCAGTCGCCGGCGGCAAAGAAACTGGTGCTGATCGCCGACGTCTGCCTTTGCGAATACACCAGCCACGGCCACTGCGGAGTGGTCGTCAAATCGGGCGACGGCCCCGATGCGAACTTCGACGTGGCGAACGATCCGACTCTCGAAATCTTGGCGCGCACCGCCGTGAGCCAGGCCAAAGCCGGCGCCGACGTGGTGGCTCCCAGCGACATGATGGACGGCCGCGTCGGAGCCATCCGCAAAGCGCTCGATGCGGCGGGCCTCGCGCAGACGCCCATCCTCAGCTACGCGTCGAAATTCGCCTCGGCGTTTTACGGTCCCTTCCGCGAGGCCGCCGGCTCCGCGCCGCAGTTCGGCGACCGCCGCAGTTACCAGATGGACGGGGCAAATCTCAGGGAGGCGATGCGCGAGATCGATCTCGACATCGAAGAGGGCGCGGACATGATCCTGATGAAGCCCGCCATGCCCTACCTCGACGTGGTGCGCGCCGCGCGCCAGCGGGTGGAGGTTCCCATAGGCGCCTACCAGGTCTCCGGCGAGTACTCCATGCTGCACGCAGCCTTTGAGAAGGGCTGGCTCGACCCCAACCGCGCCATGATCGAGTCGCTCCTCAGCATCCGCCGCGCCGGCGCGGATTTCATCGTCACCTATTTCGCCAAGGAAGCGGCCAAGCTGCTCCGGTAACGACTCTGGGCTATTCTTTGAAGAAGGGACCACGTTCTCGAAGTCCCGTCGAAGAGGAGAACGCGAGGGAGCGTAACCATGACTCACCTGGAGCTGCTCAAACAAAAACACGCGGAAATCCTCGGGATCGCGGGCCGGTATGGCGCGCACAACGTCCGTGTTTTCGGCTCTGTCGCCCGCGCGGAAGCCGACGAGCAGAGTGACATTGACTTTCTGGTGGAGATGGAACCCGGCAGATCGCTCTTCGATTTGGGCGGATTGCAGTCGGAGTTGGAGAGTGCTCTTGGCCGCCCGGTCGATGTCGTGACGGAAAAAGGCCTGAAAGCTCGCATCCGCGCCCGGGTGATTGAGGAGGCAATCCCGGTTTGAGAGACCCCGGATGCCTCATCCTTCGCGCTCTTTGTGAAGGGTGGGATCCCACGAACCCTATGGCGCGCAAGTGCCGCCCGCCTGGACGGCCAGTCCTTATGGATGCCGCGTGATCGCAACGACGGTAATCACAGGCGTTCGCTTCCTGCCCCTGATTTCATCGGGACCATAATGCCAGAAGATGCGGTAGGCGCCGGGGGTGTCGTTTTGCGCGTAGGCCTCGAAGACCTTCTCGCCGTGAACACCGGCAAGCGACGTGAACTCGTGCGTGTGAAGGCCCCGGTGGCGCGGGTCAATTTCGAGGTATCCCAGGGCCTTGCGCACCTGGGCGAGGAGCGCGGCAGTGGACGGCGATTTTTCGAGCGCCGTCCACTGCGCATCTGCCGTGGGAGTGAACTTGAGCTTGCGTTCCATATCTAGGCCTGTCCATTTCCAGGCCTTGAGCTATTCACTTGGCGTGCCTGGCAAACGAGCCGCGATACACGCTCTTCCCTTCCGCCGATTCCCTCAAGCCTTGCTTCACGCTGGCCAGGGCCGGCGGGTTCTCGTAGAGCCAGGTCTCAGAGACGGGAATGGTCCTGACCGGGTCGAGAATGAGCTGGCCGAGGGGATTGCGGTAGATGTTATAAGCCGTTGCATCGCGCAGAGCCGCTCCCAGCGAGAGGCGCTTCTTCGCATCGGGCTGCGCGAACTCGGAAACCAACTGGAAATCGGTATCTTTGATGACCGCGGAGGTGGGCATAAGAGGAGCATAACGCCGGTGGGGATATAAATCAAGTGGGCTGCGCCCACCTGGATGAAACGGCTTTTGGGGCGGCTTGCGCTGCCGCCGGCGGCAACGTTACCGGCGATCAATCCGTAAGGGCTCGTGGCCGCAGTCCCGCAGCCCCGCGAGTTTCCCTTTCCATTGCGCCTCTCCGATCCGCAAGACAGAAAGACGCCGCCGCCCGCCCCGCTCAGGAGCCGATCCTTCCGCATGGATCGCGCACTATGGGAGGAATTCGACTTTAACATGCACTTCCGCTCGTTCTTTTGGTATATTGCATTCATATACAGAGAACCCCCCTGCCCTGTACCGGATTCGACTGGGACCCATGCGCCTCAAGGAAGAACGAGAGGCCTGGCGTTTCCCAGGCGGAAATGGAACGCCGATTCCCCCCATCTCGGCGCGCACGATGAACCGGAAGGAGAGAATTGTCCATGCGCAGGCAACTGAAAACCGTCCCTGAGTTCTCGAGCGAAGCTGAGGAGCGCGCTTTCTGGGAGTCCGTGAAAAATGAAAGCACGGAGCCTTTGGATTGGAACAAGGCCAGGCTGGCGGCTTCTCCCAGGCTGCGCCCTCCCACGGAGACCATCTCCCTGCGCATGCCGCAGAATGTTCTGGACACCATCCGCAACCACGCGCGCAAGCTGGATGTGCCGTATCAATCGCTGATCAAACTCTGGTGCGCCGAGAAAGCCGCCGAGATCGTTCGCGCTTCGTCCATGGCCCATCACGGCATCAATTAGCTGGACCGCACAAATCTCTTCGCATTAGGGGTGCGCTGTGTTCTCCTATCTTGAACCCACCTATGCTCAAGCGACTCGAAACCTATTTTGAATTTGCCAGCCTCGGAACCAACTGGCGCACTGAAATTCTGGCTGGCGTCACCACCTTCCTCACCATGGCCTACATTGTGCTCGTGAACCCGGCCATTCTGGCCGACGCCGGCGTTCCCTTGCCCGCCGCAACCGCGGCCACCTGCCTCTCGGCGGCCTTCGCCTCCATTCTCATGGGCATCGTCGCGCGTTATCCCATCGCTCTCGCCCCCGGCATGGGCCTGAACGCCTACTTCACCTACACGGTTTGCCTCAAGATGCACGTCCCCTGGCAGACGGCCCTGGGCGCGGTTTTTCTTTCCGGCGTCATTTTTCTCGCCGTCACCGCGGCCGGCATCCAGAAGACGATCCTGCGCGCCATTCCCCACCAGCTTTACGCGGCGGTCGCCGGCGGCATCGGCCTGTTCATCGCCTTCATCGGCTTTCAGCACGCGGGCCTTGTCATTCGCGATCCCAACACCCTGGCCGGCATGGGCTCGATCCGCAATCCCACCACGTATCTCGCGTTATTCGGTTTGATTCTGATGGCCGCCCTCGAAATCCGCAAGGTGAAAGGCGCCATCCTGATCGGCGTCGTCGCCGTCACCGCCCTCGCCTGGCCTCTGCATCTTGTGCATTGGACGCACTCCACCGTCGGCCTCTCCGCGCTCACCCAAACCGCCTTCAAGCTCGACATTCGCGGCGCGCTCGGCAAGGGCCTGCTTGAAATCGTCTTCGTCTTCTTCTTTGTCGATCTGTTCGACAACCTGGGCACGCTGGTCGCCGTCACCAAGCGCGCCGGCCTCATCGCTCCCGACCACTCCATCCCCCGCCTGAATCGAATTCTGTTTGCCGACGCCACGGCCACGGTCTTTGGCTCGCTCACCGGAACCTCCACCGTCACCAGCTACGTGGAGTCGACGGCCGGCGTGGCCGCGGGCGGCCGCTCCGGCGTCACCGCCATCGTCACCGGCCTCTTGTTTTTGTGCGCCATCGTGGCCGCGCCGTTTATCGGCGCCGTGCCCCAGGCAGCCACCGCCCCGGCGCTCATCCTGGTGGGTTCGCTGATGCTCGCCGCCATCACCGAAATCCACTGGCACGACCCGCTGGTGGCCGTTCCCGCGTTCCTCACTCTCGTGCTCATCCCATTCACCTATTCGATCGCCAACGGCCTGGGCTTCGGCATTATCGCCTGGGCCGTCCTGCACCTGTTTGCCGGCAGATTCCGCCGCCAGGACTGGCTTCTCTACGTGATGGCCGCCCTGTTTCTCGCGCGCTTCATCTATCTCGGCGCGAACTAGCATCTGCTACCATTTGTCCGTCGCACGAAACGGAGTCACCATGGACTGGTATCACGATCTGGCCTACTTCCTTGGCGGAGCATTTCTGGCCAACAGCTTGCCCCATCTCGTCAACGGAATCTCGGGGCGCAGCTTCCAGAGCCCCTTTGCCAAGCCTCCGGGCAAGGGCCTGTCCTCACCGACCGTGAATGTTTTGTGGGGATTCTTCAATCTTGCGGTGGCCTATTTGCTCATCGTTCAAGTCGGCGGTTTCAACATTCACAATCCCTGGCAGGTTGGTATCGTGGGCGCGGGAATTCTTGCCATGTCTCTCATGCTCGCCCGCGCCTTCGGGCGTTTCTACAGCTCGGAGTAGGTCGTCGGGGAGAGACCCGGTCGCGGCCTCGCGCGTACCCTAGGCCGTGCCCCATCCTTTCGCGTCTTTTGCGGAAGGGTGGGAAACTAAATCTGTACATCATCGAACCCATGCGCCTCTCATCCCATCTTCGTAACCTCGCAATCCTCGTCCTCGCGGCCGCGTCCGCCGCCTTCGCCGACGACTCCTACCGCGTCGTTCACACGTATCCTCACGATCCCAACGCCTACACGCAAGGCCTGGTCTTCGTCGACGGGCATCTCTACGAAAGCACCGGCCTCAACGGCCGCTCCTCGCTGCGCATGGACGATCTCGACTCCGGCCGCGTGCTGCAATCGGCGCCCGTCCCGCCGCAGTATTTTGCCGAAGGCCTCACCGCGTGGGGCAGCACCCTCGTCCAGCTCACCTGGCAGTCGCACCTCGTCTTCGTCTACGACCGCTTCAGCTTCCGCCTGCTGCGCACCCTGCACTACGACGGCGAGGGCTGGGGCCTCACCGCCGACAGCAAATACCTCATCCTCTCGGACGGCACCGCCACCATTCGTTTCTTCGACCCCGCGACGTTTCGTGAAATCCGCCACATCGACGTGAAGGATCACGGGCAGCCGGTAACCCAGCTCAACGAGCTCGAATACATCCACGGCCAGATCTACGCGAACGTCTGGCACACCGACCGCATCGCGCGCATCTCGCCCGCAACCGGCCAGGTGCTGGGCTGGGTCGATTTTACCGGCCTGCTGCCCGACAACGAACGCTCCGATCCCGAAGCCGTCCTCAACGGCATCGCTTACGACGCCGCGCACGACCGCATTTTCGTCACCGGGAAACTCTGGCCCAAGCTCTTCGAGATCGAGATTGTTCCGGCCAAACCCAAGGTGGTTCCCGTCCATCGCGCCAAGTAAGGTACCGCCGGTCTCCGAAGCAATGTAGCGCCGGTCAGGAGACCGGCGCTACAGATTCTCGCTCCGTGTGAGAAACGCGGGCCAACTCCCCGCCATCACCGCCCGGCCGCGCTTCGCCCGCGTATACTTTTCCGCAAAGGGTTGGCCCTCACGATGGACGATTCCTCTTTCTTGATGCCGAGCTCCGGACAAACCGCGGTGGTCTTCACCATCGTTCTGGCCTTTGCCGGTTACCTGGTTACGTTTATGAGCAGCCGCATGATGGCCCGCCGCGCCGACCGGCTCCGCCTCGTCAATCAGCGCCTCAACGAGTTTTACGGCCCGCTCTACGTGGCCACCGTCGCCGGCAACATCGCCTACAAGGCGCTGCTCTCGAAGCAGGGCAAAACCCAGTGCCATCCCATCCGCGACAAGGACCTCCCGGAGTGGATGCTGTGGATGAAATCCATCTTCATGCCGCTCAACGACGTGCGCGAGAAGATCATCATTGAGAACGCGCACCTGATCGTTGAAGAAGAGATGCCGCAGTGCCTGCTCGATTTCGTGACCCACGTCGTCGGCTACAAAGCGCTGCTCCTGAAGTGGGCCGAGGGCGATTACACTGACCGCCGCTCCATGATCGGCTGGCCGCCCGAGTTCGACATCTACGTCGAGCGCTCCTACCGCGCGCTCAAAGCCGAGCAAACCCGCCTGCTGCACAACGCCGTATGGCGTTGGTGGCGACGCATCGTCCGCCGCTCGAAGTAAACGCCGCACGACGCGGAGAGCAGTCGCCTCGCGGCCCCCGACTTTGGGACCCGGGAACCACGAACGCCGGCATCTACCGGCTACCAGCTACCGGCTGCAAGCGAACGGCTGTTCACGATCCACGATCCACGACCCACGCTCGTCAAACCTCACCCCTCCCGCCCTCTGAGGCCCCGCAACACCCTCATACGGAACCTGTTTTCCTATTACCAGAGTGGAATCTATTTTCCTATTCCCAGTGCAAGAAATTGCCCTTTCCCGTCATGGGGCAACAAACATTAATCGTTAAATGTTTTGTTTTCAACGATATTACCGTCGTTTTGTTTGGCCGGTCAAGTGCATTAGAGTCATGCAAACTCAACTGTTTACTCCCAGGCAGAGTACCGCCCATTCCCACGGACAGGCGCACATCTGCACGCGGTTCACAGTTGCCCGGGCACTGACCTTGGGGCCAGTCCCCGGAAGATGTTCACGCCCAGGACAGCCTTGCCGTAGGCTGCTCCGGGCCCGAATCTTGAACGGAGAAAGAAGCATGAAGAAAGCGATTCTTGCAGTAATCTTCCTCAGCCTGGTTGGCGCGCTGGCCACGGTTCCCGCGGTTGCCGACTCCACTGTGTATAGCAGCGGCTCCAGCAATTGGAATTTCGACGCCTGGCCCATCGATTACGGGGCCTCGGTGACGGATGAATTCACCCTCACCCAGGCGGAAACCATCACAGGCTTCACGGCGGACGTTTGGATTGGCTCCGGGGATCCGCTCAATAACGTCGAGTATTCGTTTGGGACCACCGCGTACGATTC
>PLSB01000291.1 GCA_003165005.1 Acidobacteriaceae bacterium | reverse complement strand
GCGGGACGCCGGGATGCCGGTGCAAGGCCACGCCGCCAGAAAAGCACGGGCCATACTATCAGGTCAGTTTTACGCGCAAGGGAAAGAGCAGTTCGAAGTTCGTGCGCAAGGAAGATCTCGCTGCCATCCGACGGGAACTGAAGAACTACGACGCCATGAAGACGCTTGTGGACCAGTGGATCGATCTGGCTACCGAACTATCCAACCTCCGCCAGGCCAACAAGCGCCCCTGACCGAACGGAGAACTTGGCACTGTCCAGTTCAATGGTGCTCCCCGCGTAAACATTGTCCGAAACGAATTCGGCATCGAAAATGGAGATTTTCTCGTGGGCGAGATTCCAGTTGCCCATCGCAAAACGGTGGACCTTGTTGCCTAGCAGTAATTCAGCACTTGGCTCATGCTTCCCGCCGATTGTGGCCCTTCCGCGCAGGGCCTCGCCATTTCCTTGGCACAGGGATCGAAGGACCGCGACGAAGGTCGACTTACCGCGGCCGTTTTCGCCGTAGATTATTGTTCGCTTGCCCAGGCTAATGGAGCCGTTTGGAAGTGGTTCGTGGAGTGTGCCCACCCCCTCGAGCTTCACGATCTTCGAAATCACGTCCGCACGCTCCCGAAGACTAACTTCCCCAATTAAAGACCTTTATAGTCGAATGCGCCACTCTCGGTCGGGTCAGTGGAGCAAGTTGGCTTGTGGTGGTCTTTGGCGGGTGGCCCGAATCTCCAGGAAGCAAACTCACCACGACAAGGGGTGCCCAGTGGCCCCGACTTTGGGACCTGGGAACCACGGACTCCGGCATCGACCGGTCTGGAACCGCAAACTCCCCGCGACACGGCCTGGGGGGTGGTCATTTGCCGGCCGCTGTCGTACATGCCGCGGTGCGGCACCCAGAGAATATGAAAACCTGGCCGGACGGAAGCGATGTGCGGGCCTGGAGACCCGCACTACAGCCGGTCAGGAGACCGGCGGTACGATTTTCGGCGGCCTGTGAGAAATGCGGATTAGTCCCTCAGGGGTTAAAACCCCTCCTTTCTTGCGCCTTATCGGCACGGCTAAACAGGCTGCGGAAAAACTCCGAAGGTATGGCGAAAGGGCGAAATCTGGGGGATGTAAAACCATCAGCCAGCCCTTGCGGATCGCTCCTAGAGCATCCTGGTGCGATTCGTTTTTCGCACTTCTTGGGAAATCGAGTTTTTCCGCAGCCTGTAAAGCCGTGCCCTTTCAAAACCGGGCCTATGCAGCCGGTTCCGGAAGCGAGGAGTTCATCCGCATTTCTCGCGAGAGAGGGCACGCGACTTCCGGGGATTCGGGATTTGGCGAGGCCTCTGAGGGCCGGGAGGCCCTCAGTACAGCCGGTCTGGAGACCGGCGCTACAAATTCTCGCCACGTGTTAGAAATGCGGGCCGGTCCCTCAGTCCCCTAGCTCCTCAGTCCCTAGTCCCTACGTCCCTGCCCTTATGTTTCAATAGAACAGATGGGCATTCCCCGGAGATCGACGCTGAGAGGGCTGTGGAAGCGGGTCACGCGCAAGGCGCGCGAGTACGCGATGGTGTTGCGGGCGCTGGCCGACACCGCGCATCCCGTGCTGGTGCAGATCATACCGACGCGCTTCTGCAACCTGAGTTGCGCTTATTGCAACGAGTACGACAAGGTGAGCGAGCCGGTGCCGCTCGAAGAGATGTACCGGCGCATCGACGCGCTGGGCCGGCTGGGGACGGCCATGATCGGCATCTCGGGCGGCGAGCCGCTGACGCATCCGCAACTCGACGACATTATCCGCCGCATGAGGCAGACGGGCGCCATTGCCGGCATGATCACCAATGGTTTTCTCTTGAGTCCCGAGCGCATTCTTCGGTTGAATGAAGCCGGCCTGGACCACATGCAGATCTCGATCGACAATCTGGAGCCGGATGAGGTGTCGAAGAAGTCGCTGAAGACTTTGGACAAGCGCCTGGAGATGCTGGCCGAGTACGCCGAGTTCCACGTGAACATCAACTCGGTGGTGGGCGGAGGGATTCGCAATCCGAACGACGCGCTGGTGATCGGCAAGCGCGCCCTGGAACTCGGTTTCGAGTCGACCATCGGCATCATCCACGACGGCGACGGGCAACTGAAGCCGCTGGCCGAGGAGGAGGCGCGCGTCTTCCACGTCATGACCGACCGCAGGAAGACCAATTACGCGCAGTTCGACAAGTTCCAGGAAGCGATTGTGGAGGGACGGCCGAACAACTGGCGCTGCCGCGCCGGCTCGCGGTATTTGTACGTGTGCGAGGACGGGCTGGTGCACTACTGCTCGCAGCAGCGCGGCTATCCCGGCGTGCCCGTGGCCGAGTGGACGCGCGAGGACGTGAAGCGCGAGTTTGTGACGGCCAAGAGCTGCGCGCCGCATTGCACCATCGGTTGCGTGCACCGCATCAGCTACATCGACCACTGGCGCACCCCGCAAACGCGCATGGTGGCGCCCGGCGGCCAGGAGCTGGTGAAGATCAGTATCAGTGATCAGTGATCAGTGGTTAGTGGTTAGTGGTTAGTGGTTAGTGTGAGTGTGAGTGCGAGTGCGAGTGTGAGTGCGAGTGTGAGTGTGAGTGCGAGTGTGAGTGCGAGTGTGAGTGTGAGTGCGAGTGTGAGTGTGAGTGCGAGTGTGAGTGCGAGTGCGAGTGTGAGTGTGAGTGCGAGTGTGAGTGTGAGTGCGAGTGATCAGTGATCGGCGCGCACTCACACTCACACTGTTCCCTAGTCCTTCCGTCCCTAGCGCTTTGTTTCGGCAAGCAGCTGGTCGATGGTCTGGAAGAGGCGGTTGCGGTCCACAACCTCAGTGTAAGCCGGAGCGTGGCCGCCGCTGGCGACGATAAAGATGGTGGGCGTGTGCTCGACGCCGATGCGCCGGCCGAGATCGACGTCGGCCTGGATCTGAGCAGCAAATTTTCCCATGGGATCGATGGCGAATGGCAGCGCGACGCCGTGAGCCTGCGCGAACTTCTGCGTCCACTTGTTGAGATCGACGAGCGTTTCGATGGAGATCTGGTTGGCGAGGACGTAGTCGCGGTAGTCGTTGCCCAGCTTGAGGCTCTTGCTGTCGAAGAAGCGCGCGTTGATGGCTGCCTGCCGGCTCCAGATGTGGTTCGGGATGATGAGGTCGTAGCGAATCCAGGGAATCTTGTACTGATTGGCCGCCGCGATAAGCAGCGGATTGGTCTGAGCGCATTGCGGGCACTCAAGATCGTAAAACTCGATGATGGCCACGCGGGCGCCGGCCGGAGGCTTGAGGGCCGAGGCGTCGCGCACCTGCGTGGTGGGCGGCGCACCAAACTGGGCGCGCGCGGCTGGGGCAAGGAAAAGCAGTGCCGCGGGCAGCAGGGCCAGCACCAGGCGGGCACGGTTGAGTCGCACGGGGAATGAAACGGCAAGGTTCAATCGCATAGGTATTTGGACGGCTCCCTGAAGTTATTGTAATGGGGCGAAGGCAGGGATCAGGGATCAGGGAACAGGGATTAGGGAACAGGGAACAGGGATTAGGGAACAGGGAACAGGGATTAGGGAACAGGGTGAGTGTGAGTGGACAGTGTGCACTGATCACTCGCCCATCGCACTCACACTCACACTCACACTCGCACTCACACTCGCACTCGCACTAATCTCCGGCCTCATTGTGCGCCGAAAGAGGGGAAGAGCCAGGGACTGAGGGGCTAGCGGTCGAATGGGCGATTGGAGCCGTCGCGCTCGCGGCGGCGTGCGGCCATCCACTGGCGCCATTTGTAGTCGGCCAGCAGCGACCCGGCGAGGACAAGGCCCACAACGACAATGAGGATGAGTTTCATAAAGACAGGGGTCAGGGATCAGCGGTCAGTGGTCAAAGATCCATCGTAATCATCCTATCGAACCGCGGAAGAGATTGCATCCGCTGCGACGCGGGCTGCGACCAGCGTGGTACGCGCGACAGAATTTCTCGTGGATCGGCGCCGCCGATGCATTACCCTCAATACTTGCGGTCCATTCAAGCATCGGGGGATCTGGGATTGCGCATTGTTCTTTCGAACATTGGAACCTTTGGGGATATCAACCCGCTGATTGCCATTGCGCTGGAATTGAAGCGCCGCGGCCACGCGCCGGTGATGGCGCTGCCCAACGTCTACCGGCCAAAGATCGCGCCGCTGGGGCTGGAGTTTCGCGAGCTGCGGCCCGACATCGATCCCACCAACACGAAACTCGTGGAGATGATTTACGACGTGAAGAAGGGCACGGAGACGGGACTGCGCGAGTTTCTGTTTCCGGTGCTGCGCGAGAGTTACGCCGACCTGCTGGACGCGGCTACCAGGCCCGCGCGCGCCGATCTGCTGCTGCTGGGCGAGCTCAACTACGCGGGGCCGATCGTGGCTGAGGTCACGGGCATTCCCTGGGCGAGTTACGTGCTGGCGCCGTTTTCATTTTTCTCTGCGTTCGATCCGCCGGTACTGCCGCCGTATCCCAAACTGGCGCGAGCCGACAAGGCTCCGGGCATGGGACGCGCCATGCGGCGGCTGGCGCGGTTTGTGACGCGCAAGTGGCCGGAGCCGATCTACGAACTGCGCCGCGAGCTGGGTTTGCCCAAGGGCAAGAACCCTATCTTCGACGCCAAGCACTCGCCTAACCTGGTGCTGGCTCTCTTCTCGCGCGTGCTGGGCACCGAGCAGAAGGATTGGCCCGAAAACACGCTCATCACCGGCTTCTGTTTTTACGATGCCGACGCGGGCAATGCGGCGCTGCCCGCGCAGCTCGAGGAGTTTCTTGCCGCAGGCGAGCCGCCGGTGGTGTTTACGCTGGGTTCGGCCGCGGTGCTGGCCGCGGGAGATTTTTACGAGCAGTCGGCGCGCGCGGCAAAAAAACTTGGCGTGCGCGCGGTGCTGCTGGTTGGCACGGACCCGCGCAACGATCCTCGTAACGGGCCGCAGCGGGAACTGCCCGAATCGATTTGCGTGGCGGAGTACGCGCCCTACTCGGGGCTCTTTCCCCGCGTGTCGCTGGTGGTGCATCAGGGCGGCGTGGGCACCACGGCGCAATGCCTGCGCGCGGGGCGGCCCATGCTCATCATGCCTTACTCGCACGACCAGCCCGACAACGCGCGGCGCATGAGGCGCATGGGCGTGGCGCGGGTGATTCAGCGCTCGCAGTACAAGCCGTGGCGGGTGGCGCGGCGCGTGCGCAAGATGCTGGCCGATGCGGAGTATGCGGAGCAGGCGCAAAAAGCCGCCGAGGAAGTTGCAAGAGAGAATGGTGTGAAGACCGCGTGCGATGCGCTGGAAGCGCTGCATGCGCGAAAGAGCCGCCCAGCTTAGCAGCTTGGCTGGCGCCGCATCGGCGTATTGCCTTTCAGCCTACACCACCGTCACCGCCGCAACTTCGTAATCGCCGACCGCAGGAACGGTGAATTGCAGCACGCCCTCCTCGAGATGGAACGGCAGATCCCGTTCTGCCCTGAGCAGTTCCACCTGCCTCACGCGCGCTCCGCCCGGCAGCTTCATGCTCACGTGTTGCGGCCCCAGCGGCTCCACGGTCTGCATCCAGCCGTGAAACGCGTTCGCATTCGAGTAGTTGAGCAGGTGCACAGCGTAGCCCGGCGCAGTCTCCCAGCAGAACACCTCGATAAAGCCCGGCCCCGCCACGCTCAGCATCCGCTCATCGCGCGTCACCCAGCGAATGGTGTTCTCGATGAGGCGCAGCAGGTCGCCGTGGCCGGTGAGCCAATACGTGCGCTCCACGTCGCCGGCGAGCCACGCCAGCCGGCTTGCGCCCTCTTCGCGCAACACCACGGCCGGCTCACTGGTTTGCGAAACCGGCGGATAGGCGAGCTCCGGTGGGTAGCGCACGAAGCCCGGCACTACGGTCAGCACCGGATCCGCTACCGGCTTGAGCGGCACGCGATTTTGCGCCCCGGCAAGCCAGTTGGTATCGCGGAAGCCATCAAGAATCTGGTGCGGATGCGCCGCCTGCGGCGCCTCAATGCGCGCGTAGTAGGGATTGCCGTTGGTACCCACGGCATTGCCCGCACGCGACACGCCAAACAGACTGCCGAGGCCGAAATCCGCGCGCGGGCTCAGATTTTCGTCATAGAGGCTGGTCTCAAAACTCGCCATCAGAGAGCCGCCGCCGCGCACATACGCGCGCAACTGCTCGCATTGCCGGTCGCTGAGCATGGCAATGTTCGGCAGCAGAAGTGCGCGGTATTTTTTCAGGCGCTCCGGCTCCAGCCGGTCCTCATGCACGTAGTCGAATGCGAACCGGCCGCGGAGCAGCGCATCGTAGAGTCCATCCGTGGTTTCGCGCATGTAAGTGCGCACCCGCGCCGTGGCCGGGCCGGGATAAAGCAGTTGCGTGCTCTGGCCCATCACGACGCCGATGTTGGCCACGGACTGTCGCGCGGCAAAGTGCGCATCGTGGCGCGCGGTCCACTGGAAATAATCTTCGCCCACCTTCTGCCAGCGGCGATCCTCGCAGAATCCTTTTTCCGCGCCGACAAAGTGATTGTAGGGCGCCATTCCGCTGGCCAGCGTCTCGTTGAACCACATGCGCGTCTCTTCGGGAGTCTTCGACAGATTGCGCCATCCGGGTGTGCCGGTGGAGTAGGCCGCCGTTACGTTCGCGGCAAATCTTCCGTCGAGCACCGCGCTGCATGCGCGGCCCTGCAGGCTGCATCCCCACACCGCCGGATCCTCGTAGCTGCGTCCCTGGTTGTCGGCCTGGAACCAGGCGATAGTCTTGCCCAATCGATCCAGGTTCACGCTGGCGTGCACACCGCCGCCCGAGTTGGCAAAGAAGAAACTGCCGGCCTTCTTCTCCTTTGCGATCGCGTCATAACGTTTCCACAGATCCAACACGCGATCGTTGAAGGCGCGCCAGTAAGCCGGCGTGCCAGTCGCAGGCAGTTTGCTGCAAACCGCGCAATAGCAATCGGGCAGCATCCCGATGGGAGGCCAGCCGTTCGTATAAAAGCAATCCACGTCATAGAGCGAGTTGATCTCGCGCATCACGGCCGTCACGTAATCGTCCATGTAGGTGGAGAACATGCAGGTCTTGAAGAGCCGCGGTTCTTCCGTGCTGAACTGCGCGGAGCCGTCACCCAAGCGCATCGCCCACTCCGGGTGCGCGGCCAGCGCATCGCCCCAGTTCAGGTCGGGACTCATGCGCGCCACCACGCGCATGCCGCGCTTCTTTGCTGCCGCCACGCACTCTCCGAAAAAGTCGCGGCCGTTGAGGAATTTTCCGTGCCGGTGGAACGGCACTTTGGAAGGATAGAAAGCCAGAATGCCCGTGACGCTTACAAACACCACGTCGACTTTCGACGAGTGCCAGTAGTCGGCCCACTCATTCACGTTCATCACCGCGGGGTCGTGCTCGGTCATGTTGGTTTGACCCACGCGGCGAACCCTGTTTTGCCATGGCTCGGTGGCCGCGTCCGATTTCGCCAGGCGCGCCGGCAACGCGATCAGTTGGTAGGCCGGGATCGATGACGCAGGTGTCGCGGCATGTTGTTCGGGTTGCTGCGCGGCGCCGAGAACTGAGGCCAGTGGAATCGCTGCGGCTCCGGTGGTGAGGCCGGTCTTGAGAAATTTGCGTCGGCTAAGCATAAACACTCCGGCTGAATCGTCCGGACAAGTGTAACCTCCGCAACGCAATTCCAACCACACAATGATTTCGGGGGTACAGGCAATGCAGTTTGCCTGAGACAGATTTCAAGCGGAGTGCAGCCCGCGAACAGCTGCCTATTGCGGCGCGGGAAGATTGCTGCCGACTTCGCCCGGCACGGCGGAGAGTGTCTTGGACTCATCGGGCAGGGGCGCGGGGAGCGGGCGCTCCAGGGCCAGCGACAGCACTTCGTCCATCGCGTCCACAAAGCGCAGCTTCATGGCGTTCTTGATGTTGTCGGGCAGCTCGGCTACGTCCTTCTCGTTGGCGCGGGGCAGAATCACCTCGAAGAGTCCGGCGCGCAGTGCGGCCAGCAATTTTTCCTTGAGGCCGCCGATGGGCAGCACTTTGCCGCGCAGCGTGATTTCGCCGGTCATGGCAATGTCGCGGCGCACGGGAATCCTGGCCAGCGCGCTCGCCAGAGCCGTGGCCATGGTGATGCCGG
>PLSB01000031.1 GCA_003165005.1 Acidobacteriaceae bacterium | reverse complement strand
AGGGTGGGAACACAAGACGCTTACTCTCATCCGGGATGTGCCCGCGTTTATTTTCTGCGAAGCGATCAATGAAAGTGGTTCCCTGTTGTCGAAGCGTGAACCGCGCCGCCGAAAACAAATGTCTTTGCTCTGTTGCTCAGTCCTCTAAGACCGCCGGCGCCGGCCGGAAACAGCGCAGGCACAGTCCAGTGATTCCGATCATGGCGGCGGCGCCGCAGCAGTCCAGCAGCACATCCCATGGAGAGCCGGAGCGGTTGGGCAGGAAGCACTGGTGCCATTCGTCGCTGCTCGCCACGAGCGCCGTTCCCAGGAGCGCCAGTCCCGCATGGGACAAAAACCGCGCGCCCGGAAAAGTCATGCGCCAGGCGCGCAGCCATACCCAGCCAAGAGCGCCGTAGCCAACGAAGTGACCGGTCTTGCGAATCAGATGATGCACGATCTCCCAGGCCGGGTCGTTCAACTGGCCGAAGACGAGTTGGACAAGCCACCGGAGGGGGCCCGAGGTGCGGTCGCTGCCGAAGGCCGGCGTGGACTCGAGAGCCATGACGCAGATGCCGAGGGCCACCGGCAGCCACGCGCCGATCCAGAACCGGGGCCCCCGCGGACGGGTCTTCGTCCGTGGGGTGGAGAACCGGGGCCCTCGCGGACTGGTTCTCGTGCGCGGGGTGGAGAGTTCCAGAACGGGAGGCTTACTCGACATGATAGTTGGGCGCTTCGCGCGTGATGATCACGTCGTGCACGTGACTCTCGCGCAAGCCGGCGCCGGAGATGCGCACGAACTTTGCCTTCTCCTTGAGCTCCGCGATCGTGCCACACCCCAGATAGCCCATGCCGGAACGGAGCCCGCCCACCAGTTGAAAGACCATGGATTCGAGCGGCCCGCGGTAGGGAACGCGCCCTTCGATGCCTTCGGGAACGAACTTGGCGAGGCGATTTTCATTGCCGCGCTCGCGCTGCACCACGTCCGCCGTCCCGCTTTCAGCGGCCGCCAGATCGGCCGAGCCCTGGAAGTAGCGCTCGCCCGAGCCCTGGCTCATGGCGCTCAAGCTACCCATGCCGCGATAGGTCTTGAAGCTGCGTCCCTGATAGAGGATGGTTTCGCCGGGGCTCTCGTCGACGCCCGCAAAGAGCGAGCCGATCATCACCGAGCTGGCGCCCGCGGCAATGGCCTTGGTGATCTCGCCGGAGTATTTGATGCCGCCATCGGCAATCACCGGAATGCCGTGCTGGAGCGCGGCGCGGTAGGCTTCGGCAATGGCGGTAATCTGCGGCATGCCCGCGCCCGTGACCATGCGCGTGGTGCAGATCGACCCCGGGCCGATGCCGACTTTAATGGCGTCGGCGCCGGCGTCGATGAGCGCCATCGCGCCCTCGTAGGTGGCCACGTTGCCGGCCAGCAGCGCCACATCGCCGAAGCGCTTCTTCACTTCGCGCACCGCTTCGAGCACGCGCGAGGAGTGGCCGTGCGCCGAATCGATGGCCAGGGCGTCCACGCGGTTGCGCACCAGTTCCTCCGCGCGCTCCAGAAAATCGCCGGTGGCGCCGATGGCTCCGCCCACGCGCAGCCGGCCCTGATCGTCCTTGCTGGCGTTGGGATATTTCAACTTCTTCTGGATGTCCTTAACCGTGATCAGGCCCTTGAGGTTGTATTGATCGTCCACTACAAGCAGCTTCTCCACGCGGTGCTTGTGCAGGATCAGCTCGGCCTCTTCGAGCGTGGTGCCCACGGGGACGGTGATCAGATTCTCCTTGGTCATCACGTCGCCCACGGGGATGTCGGTGCGCGTCTCGAAGCGCAGATCGCGATTGGTGAGGATGCCGACCAGCCGCTTGCCCTGCGTCACAGGTACACCGGAGATCTTGTAGCGGCGCATCACTTCCAGCGCGCCGCCGATCATCTGGTCCGGGCCGATGGTCACGGGATCGACGATCATGCCGCTCTCCGAGCGTTTCACCTTGTCGATCTCGCCCGCCTGGCCGGCGACGGAAAGATTGCGGTGCACGATGCCGATGCCGCCCATCTGCGCCATGGCGATGGCCATACGCGACTCCGTGACCGTATCCATGGCCGAGGAAATCAGCGGCGTGTTGAGGGTGATTGCTTTGGTCAACTGGGTTTGCGTGCTCACCTGGACAGGCACAACTTCGCTGTAGGCGGGCACCAGAAGGACGTCGTCGAAGGTCAGTGCTTCAGGAAGATTTTCAGGCAGCATAATGTGTGAACGCTCCTGGCGAACCAGGGACTCGGGTTCCCGGCTGGCAGGAGCTTCACACTATTGTAGCGGAGGGGCCGGACAGGATACGGAGCAGCAGGCGGAATCACCGCAATTCTTGCTGGAGTTGACGGATCAACTCCGGCGTCACGCGTGGCGCGCCTGGGCGCACCGGAAGGAGCGGCACGCCGTTGCGGGTGACACTGCTCAGTGCGCCGCCTGCAGCGGCGGCCCGGGAAGTTTTGCTCGTGAGCGGATCAGCCATTGGCTCCTCGTTTTTCTAGGTAAAGTGCAGTGGCCTCGCGTATGCGCTTCATCAGGGTGTCGAGGTTTTTGGCTTGCGTGTGGCATCCGCGAAGGGCGGGGACGGTAGCCACGAGATAGCCGTCCTCGTCTTTTTCAATCACGACAGTGAACTTTCGACCGGGCCTCATGCGCACCCTCGCGTACTTACTTTATCACGATGCGCTTTCGCCGATGTCCCCTGGTGCTTTGACCTCGTGATTTTGTCATCGCTAGCTGACCGGTGCGGGTCTGGAGACCGGCGCTACACTCCGGCCTTCACAAAATCTCTCGGTCTCGGTAGCAAGCAGGAGTCAACTTTGTTGCCGAGCAGTCTATTGGGGTCATGAATCCGATCTACTTCTTCAGCGGCTTCCTTGCAAAGTAATACAGCGAATACGCCAGCAGCGCGAAGGCGGCTACGGAAACGCCTGCGTGATCGAGGAAGGTGTGCGGGAAGTTGAGGATGTTGCCTTTGCCCATGGTGGTTTCGTAGGCTTTGAGTGCTACGCCGATGAGGCCCACGATGCCGCCGGCGGCGATGAGGCCTGAGGCGTAGAGCGATCCCGGCGAGATCTCGCTCTCGGCTTCATCGGCCGCGCCGCGGCGCTTCCCGGCCCAGTCGACGAGCAGGCGCACCATGCCTCCCACAAAAATCGGCAGAGTGGTGGCGATGGGCAGATATGCTCCTACCGCGAAGGGCAGCGAGCGGATGCCGAGCAGCTCCACGGCGATGACGAGAAATACGCCGATCAGCACCAGTCCCCAGGGCAGCTTGCGTGTGAGGATGCCGTTGATGACGGTAGCCATCAGGCGCGCTTGCGGGGCTGAAGCGGCGGCCGAGCCGATGCCTTGAATCCAATGCACCTCAATGCGGCCGGTGGCTGGCGAGTAAAGATACTTTCCGTCCTGCAACTCCGCGGATCCGATGGCGTTCAGCACAACATATTCGGACTTCGGATGTACGGTGACGGATTTGCTGGCGCCGGTAACGCGAATCTGGCTGGGCAGGTGCGCGTTGTCGGCCTGAATGGAGACGCCGGGATGCGAAGCGTTGAGGTTCCAGGGCTGCGACGCGGCGTCGAACTCCTGCAGGCCGGTGTTCATGAGGTTCAGCGTGAAGCCGATGACAATCGTCGACACAACCACGCCGATCATGAGCGCGATTTGCTGCAGGCGCGGCGTGGAACCGACGAGGTAGCCGGTCTTCAGGTCCTGCGAGGTGTCGCCTGCGTTGGAGGCGGCAATGCAGACCACGCCGCCAATGGTGATGGCGAGCGCGCCGAAGGCCGGAGCGGTCCATCCCTGGAAGAGAAAGATGGCCGCTGTCGCCATGAGCGTGGCAATCGTCATGCCGGAGACCGGGCTGGCCGAGGAGCCGACCAGGCCGACGATGCGCGAGCTGACCGTAACGAAGAGAAATCCGAAGACGACAACCAGCAGCGCAGCGGCGAGATTCGCGACCCAGCCGACTTGCGCTCCGGGCACGGGCTTGAATTCGAGGAAGACGAACATCAGAGCGGCGATCAGCAGCGAGCCGAGAATCACCACGCGCATGGAAAGATCGTTCTCCGTGCGCACGGGCTTGGCTTGCGCGCCGGCGCCGGGGCGCATGGTTTTGAATCCCGCGGTGAGCGCATTCGCGATGGTGGGCAGGGTTTTGACGAGCGTGATGACGCCGGCCGCGGCCACTGCGCCCGCGCCCATGGGCTTGATGTAGGTAGCCCAAAGGTCGCCGGGCGTCATTTGCGCGATGGGCACCAGACCCGGATAGATGGCGTGAGGGATTTCCTTGCCGAAAAAGTAAATGAGCGGCATGATCACGAGCCACGAGAGCACGCCGCCGGCGAAGATGACGCCCGCCACGCGCGGCCCGATGATGTAGCCCACGCCGAGGTACTCGCTGGTGGCGTCGGCGTTGATGGATGCGCCTTTGAGCACATGTTGCGGCCCGAAGTCGGGTTGATACGATGGCTGTCCCGGCCAGGCCGCAAAGAGATTGCCGTTCTGGAAGAAGGTGTAGAGGCCGCCCAGGCCGAGGCCGAGAAAGACGCGGCTGGCCAGCGAGCCTCCGCGCTCGCCGGCGATGAGCACATCGGCGCAGGCCGTGCCTTCGGGATAGGGCAGGGTCGCGTGCTCCTGCACAATAAGCTGGCGGCGCAGCGGAATCATGAACAACACGCCGAGCCAACCACCGATGAGAGCAAGCACAAAGATGCGGGAGTACTCGAGATCGAAGCCGAGAAAAACCAGCGCGGGCAGCGTGAAGATGACTCCGGAAGCGATGGATTGGCCGGCGTTTCCCGTGGTCTGAACAATATTGTTCTCTAAGATCGAGGAACGGCCGAAGGCCCTCAGAATGCTGATGGAAAGCACTGCGATGGGAATGGAGGCGGCGACGGTGAGGCCGGCGCGCAGACCCACGTAGACCGTGACGGCGCCGAAGACGAGGCCGAAGAACGAGCCGAGCAGAAGCGCGCGCAGCGTGAACTCGGGAGGGGCTTCTTCCGGTGGAACGAAAGGTCGAAAGGCGGCGGGCTGCGAATCAGGCACGAGAGCCTCCGGGCGATGGCAAGCAAAGCGAGAAAGACCCGAAATGGGAGTGTACCAGCGGGAGGGGCTGCGCGTCACAGGCTGGCTGTTGTTTCTTCATGTCATTCATCCGGTAGCGTTCGCAAGCGGCGTGAGCCGATCAAGAGCCGCTGTGGCAAACCGTAAACTGTGTGCCGCGTCTTTCTGAGACGATGCGCCGTCTACCACTCTGGAGGGGCTCAAATCATGCACAAGTTCAGGCCGGCCGTACAGGTTCCGAAAGTAATCAGAAGGACGGCGCCCAAAGTGCCGATTTGTGTAGACAGTGGCGAACTGGGCGGCTGAAAATGACCAAACACTCAGGGCGTGCGTCTGCCGGGACGCGACATTGGCCTCGCGTTTTCGCGTCCCGCTTGGTATCCAGGGCCCCAATCCAGATTCCACCGCGACGGCGAAAACGCCGAAGCGCTTGATTAGACCGGAACCAGAGATGCTGTACCCGGCGATGGTGGCCTCCCACCCTTGCGACAGAAAAAAGTCGCAAGGATGGGGCACGGAGCTCTGGGGTGCAGCAATCATGGTTCCGCTCTAGGAGCAAGAAGGAATCGCTCGAAACGCAACCAAGGAGAAAAGGAGAGAAATCGTGCGTAAACTGAGGACTTTTGGGCTCCCGATCGCGGCATGCCTTTCGCTGGCTTTGGGCATCTGTCAGGCGCAGACCATGCGGACGCATCACGTGCGCCAGGCCACGCAGGACGGGACCGCGCGCTACCTCGGCAACCTTTCTTCCGCGCAGACCTTGCGCCTGACGATCACGCTGCCGCTGCATAACCAGGACGAGCTCGATCAGCTCATCCAGAATCTCTACGATCCATCGAGTCCCTCGTATCACAAGTTCCTCACGGTGGATCAATTCACGGCAGAGTTCGGGCCCACTGAGCAGGAGTACGACTCCGCGATCAACTATTTCCGGGAAAATGGCCTTACGGTTGTCGACACCACGCCGAACCGCGTGAACCTGCAGGTGACGGGAAGCGTGGCGAATGTGCAGAGGGCATTACACGTGAACCTCGGCGTCTATCAACATCCCACCGAAAGCCGAACCTTTTACGCGCCCGACAAAGAACCCACCACGGGACTTTCGATTTCGCTGTGGCACGTCGATGGCCTGGATAATTTCTCCGTTCCGCAACCCGCCGGCCTGACGCACATTCCGCAGGGCGCCAGTTCCAAGTCCGGCGCTACCACCGGCTCCGGTCCATCGGCCTCGTTCCTGGGCAGCGACATGCGCGCGGCCTATTATGGCGGAACGCTGACCGGCTCCGGACAGACAGTGGGATTGCTCGAGTTCTACGGCACGGACTTGGCCGATTTGCAGACTTACTACACCAACGCCAAGCAGACCTACCCCGGCAGCATCGTCACGTTGTATTCGGCCGACGGCACCAGCACCAGCTGCGTGGACTCGCGAGCCGGCGGCAGTTGCGACGATACGGAGCAAACGCTGGATATGACGCAGGCGCTGGGCGTGGCGCCGGGACTCGCGCACCTGGTCGTATTCGTTGGCTCGAGCGACTCGGCCATCTTCGGCAAGATGGCGACCTATAGCCCGCTGCCCTTGCAGTTGAGCTCTTCGTGGACCTGGAGCCCGGCCGATCCGAGCACCGACAATCCTTACTTTGAGGAGTTCGCGGCGCAGGGCCAGAACCTGTTCCAGGCGGCCGGCGACAGCGGCGCGTGGACCACGTCGGGCACGGCTTCGGAGATTTATCCGTCCGACGATCCGTATGTCACTTCGGTGGGCGGCACGGATTTGTCGACCAGCAAGGCGGCAGGCTCCTGGTCCGCAGAGGCCGCGTGGGCCGACAGCGGCGGCGGCATTTCGCCGGACAAGTTTGCGATTCCCTCGTGGCAGGTGACGGCGGCGGGAAAATGCCCCAGTTGCTCGCAGTCGTATCGCAACGGTCCCGACGTTTCAGCCAACGCCAACTTCACGTATTACGTGTGCGCCGACCAGACCGCCTGCACGGCCAACGATTACGGCGGCACCAGCTTTGCGGCGCCGTTGTGGGCCGGCTACCTGGCTCTGGTCAATCAACAGAGAGCCACCAACGGCAACGGGCCGCTCGGCTTTATCAATCCCAGCCTCTATCTGATTGGCGATGCCGGAGGCACGACCTATAGCACGGCCTTCCACGACATCACCAGCGGCAGCAACGGCTACTCCGCCGCCACGGGCTACGATCTGGCCACCGGCTGGGGCAGCCCCAACGGCGCCGGACTGCTCAACGATCTGGCGGCGACTACTACAACGTCTGGCTTCACGGTGAGCGCGCTGCCCACGACGCTTTCGATTGCGGCAGGCAGCTCGAGCAGCGCAACGATCGCCAGCACCACGACCGGCAGCTTCAAATCGGCGGTCTCGCTGTCGGCAACGGGCCAGCCCTCGGGTGTGACCATCAGCTTCAGCCCAACGTCGATCACGGGAACCGGCAGCTCGGCGATGTCGATCGCGGCCGGCTCAACAGTTGCGGCCGGCACCTACACCATCACCGTGAAAGGAACCTACGGCGGCACTACCTCCTCCGCGGTGATTACGCTCACGGTGACCGCCGTGTCCGCCGGCTTCAGCATCTCCGCTTCGCCCAGCTCGAGATCCCTCGCTCAGGGGCAGAGCGGATCTGCCGTGGTGACGACGGCGATCACCGGCGGCTTCAAGTCGGCGATTACGCTCTCCGCAACCGGCCAGCCCTCGGGTGTGACCATCGGCTTCAGCCCAACGTCGATCACGGGCGCCGGCAGCTCGACGATGTCGATTGCGGCCGGTTCAACCGTGGCGGCAGGCACTTATACCATCACCGTGAAGGGAGCCTACGGCTCGACCACATCAACCACGACGTTTGCGCTCACGGTGACCGCCGTATCCGCGAGCTTCAACATCTCCGTTTCGCCCAGTGCGGGATACCTGCTGCAGGGCCAGAGCGGATATGCCGTGGTGACCACAACCATCACCGGCTCGTTCAAGTCGGGCGTAACGCTCTCTGCAACAGGCGTGCCGCCGGGCGTGACCGCGAGCTTCAGTCCGGCATCGATCGCGTCGCCGGGTTCGGGCTCCGCGGACTTCATTCTGACGGTTGCAAGGACGGCCAAAACCGGCACGTATCCCATCACGATCACGGGCACAGGCGGAGGCGTGACGAAAACCACCACGCTTACCTTCGAAATACTGCCGTAGTGAGCCGATTGCGCTCTTCGCGTCAGCGGTTCAACAAGAAAGGCCCGGACTGCATTGGTCCGGGCCCTCTTTGTGGTGCGCCCGGCAGGGCGCA
>PLSB01000252.1 GCA_003165005.1 Acidobacteriaceae bacterium | reverse complement strand
ATCAACTTCGCCAAGACGCTGGATTGCGAGACGATCCAGGTATCGATCGCGCACGCGTACCCCGGAACTGAGTTCTACGAGTACGCGGCGAAGAACGGCTTCATTACCAACAAGGACATGCAGGACAGCGGCGGCCACCAGATGGCGCACATCGAGTATCCCGGCCTGCCCACCGATTACGTAATGGAGATGGTGCACCGCTTCTACGACGAGTACTATTTCCGTCCCAAGGCGGCCTTCCGCGTGATTTGGAAAGCCTTTATGAATCGCGACCTGCCGCGGCTCTACGTCGAGGCCAAGTCGTTCCTGAAGCTGCGCGCACAGCGCAACCGGCAGGTAAAGGAATCGCGCAAACAGCAGGCCGGGCCTCCCGCAGCCGCCGGCGCCGGCGCATAAACCACCGCAACGGTACCTGCGGGAAGGTCTCAGGCCGCGCTTTTCGGCGTCTTTATCGTGGTATCCCAGGTCTCAGAATCGAGACCTGGGCCACCCCAGGACCGTGCGAAATCAAGCGGCCAGGAATGCGGCGTTCGCTTTCATTTCTTTCGCCCTCGAACGGATAAATTGAACGACCGAATGCCTCAACACTCACTCTCGCCGCGCCAATACATGGTTCTCAGCCTCGTTGCTGTCTGCGCTCCGCTGGGCAACGCCTGTCTCTCCAAAGGAATGACGTCGCTGCCGGCGCTCTCGGTGACGCATCCGCTGGCGCTGATCATGGCCGTCTTCACGCCCTGGGTCGCGCTGGGCATCGTGCTGCTCATCGGCTTTTTCGCCAGTTATCTCACTGCGCTTTCCTGGGCCGATCTGAGCTACGTGATGCTGGCCACGGCCTGGGGCAACGTCGTTGTGGAGTTGCTCTCCCGCTTTGCGCTGCATGAGGCCGTCTCGTCCGAGCGCTGGCTGGGCGTTCTGCTAATTGCCGCCGGCGTCGGCTACGTTACGCCGGGCGCCTCGCGCACGATAACTCCCACCGCCGCAGCCGGCAAGAGCGAGGTGCCGCAATGAACCTCGTTCTCTTCCACTCTTCCTTCTGGGCGGCCACGGCGATGATTGCCGCCGTCGTACTCAGTTCGACAGCGGGCGAGGTCTTTACCGCCGCCGCGATGAAGTCGATTGGCGACCTGGACGCAATTCGCGCCCGCTCCGGCCTGAAGGGAGCGATTCTGGCAGTTCTGACTTCGCCGCTCTTTTTCACTGGCGTCTTCTTCATGGCGGTCGCCTTCTTCGCGCTGCTTTTCACCCTGAACCACATGAACCTGGGGCTGGCCGGACCGGCCACGGCCTCGCTCACCGTGGTCGCCAACGCCCTGGCTGCCATGCTCTTCCTCAAAGAAAACGTCGACCGCCGCCGCTGGATCGCTGCCGCGCTGATCTGCGTAGGCGTTTACTTCCTGGCGCACTGATGCAGCTATCAGCTTTCAGGTAATCAGCTTTCAGGTAATCAGCCTTCAGGTAATCAGAGGAGTCGCATCAGGCCGCGGGGCTTGAGGTCGGGGTTGAGGAATGTGCGCGGGGTATTGAGCGCGGCGCAGACGGCTTCGGCGGCTAGGTGCCCGCTGCGGGCGGCGCTTTCCATGGTCGACGGCCAACCCGTCGCGGTCCAGTCGCCTGCCAGGACGCAATGGGGCCACGGCGCGGACTGGGCGTCAGGCCGGAACTCGTCAACTCCCGGCGGCACGCCGAAGGTGGCGCGGACTTCCTTGACCAGCGCGGCTTTTTCGAGCCTGGCTTCTTTCGCCGCTGGAAAGAATTCCTTAAGTTCGCTGACAGCGAGGTCGATCGCTTCCTCGCGGCTGAGCGCGGCAAATTCGTGCGAGGCGCTGACGACGAACTCCAGATAGCTGCCCTTCTCATTGCGGTCCGGCTGCAGGCGGCTCTTGTTGTACATCCAGTGAATGGTGCGATCGAGCAGGACGGCGTGTTCGAGATCGGTAATCTCGCGATCGAACCAGAGATGAACGCTGCAGATGGGCGAGTGCACGTGGTGGGCGATCTTCCCGGCGAGATCCTGGGCGCCGTCGGCTGGAGGCATCTGCGGCAAAAGCTTCGCCATGGCCTCGAATGGAATCGCAAGCACAAGGAAATCCGCAACTAGATTACCCGCGCGCGTGGGCAGTGTCCACTGCGAGGTCTCCTCATCCCACTCCGCACTTTCCACGGCGGCGTTGAGGACCACCTCGCCACCGCGTTCGCGCAGGAATTGCTCCGCGCCGGCATACAACTCGCTCAGCGGCTCGGTGCTCATGCCCATAGCGCCAGCTTCCGCCGAGTTCAGGAACAGTTCGCGGATCACCTTTGCCGCGTAGGGCAGCGCGATCTCATCCAGATCGGCATTGAGGGCGCTAGCGATGACAAGCCGCCAGAAGCGGTTGATCGCACCTTCGGTCTGTCCGTTCTGCCGCAGCCATGCGCCCAACGTCGACGACTCCGTCGAGGAATCTTTTGGATTGATTCTGAGGATGGCCGAGAAGGCGCGCATCAGGGCTTTTTTGTCTTCGCGCGTGAAGGCTTTGGCCCGCAGCAGGCTGGGAAGACCATGCATCGGAGCCGGCAGCCACGATGGCCCGAGCCGCGAGCGCTGCCCGCCCGGCTCGATCATGGTCATGGCGCGGGTCCAGTGAATCTTTTGCTCGACCCCGATGCGGCGGTAGAAACCGATCAGATTGGTGCAGCAGCCGAAGAGCACGTGCTGGCAGTTGTCGATGACCTCGTCCACGCCGGGATGGCGATAGGAGCTGGCCCGGCCGCCGAGGTAGCCTCTTCGTTCTACGAGACACACCTTAAGTCCGCTCCATGCAATGGCGCAGGCAGCACTCATGCCGGCCACGCCGCCGCCGACCACGATCACCGATTTTTCCGTGCCTGCCGGCAAATGGATCCCTCTCACGCCCGTTGCGCTCACTTCTCCTATCATCGCTGAAAAAGGCGGTTTGCCGCAGCCATAGCGGCGGGTCGAACGATGGAATTCATTGCCGATGCAGAAATGGCGGGTGGGAGCCGCGGTTGGAGAAGTGGTGGGCAGTGCAGGGCTCGAACCTGCGACCTCCTGC
>PLSB01000248.1 GCA_003165005.1 Acidobacteriaceae bacterium | reverse complement strand
ATGGCTTCTTTTGATTTTGTTGGCAGCTCATCCAATCGTCGTTTTGCGGCTACCCAATCGGTCTTGGCCAATGCAGCTAGAGTTGGGGCCATTTTTTCTAGATAGGGCTGCATTGATGCGCCGATTCTGGCTACATTTACAGCATAAAACCCAATAAATGCGCCTAGCTGGGTTAGGCCTTCTAGATTGAATCCAAGGCTTTTCAGGAACTCGGAATTTTTATCGGTCGATATCAAATCGTCCTTTCATTTGGTCCAAACCCTACATTGTTGTCACCGGGGTCAATCTTGCAACGAAATCGGGTATGTAAGGGATTCTTATTCTCCCGACCATGGCAAGACTGGTCTCGAACAACATTTACATCCTTCCTCAACTCCGGGCCATGTCCACTTGCCGTCTACGAATAACCCCTTGGCGATTTCATATTTCTTCCCATTGGCTGCGCGATGAGCAGAATCCTGCCGAATATCTGCGGCTGTTGGGCAATCACACCATGGGTCTTTCATGCAGGGGGCGTTCGCATACATCCATATCGCGTGAGTAATTCCAAGCGAAGATTGGCGCTCAGAAATAGTCACCGTGTAGCGCAAACGTCTTTCGTAATCGGAACCACAAGTGGCCACATCGCTGACGACCGCCATCCTATGAAGGGTTCAGTTCCGCCAGTATTTGGGTAAAACGTATAGTGTCCACGACAATCTAAGATGAGTGCTTCGGGATTTGTGCCATCCACTGACGGGGTTATAATCTCAATCACGACGGCTCCATATTTTACGTGCCGAATGGAGGCCATGTTTACCCACCGATGTTCCCCGCGGTCCCCGTCATATCTTTTCCAGTCACCAGGCAGCCGCGAAACGACTTCGGTTGAGTACTCCAACTGCCTAATCTCTATACTCTTCTCTGGCGTGGGCCTGTCTTGTGCAAAAGAAATTGGGCCTACCGGGAGCGAAAGCCCAAGAATGATTGAAAATATCTTATTGAGTTTCACGTTTTTCCTTCTGAGCCGCCTGCCACTTCCGCAGGTACGCGCTCTGACAGATCGGCATCTCAGTGCTCCAGGAGTCTGCGAAGATCAGTCTACACCAGGCCACCCGCGCGTGCCGTCAAACCTCTCACTTATCTCGCAGTTAAGCAAGGCGTTCATCGATTCTGAGAGATGGCTGCCTCCAACTCCGCAGTAGCCGTGACTTGAAAGAAGCTGTGGCGTTCGGCTGTCACCGTGGTAACGAAGTAAGTGCGGGTTTCCTGAGGAGCGAAACGCATTTCAACAGCATAAACGAAAAGCCCGGGCCTAAAGGCCAGCTATTAAAGGTTCAGCATTCAGGGGTCTAAAGGCCCCTGCTCCCTCCGTTGGCGCAGGATGGAGGGCTGCGAACCTTTTGCGAGCGAATAGCGAGCGTCTGCCCGAGCGGCAAGCTCACCAGCCGCGGGTTTGGAGCTGGTCTTTCTCTTCGATGGAGGCGGCGGCCAGGCCGGTCATGGTGCCGGTGACCTGGGCGGCGACCTCGGCGAGAATTTTGGGATCGTTGTAGTGAGTGGTGGCGACGACGATGGCCTTGGCGCGCGAGACCGCTTCGGCGCGCTCCTTGGGGTCGTTCTCGACATCCAAAGGTGTTGCTCGCTCCTTCATGAAGATTCCCGAGCCGACGAAGATGGCTTCTGCGCCGAGCTGCATCATCAGAGCCGCGTCGGCGGGGGTGGCGATGCCGCCGGCTGAGAAGTTCGGCACCGGCAACTTGCCCGTCCCGGCGACCATACGGACCAGTTCGTAGGGGGCCTGGTGTTCCTTAGCCGCGGCGTAGAGTTCCTGCTCGCNNTCATGGCCGCGCCCTCGGCGATGCGCCGCAATGCTTCTCCCAAATTGCGCGCGCCGCAGACAAAGGGCGTGGTAAATGCATGTTTATCGATGTGATGCGCCTCGTCAGCGGGGGTCAGCACCTCGCTCTCGTCGATGAAGTCCACGCCTAATTCCTGGAGAATTTGCGCCTCGGCAAAGTGCCCGATGCGCGCCTTGGCCATCACCGGGATGGAAACGGTCTGAATGATCTGTTTGATCAGGCTGGGCCGGGCCATGCGGGCCACGCCGCCCTCGNNCGTTCATCACGTCCATGATGACGCCGCCTTTGAGCATCTCGGCGAGGCCGATCTTGAGGCGCAGGCTGGTGGCTGTCAAACTCTGGTTTTCCTTGGCTTCCGGCATGATTTCCGACCTCGCAGAGCGGCACTTCCACATCCGGGCGGGATGGGAACGCCAAAGAGCTTTCCTCACCTCAGTGTAGCAGCGAGGCGGATGGGCTTGCAGCATGGACGGAAAGCGGGGTGGTGTATCGGTTTGAGAACAACGATGCCTCGGGGGCTAAAGCCCCGGTTCATTTTGCTGCGATTACGGCACGACTGAACAGCTTGGCGAAAAATGGGGAACAAGTAACGAATTCCCGTACGAAGCTCCCTCAGGGGCTAAAGCCCGCCCTCATTTTGCGACGGTTACGGCACGAGTAAACTCGTGCCCTGTTACAAAACAGAATGCCATCGGATTTTTTCAGCAAGCTGTGAGGCCGTGCCCTTTCACGACGGGGTCAAGCTAAGACACGACGGAAAGCGGACAAGGTGCCGGCGCAATTCTTAAGCCATTCCAATCCTTTCCACCCCCCTCTGGACCTCCTTCTGCTCCTTGAGTGTCCGAAATGGCGACAGTACAACCACCGCCGGCAGCTACGGGCGTGCCAAAACCGGGAGCAGCAACGGCCGAGCGCGCCGCCCCAGAGGCCGTTCAGGCCCTGGTTCCGGCGCCGCAACCGCAGCCGAGCGGGGAAGAGACCGCTTTCCCGGCGCGGATCTCCCGATTGTCCGTGGAGCTGGATGTGAGCGTTCCGGTGCGCAACTTCCGCGTGCGCCAATTGCTGGCCCTGGCTCCCGGAGCGGTGATCGAAAGCCAATGGAGCCACGGCGAGGATCTTCCCCTGGCGTCGGGCGACGTGCAGGTGGCGTGGAGCGAGTTCGAAGTGGTGGAAACGCGGTTGGCAGTGCGCATCACGCGGCTGGCGTAGGAAGGCATGAGGAGGGTCGGCAGCATGGCGGGTGGAGCGGATGGGGAGACGAGAAACGGCGCTGGGAACGGCGGTGGATTGGGGGCGTGGCTGATCGAGAAGCTGTGCGGCAGGCGGCGCCGGACGCCGCGCCTGGCATTGCTCGAGCGCATCAGCCTGGCGCCGCGCCAGTCGCTGGCGTTGATTGAAGCCGAAGGCCGCAGGATTCTGGTCGCGACCTCGGCCGAAGGCGGGCCGGCCTTCTATCCACTGGATCGAGAGCGGAGCTCGCGGGCGCACGCCGCAGCCCGCCGCGCGCTCGACGGCCGGTCGAGGATCTCGTGATGGGCATGTGGCTTCTTCGCCTGGCCGCGGCGGCTCCGGCGGCCGCGCCGCTGTTGCCCGATTTGAATAGCAAGCTGCGGCCTTCCGACGCCACGCCGTGGACGATTCTCTTCGCTCTCACGCTGATCACCCTGCTGCCCGCGATTCTGATGGCCATGACGCCGCTGGTGCGCCTGCTGGTGGTCTTTCACTTCCTGCGCCAGGCCCTGGGCACGCAGACCGCGCCCTCGAATCCCACGCTGATGGGCCTGGCTCTGATGATGGCGTGGTTCATCATGACGCCGGTCCTCAATCAAGTCGACCAGCAGGCCGTCGAACCCTACCGCAACGGCCAGATTACCGGACTCGAGGCCATCGACCGCGGCGCCCAGCCGGTCAAGCATTTCCTGCTCAAATACGCACGCGAAAAGGACCTGGCGCTGTTTACGGCGGCGGGCCAGATGCCCCGGCCCAACACGCCCGACGACCTGCCCATGCGCGTGGTGGTTCCGGCCTACATCCTCTCCGAACTCAAGGCCGGGTTTTCGATCGGCGCGGTGCTGTATCTGCCCTTTTTGCTGATCGACATGGTCACGGCTGCGATCACCACATCGATCGGCATGTTCCAATTGCCGCCCGTCGTGGTCTCGACGCCGCTCAAGATTCTGCTTTTTGTGATGGTGGACGGCTGGAACCTGCTGGCCAATTCCTTGCTGCGCAGCTTTTGAAGGGAGGCCGATGACACCCGATCTGGTTGCCGAACTGATGCGCCAGTTGCTGCGCGAGGCCATGATTCTGGCCGCGCCGCTGCTGCTTGCCGCGGCGGCGCTGAGCTTTGTGCTCAGCCTGGTGCAGACCCTGACCAGCCTGCAGGAGCAATCGCTGACCAGCGTGCCGCGCCTGGCCGCGATCGTGCTCATCCTGCTGGTCGGCATGCCGTGGTTTCTGGAGCGGCTGGCCACGTATACGCGCCTCTTGCTGGGAGACTTCCACCGCTATCTGGGGTGAGCGGAGCTAGCGGAGTTAGCCGCGCTTCGCGCGTGTTAGCGGAGTTAAAGGCTCCTAGCTCCGCTAACACCGCTAACTCCGCTAACCCCGCTTGAGAGATAAACATGACCGACTGGCCGACATTCCTGAGCGCAATGCTGCTGTCCCTGGTGCGGGTCAGCGGGATGCTGGCCTTTGCGCCATTTTTCTCCTCGACGGCCTTGCCCATGCGCGTCAAGGCGGTCTTCGCGGGCGCGGTCGCTTTCCTGCTTGCGCCGCTGGTGGCCGCGCTGCCGCATGCGCAGGCGTCGCTCAGCTTCTCGTCGATCATCGGAGAGCTCGCGGCCGGTCTGGTGTACGGACTCTCGCTGGCGCTCGTCAACGAGATGATGCTCTTCGCCGGCCAGGTCGTGGGCCTGCAATTCAGCTTCTCGCTGGTCAACCTGATGGACCCGGCCTCGGCCATCCAGACCCCGCTTCTGGGCGACCTCTTTCAACTGATGGGCACGCTGGTCCTGATCACCGCCGGCCTGGACCGGATTCTGCTGGCTTCGATGGTGCGCAGCTTTCATGCCGTGCCCCTGGGAGCCTTCGCGCTCGGGCCCCCGGCCGCACGGGTCATCGTGCGCGCCGCGGGGGGCATCTTTCTGGCCGCTCTCGAGTTGGCCGCGCCGGTGCTGGCCGCGACCATGCTGGTCGAGATCTCGGTGGCCCTTATGGGCAAGCTCAGCCCGCAACTGCCGGTGATGATGCTGACCGTGCCTCTCAAGACTTTGACGGGCTTTGTGATCCTGCTGGGCTCTCTGGCGCTTTGGCCGCGCTTCATCGAAGCGCGTTTCGCGGAACTGCTCGACATGGCCGAGCGGCTGATCGTCCTCCCGGGTTCGGCGCCGGGGCTGGGAGGCTGAACCGTGCCCGGAGAGCGCACCGAACAAGCCACGCAGCACCGGCGCGAAAAGGCGCACCGGGAAGGCGACATCCTGCACAGCCGCGAGCTGACGGCGGCCGCGGGAACCCTGGCTGGAGCACTTGGGCTGGGGGCTCTGGGCGGCCGGACCATGGAGGCCTGGCGCAGCGCCTTTGCCGGGTTTCTTGCGCTCGGCGCCCCGGCCCATTGGGAGCCGGCCACCCTGGAGCCGACGCTCGCGGCCGCGCGCCGCCTGATCCTTGAGGTGCTGACGCCTCCGGCCATCGTCATGGCTCTCGTCGCCGTGGGCGCTCTCTCTGCAGCCATCGCCCAGACCGGCGGCGTGAGCGTGCACCCGAGCGCCATCGCGTGGAAACCGGAGCGCATCAACCCCGTGGCGAACGTCAAGAACCTGTTTTCGCTGCGTGCCGCGGCGCGGCTCGGCAAATCGCTCATTCCGGCCACCTTTCTCGCCGTCTTCGCCGTGCAACGCATCGCCCATCAGCTTTCGATCCCGCCGTTTTCGACCGAACGGCTGGAGCTTTTGGGCCGGGACGTCTACGGCCTGCTGCTGGCCGCGGCATGGCTGCTCTTCGCCTGGGCGTCCATCGACTATATGGTCGAGTGGCAGAGCCGCGAGTCGCGCCTCAAGATGAGCCGCCAGGACCTGCGCGACGAGTACAAGGAGACCGAGGGCAACCCGCAGATTCGCGGCCGTATCCGCAACCTGCAGCGCCAGATGCGCCGCCGCCGCGTGAAAGCGGATGTTTCGAAGGCCGCCGTGGTCCTGACCAATCCTACGCATTACGCGGTGGCCCTGGGCTTCGATTTCGTGACCATGGAGGCCCCCAAGGTGCTGGCCAAGGGCCGCAACCTGCTGGCCGAGGAGATCAAGGCCGAGGCGCGCTGGGCGGGCGTGCCCATTGTGGAGAATCCGCCGCTTGCGCAGTCGCTCTACCGCACCGTCGAGGTGGGCCAGGCCATTCCTGTCGAGCTTTATGCCGCGGTGGCCGCGATTCTGGCCTATCTCTATCGCCAGCGCGTCGAGGCCGAGCTCCGCGAGCGCCAGGCGCGCGCCCGCTCCGCGGCTCCGGGTTTTGGAGGCGCACCGCGCTCTTGAGTTTTGGAGGAGGGTATCAATGAGCACAGCGACCTTGCCCGCAGGCACTCTTGCCGCGCCATCCCCGATCTGGCACCGGCTGCGCGACTACCTGCTGCCCATGGCGGCGATCAGCGTGGTTTTTGTCATGATCGTGCCGCTGCCGGCCTGGGGCCTGGATATGCTGCTGGCGCTTTCGATGGCCGCCTCCGCCATTGTCTTCCTCTCCGCGGTGCAGATTCGCCGCGCCGTCGAGCTCTCGGTCTTTCCCACGCTCCTGCTGCTCCTCACCCTCTTCCGCCTCTCGCTCAACATCGCCTCCAGCCGCCGCATCCTGCTGCACGGCCAGGAGGGAACGGCCGCGGCAGGCAGGGTGATCGAGGCCTTCGGCCAGTTCGTCGTAGGCGGCAATTACGTGGTCGGCTTCGTGCTTTTCCTGGCTTTGGTCGCCATCCAGTTTCTGGTCGTCTCCCACGGCGCCGTGCGTACCGCCGAGGTTACGGCCCGGTTCACGCTCGACGCTCTGCCCGGCAAGCAGATGGCCATCGACGCCGATCTGAACGCGGGGCTGATCGACGAGGCCGAGGCGCGGCGCCGCCGCCAGGCCATCGCCCGCGAGGCCGAGTTCTACGGCGCCATGGACGGCGCGGCGCGCTTCAACCAGCGCGATTCTCTGGCCACCATCCTGATTACCGGCATCAATATCGTCGCCGGCCTGCTGATCGGAACCCTGCAGATGGGCATCGACCTGAGCGAGGCCGCGCGCACCTACACCGTGCTCACGGTGGGCGATGGGCTGGTCACGATCATTCCTTCGCTGCTGGTCTCGGTCGCCGGCGGCATCACGCTCACCCGCGCCAACTCGGCCGGCATGCTGGGCGGCGAGATCCGCCAGCAACTGCTGGGCCGGCCGGCCACGTTGTACATGGCAAGCACGGTCTCGGCCTGCATGTGCCTGATTCCCGGGCTGCCCAAGCTGGCCTTTCTGGCCGTGGCCGGGGGGCTGTTCGTGGGCGCGAGACGCCTTGCGGCGCAACCGCTGGCCCTGCCCGCCGAATTGGCCCCCGCCGAGAAGAAAAAGGCCGAGGGCGCCGCGCAAAGCTCGGAACTCACCTCGCTGCTGCGCCTGGAGGACCTGACCCTCGAGATCGGTTTCCAGCTGATTCCGCTGGTCGACGAGAAGCAGGGCGGGCAACTGTTGAGCCGGGTGCGCACCCTGCGCCGCCACCTTTCGTCGGAGATGGGCTTTCTGGTTCCCCCCGTGCATATCTCGGACAACCTGCGCCTCAAGCCCAGGGAGTACGTGATCTCGCTGCGCGGCATCGAGATCGGCCGCTGGCAGACCGAGGGTCCGCACCTGCTGGCCGTCTCCGGAGAGCCCGGCCGGCGGCCGCTCACCGGCAAAGAGACGCGCGAACCCGCCTTCGCGGTGCCGGCCGTCTGGATCGCGCCGGCCCTCGAAGAACAGGCCATCGCCGCCGGCTACTCCGTGGTCGACGCGGTCACGGTGATCACCACGCACCTGGGCGAGCTCATCCGCCAGCATGCCGGCGAACTGCTGGGGCGCGCCGAGATCAAGCGTTTGCTGGATGCGCTCAACGACTCGCACCCCAAGCTGCTCGAGGAACTGGTGCCCAAACTCCTCACGCTGGGCGAGGTGGCGCGGGTTCTCGAGCAGTTGCTGCGGGAGCGCGTTTCAATCCGCGATCTGGGCGCGGTCCTGGAAGCGCTGCTCGAAACCGCGCCCGTAAACAAGAGCCTGGTAGCCCTGGTCGAGGCCGCGCGGCAGGCCCTGGGACGGAGGCTGGTGCGGCCGCTGCTCGACGGCGACGGCCAGCTGCCGGTTCTCTTGCTCGATCCCGGGCTCGAAGAGGAGATCCTGGCGGCGGTTGCGCCCGAAAGCGGGCAGCGCCTGCTGGCGGCAGCCGCTCCCGCCGGGACCCCGGTGGTCCGCCGCCTCACCGATTCTGTGAGATCCCTTATCGGTTCCGCCTCCTCTGCGGCACCGCCCGTGCTCCTTTGCCCTAGTCCGGCCCGCTATCACGTCAAGCGGTGGCTGGAACCGGTGTTGCCTCGTCTCGCCGTCGTTGCCGCCGGCGAGATTCCACCGGAGATCCGGCTGCGCCTCGTCGGCACCGCCCGTTGAGGGCGGCATCCGAAGGGGTGAAGCCGCGGATCGAGGCAGCCAGCGGAAAGACCGCGTGCGCGTGAGGGGAAAAGCCGATGGGAGTCGATGGAAGCGCTGCCGTGAGAGACTCCAAACCCGCGAGCCGCCGCGCCGGGGCAGCGAACTACCCTCCTTCGGCCGGAGGATCGCCGGTTCTCACTGGCGAGCAGGAGCGGGTCCTCCTCGATCACCTGCCGATCGTGCGCTTTCTGGCGCGCCGCATCCATGAGCGTCTGCCGCAGCACGTCGATATCGAGGACCTGGTTTCGGCGGGCGTGGTTGGATTGATGGACGCCTTCGCCAAATTCGATCCCGAAAAGAAAGTGCAGTTTCGCAGTTACGCGCAGTTCCGCATCCGGGGCGCCATCCTCGACAGCCTGCGCACCCTCGACTGGAGCCCGCGCGAACTGCGCCGCAAGGGCCGCGCCGTCGAGGAGGCCATCCGCATCTTGACCGCGCGTCTGGGCCGTGCGCCGGGCGAGGCGGAGGTCGCCGCCGAGATGGGCGTTGGTCTTGAGGATTACCAGCAGTTGCTCGGGGATCTGAAGGGCCTCGAGATCGGCACCCTGCATCTGGAGCGCAGCGAGAACTCCGGCGAGGAAGAGTTGGCCTATGTGCCGGGCCGTCCTGACGAAGATCCGCTTTTCCGCTGCCTGCGCGGCGAACTCGAGGACCGGCTGGCCGAGGCTATCGCCAACCTGCCCGATCGCGAACGGCTGGTGATGACCCTCTACTACTACGAAGAGATGACCATGCGCGAGATCGG
>PLSB01000096.1 GCA_003165005.1 Acidobacteriaceae bacterium | reverse complement strand
GCCCATGCTGGGCGCACAAACGCAGGAAACGCGGTTCTTGAGTACGCCACAAGTACACGAGATTTGAAGGGGAAACGGGGTTCGCGCTCGGTCGTTCTTTGATCGGTGGAAACAGCGAACCGGTTCACTGAGCACTAATGTATCTAAGGCCCAGCTGAGAGTTAATTCCGGTTAGGCGGTCAGAACGAAGCCGCGGGCACAACGGCTCATTGTTAGATTTTCAATTCTACTTTCGCTCGTAAACCGTTCCCGGCGGCTGATACGGAGGATCGGACACCGCGCGCGTGCAAGCGATGAGAGCTTTTACATCCGAGCCGCTCAGCGTATTCCCGTAGGGCGGCATCAGCGCCGAACGATTCAAGGCCGGGCCGCCGTGCTGAATGATCGACGTCAGATCGGCATCGCTCATTTTGTTCAACGTGTTGCCCTCAGTGAACGGATGCGGCTTGATTTCGAGGTTGTCGTAGTTTGAAACGCGAACGGGCGACGACTCGGGATCGTGGCAGCGGTTGCAATACTTGTCCGCAAGAATGGCTCCTACGCGCTCCTGGTAGTCGAGCGCTGTTTCAACGATCTCCAGCGATACAGGCTTGGTCTTACCTGGTGTCACGGCGTCAATTTGATATCGTCCTGAGGTATCGCCCAAAGTGACCGCGGTAGTTGCTTGACCGCTTGAATCTGTCAGCACCGCGGACGGGTCGAAGCTGACGCCCGCGGGACCATGAAACTCGATCAGCGCTCCGGGTACCGCGTTTCCTTGATCGTCGTTGACTTGCACCACCAGCGGGTCTTTGAGCGCGGTGCCGGTGACTCCCACTTGGTGGCCGCCACTGGACTCAACCAGAGCGGTTCCCTGCGCCGTGGCCTTTAGTACCGCATTTGCCGGGGCTGAATGCCTGCAGCCGGCCAACTCGGCAAGCGAGAGTAGCGCCACCGCTGCGAAGGCCCAGATCCCGAAGTTTGCAGTCGACCGCGTCATCATTACTTCGCTCCTCGCCCGCCTGGTGCTTTCAGCGACATCAGGAAGGCTGTCAGCGCGCGGGCGTCTTCGTCGCTCATATTCTGGTTCGGCTCTGCGGCGCCTGGGCGCAGCGCCTGCGGACTTTTCAGCCACTCGTAGATCCAGGCCGGAGTCAGGCGCGAGCCAACCTGCGTCAGTGTCGGCCCGATATAGCCTTTGTCAGTCTTGGTGTCGACGATGTGGCACGCCTGACAGGCATATTTCGAATAGAACAGTTGGCGCCCGTGCTCTATGGCATCAGGGGTAGTGGTTGTGGGCGCAAGATCCGCATCGATGGCCGGCGACTGGTAGACGGACAAGATGTAATCCGTCAATGTCGTATTGTCGCTGTCGCTCAGGTTGAAGCGCGGCATGCGCCGGATGAGCGATGGGCGCAGGGTGTTGGGATTATGCAGGAAGGCGGTAAGCCACTGCCGCTGCACTGAGCTCCCTTCCCAGGAAAGGTCGGGCGCCATGTCGCCGCCTCTGCCGTTGAATCGGTGGCAACTCAAACAAGCCAGCTCCGTGATCAGCTTACCCGCATGCCCGGCGGGATGGTAGTTGGTCTCCGGCACCACCGCAACGCGCAGACTGTCGGGCATCGACCGACTGCGGGCAGTAAGCGCGAGCAGAGCGGTGGCCAACGCATCTGTCTGCGAGGCGGTGAGAGTAAACTGCGGCATCTTCACGCTGGAGCCGAATGCCCGCGGCTGGCGGATCTTGGCCACAATGTAGCTGGGCAGCGAGTGCTCCATGCCAGGCAAAAACACGATCTGTGCCAGTGGCTTACTGCCGATGCTGCTGAGGTCGGGCGCGAAGTTCTCAGGCTTCTGCACGCCGTTGATCTCGTGGCAGGCTGCGCACCCCAGTTCAACGATGAGCTTTCGTCCGTGGGCGATTTGCTGCGGAGTGGCCGCATCCAAATGAACGCCTGAACCATAGTCGGAATCCGACTTTGCCTGCAGAAAATCAACCAGCGCGGCGATCTGCTGCGGCGTGAAGCGGTAGTGCGGCATGAGCGTGGTGGAATCGTAAACGCGGGGATTCTGAAGCCATGCCGCGAGCCACTCGGGCTTTGCTTTGTTGCCGATGCGCGTTAGTTCCGGGCCCAGATCGCCGCCAACCAGGTTGCCGGCCGCGTTTTGAACAGAGTGGCACGAGGCGCAGAAGGATTCGCCGTAGAGACTTGGTCCCGCTGCGGTTTCGGCTGCGGCCGCGGGCTTGGTGCCAGCCGCACCCGTATCGCCCGCTTGCGGCGTGCTGCTGCTCACTAGGTAGGCCGAGATGTCGCTGGCGTCAGCATCGCTAAGCTTGAAGTTGGGCATCGTGGTCGATGCCGCGTAGGCCTGAGGGTCTTTGAGCCAACTGAAGATCCACTCGCGCGTAGCTTTGTCGGCGAGGTGCGCGAGCGATGGAGGATGGTCAGTGGCTTCAATCTTCGATCCGTCGGGCCGCGTGATGGCGTGGCAATGAACACAACCATAGCGCGTGAGCATCGTTCTGCCCAGATTGAGCTGCGGCGTTCCGGTCAACGCATTCTGGTGGCACTGGCCGCAGCCGGACTCGATGTAGCGCATGGGCAGTATCGGCTCTTCGCCGGCGCGTTCGCTGTGGTGCGCCTCGGCAACCGTGGTGGCCGGTCCCTGGCCGCCATGGCAGATGACGCATCCGAATCCATCGACCGGGTGCGGGATTACGGGGTGCTTGCGAAACGGCTGCTGCGTAACGTCGGAGAGACTGGCTTCCTTCAGACCCAGATGGCAGGTGTTGCAGCGATCCACGACGCCCAGCTCCGGCAGCCAGATTTGGTGAATGCCCGGCTCCATGCGGCGGCGCAGACTTACCGCATCGCCGCGATCGCGGATCAACGCGATGTATTTGCGCTGATAACTATGCCATTGACTGAAGTGATCCTTTGCCGGCGCGATGGCCAGTGTCAGCAGAAGGATCAGGCTGACAAAGCCAAATGCCCGCACCGGATCGCCGAACAACGCCCGCCACGCAGAGGAAAGATATTTTCCGATCGATCGCACTTAACTCCTCCAGGGCGGGACCCATGACCAGCCTGGGCCGCGGAACCATGTGCCGACAGCAGTGAGCACAATCAATTCAAGAAGAAACCACGTCATGATCCAGTAAGCCAGCGGCTTCAGGGCAAGGTATCGGCGCAGCCGCGACGGCGAGTCCGGCGTGCTGTAGGAGGCGACGATCATGGCAAGCGTAACGATCACCGTGGGTCCGACTGCGACGTAGACATGGAAGAAAAGAAGAAAGGCAAGCATTCCCAGGGCCGTGATGTAGAACAGCCGCACGCGCCTGGCGTGGTCCTTGAGGAAGAGGCCGTTCGCTTCGATGTTGATGTTGAAGTAGGGAATGACGACCAGGGCGATGATCAACAGCGTAGGCACCAGCACGCCTGCTACCACAGGCGGAAAGTAATGGAGGAGTTCTTGCAAGCCCAGGAAGTACCACGGAGCCTTGGCGGGGTTCGGCGTGTGTGTGGGGTCGGCAATTCCCTCCAGCGGCGCATTGAAGAAGAGTGAAAAGAGAACCAGAGCGATGGTCAGCAGCTCGATAGCCAACGCAGCGCGGAAGAGCACCTCGGGAAAGGTCTGCACCTGGTCTTCCTGTGTAACGCGGACCTGTGCCGAAGTGCGCCGCGTGACAAAAACCACGCGTGTTGGCGAGCGGCGCTGATCAGAGTCGATGCCGGCGACGAAGTCTTTCGGGTCGCTCATTGCCCCTCCTTCGCGGTGGCAGCGCTTTCAGGTGCCGGTGGCGGCTTTGGAATTGGTTCCGACTGCTGCACGTAGAGGCCGCCGTCTTTGCGGATGCGCCAGAAGTGGACGGCGATGAAGAGAATGGCCGCCAGCGGCAGCACGACGCAGTGCAGCACATAGAAGCGCAGCAGCGCATTGGCGTTGACCTGGTTGCCGCCCAGCAGCAGGAAGTGGATCTTGCCCCCCACCAGCGGCACGGAGGAGGAGAGGTTGGAGCCCACGGTGATGGCCCAGAATGCAAGCTGGTCCCAGGGCAGCAGGTAGCCGGTGTAGCTCAGCAGCAGCGTGACAAGAAGGAGCACAACACCGATGACCCAGTTGAACTCGCGCGGCGTGCGGTACGCACCGCGATAGAAGACCTTGAACATATGCGCGAAGACGAGGAAGACCATCAGCTGCGCTGACCAGCGATGCAGATTCCTGAGAAAGAGTCCCGACGATACGACAAATTGCAGATCCTTCATGTCTGCGTAGGCCTGTGGCACCGATGGGTGGTAGTAAAGCATGAGCAGAATGCCGGTGATGACCAAAATCAGGAACGTCCCGAAGGTCAGCGTGCCCAAAAACCACGTGGCGCTGAAGCGGACCATGCGTTTGCGCACCTTGGTGGCAAACAGGTGCAGAAATATATTCTGCTGGATGGCCAATGCGCGATGGAGCGTGCTGGAGCCCGTGCCGCTGCGGAAGACGGATCGCCACACCCTGCTACCGCGTACTTTGTCGATCAACTGGCCGGCGTTCAAGGGCATGCTCATATCCTCAAAAACTGCAGTGGGGGAATCTCGTTGGAGCGATCGACCATCAAATCGCCGTCGTCGCTGACCCAGACCTTGAGCCAAGGCAGCGGCTTGGGCGCGGGACCCTCGATCTTCTCGCCGGTGCGCTTGAATTTACTGCCGTGGCAGGGGCAGGCGATGATGCCCAGGTCCTGGTTCCATGCGGTTAAGCAGCCCAGGTGCGTGCATACCATGCTGAGCGCAAAGTAACCCTCGTCGGCGCGAATCAGGTAGATTCCGGAGTTGACATCCATGGTGACCGAATTCAGCGCGAAGCTTTCGATCTTGCCCACGTTGACAATGGCCGACGGTTCGTAGAGCACGTTCGGCGAGAGGAATTCGTAGGAGAAGACAGCAGTTCCCGCGGCGGCGATGCCCAGCGATCCGAGGCCGATCTTGGTAAAGAAGGCTCGGCGATCGAACTCCGCTGGAGGTTTCTTTGTGATTGCGAGGACTTCGTCGGGCATGTTCTACCTCTTCAGCGCGCCTGCCAGCGGCGATGTTGTGCGTAACGGGCGGTCGATGGATTCCACCGAGATCAAACCGGTCGGGTCTGCGGAGAATAAGTTGTACGATTCCATGGTGATCGTGCCCGCGGGGCAGCGCATGGCGCAAAGCCCGCAGCGAATGCACCGCGATTCATCTTTCAGCATGGCCGAACCGGTGATGACGCCGAGCTCTTCTGCCTTGATGTCATCCAGTTCAACGTCAAGCAGGTCACGAACCTCGGCGAGTTGCTGAGTGGTTGCTTCGTCGAATGCGATACGGTCGAGCGAGACCAGTTCCAGGCAATTCTCAGGACAGACATCGACGCAGCCGCCGCAGAGAATGCACGAAGTGGCGTCCGCCTCCTTGCCTTCAAAGACGGTGTTGACCCAGCAGTGCAGGCAGCGCTGCGCCTCGGCCATCGCGGCCTCTTCATCGAAGCCGATCTCGACTTCAGTGACTCCGGTGCGGCGATTGAGGGGCAGCATAGGGATCGGAGGCCGGGTCAGGTCGAGCAACTCCAGCGGCATGCGATGGCGCTCCAGCACTTCGACTTCCACGATCGGATCGGGATGCCTGATGCCACGAAGGAACTCGTCGATGCCCACCGCGGCGCGCTTGCCGTCGGCTACGCTGTCGATGATGAGGCGCGGACCGAAGACGCAATCGCCCCCGGCAAAGACCCCGGACGCAGAAGTCATGAGCGTTTGCGGATTGACCGCGATCAGGCCGCGCGGCGAAACATCGACACCGTCGCCGGGGCCAAGGAACTGGAGATTCGGCGCCTGGCCGATGGCCATGATAATCGTGTCGCACTCCAGCCGTGTTTCGCTGTTCTCGTAGAAGGTGGGGCTGAAGCGGCGGTTGGCGTCAAAGACCGACTTCGTCTTGAGCACTTCAAGCGCCACGGCGCGCCCGTTTTCGCCGACGATCTGCTTGGGACCGAAGCCAGGATGGATGATGATTCCTTCTTCCTCGGCCTCTTCGATTTCTTCAAGCGCGGCAGGCATCTCCGCGCGATTCTCCAGGCAGACCAAGTGCACTTCTTGCGCACCAAGCCGCAAGGCAGAGAGCGAAACGTCCACCATCTCGCGCACCGCCACTGCATCCATGCTTCCCTGCGACGGCTCGAAGTTCTCCACGCCGCCGGCATGCTGCCGCAGCACTTCGCGGGCAGCGGAGCGGGCCACATCCATGGCCACGTTGCCGCCGCCGATGACCAGGACCTTTTTCCCGATAGTGAAGCGGTATCCGAGATTGACATTGAGCAGAAAATCGATGCCCTTGTAAACGCCGTCGAAATTTACGCCGGGAATGGTGAGGTCGCGGCTGCGGTGCGCTCCTACTGCGATCAGCACGGCATCGAACTCGCGACGCAAATCGGCAATGGCAAAATCCTTGCCGGCCGCATGATTCAGCTTCAGTGCAATGTCGCCCGTGGAGAGAATCTCACGCACCTGCGCTTCCACCACGTCGCGCGACAGACGATACTCGGGCAGACCGAGATAGAGCATTCCGCCCGGCACCTGCGACGCTTCAAAGATGGTGACTGGATAACCCATCAGCGCCAGGTCGTGCGCGGCAGACAGGCCTACAGGTCCCGCGCCCACGACAGCAATTCGAAAAGGAAGACGGGGCTGCGTGCGGCCCGCGTTCACATTGATGGGGTGCCGAGACTCCGGCCCGTGACGCTCAGTGAGGAAGCGCTTGAGCGCGCGGATAGCGATGGGCCTGTCGATCGCTCCGCGGCGGCAGGCCGTCTCGCAGGGGTGGGCGCACACGCGGCCGCAGATGCTCGCCATGGGATTGGGCTCACGCGCCGTGCGGTAGGCCTGTTCAAACTCTCCCTCGGCAATCAGCGCAACATAGCGGCCGGCATTAGTGTGCGCGGGACAGGCCACCATGCAGGGGAAGTTGGTATTCAGCCAATCCCGGTCAACTTTCTTGTCGATGAAGCGTTCGAGCATTGCGGGACCTCCCCCGCCGGGGGAAGAAACTGCGGGCAGCAAAGGTAGACTCTGCCGCCCGTGGGTTTACTTGCTGAGCGTGAAGTCGGCCGTGGCGTCTCCGGCGACATTCACTGGATTGGATTTGCTCTTGGCGCCTTCGTTCCAGGCGGTCACGGTGTACGCGCCGTCCGGCACGTTGTCAATCTTGTAGGCGCCGGTCTTATCCGTCGTCGCAAAGTAAGGCGTTGGAGAGACAATCAGGTAACCGTTCATGTCTGGATGCACGTTGCAGAACAGCGGAATGATGCCGGGGGTGTCGAATTTGAACGACTGACGCTGACCCTGAGGCCAGGTGCCCAAGTTGTGGCCCAGCTTCTTGTTGCCGCTGATGGAAGGCCAGAAGACGTTGTGTGCGACGCTGTCGCTGTTGAGAAATTCGACCGTCGTGCCCTGTTGAATGGCCATTATGTGGGGCACGAACATCAGGCCCTTCTGGTCCATGGTGACGTGCTGCGAAGGCGCGGGGAAAGTCTTGCCGGCAACGGCTTCAACGTAAACGACCGACTCGCCCTTGACGCCGGAAACCTTACCGTGAATGGTGCCGGCAAAGGCCGCGGTGCTGAGAGCGGCAAATGCCGCGAGTGCTGCGAGAGTAATGGGCTTCATAAGATCTCCTGGTGATACATCGTTGAGGGTTCTGGTTGGCCCGCCGTCGTGCATTTCGTCCCGTATCAAAAAACGAAACGAGCCAGCAAATAAACGGTATTGTTGTTGCTAGCGTTGCGTCCTGCATCGTCATAGTTTGTGGAGCCGCCGTTGAATCGTGTGTAGTCGGTGTACTGAACGGCAAGGTCGACGTTTTGAAATGGCCAATAGGAGACGTTTGCCGAGATTCCCTCGCTTCTGGCGCCCCCGTTGGCGCTGCCCGACACTGCGGCTTGAGGGTACAAGAGGGGATCGTTGGTGCCGTCCGTCAAGAACCAGCCCAACGCTCCAGAGAGACGATTGCCAAGATGGTATTCGGCGTTCACGTTGCTTGCATTGAGATGATGCGGACCGGGGTCGGCAGCTCCATTTGCAGCGCTTCCAACCAGTGCAGCGTTCTCCCGGACATACGTGCCGCGCAGCGAGAGAACATCCTTGCCAAAGGTCCGGTCATATTCAATGTCCGGACCAAAGTCGGTGTAGCTGTCCTCCGCCCCGCTCACGGCCCCGGGCGTCGATTTCATATGGATGCCGTAGGCGCCTACTTCAAGGCTTGCAGTTCGCGCGTTCTGCTGAAATGCCAATCGCCAGTAGGGCGCCGCACCCTGGATGTTATACGTGCAGCATGTTCCGGTTGTCGGCTGGGCATCGCCGACGTGGTCGGAGCGGTAAAGGGTTCCGGCAAAGTACACGTGCTGGTCCCACATGGTGTAGGCGCCCAATCCCGCCACATCCTGAGCCAGCCTCCCGTTGATGATCGGCGCAGCCGAAGGGGTTGGAGCACCGTTCGGAGCGATGAATGGATAGCCCCACGCCGGGGTGCTGTTCCACAAGTCTTCCAGCGTCGGGTTGTTGTTCAGAGTCAGGCCGTAGACCAGTTCTTTGCCCGATAGCGTCGTCTTGTTGGCATAGCGGATGTCGGTGTTGTCCGCGGTGAAGTGGTCATCTTGTGTGTTGTAGGTAACCTGCAGAAAGCTGCCGATGTGGGATGTCCAGGCCCCGGCAAGGAAAAGCGAGAAGTCCTGCGGAAACTGGAAGTTCCAATTCTGTGTGTCTGGCTGGGGAACCTTGGTGCTGGTCATCGAGGTCTCAAAGAAGGCGCTCAGCGGCAGCGTCTCGAGCATATTCAGGGGTGCGCGGCGCTTGTCGGGTTCGGCGGTGATGCTCTTGTTCAAACTGCGATCAATGTAAGCCATCACCTTGAACAGCCTCCCGGCGCTGTTCAGCTCCGGCGGCGTGGTGTGGCAGCCGCTGCACGGCAGACCAGTCTGGCGAGCGTAACTCGGAAGCGCCAGGGCGTCGGGAACAACTCCCCAAACTCCGGCAACGAATGTAGCCGCGCAAAGTAATATGCGGTGTCTCATGAAATCTCCCATGACCAATCTTTGACGAACGTACTAAGCCCGTGCAGTCTCCAGAAATCGAGATTGGTGTTGTTCGTCACAGCCTGAAATCTCGATCAGGAATACAGTGTGATTTAGCTCACTAATACGCAGATGTGATGGCAGTCACACCTACTCATGCACGCAAGAGTCAATGCCTGAGATTTATGGCAAGGCCTAAGTAGGATGTGGCTTGAGTGGCGGCTTGACTTGGGCGGGACTAAGACTGCGGGCCGTGCCTGAAGGCACAGCAACTCTACAGTCGCGCTCACCATTTGCGAAGTATTTTATTACTATCGATTGATCGCAACTGATTCATTTAACGTAACTTACGCTGCTTCGGGCGCATAATGGTCAATTCATGTAAAATATTGATAATAAATGACTTATTGGTGCCGGGAGGGGGGGTCGNNCCAGTTCCGCCATCCCGGCACATCTGTTAAGTCTTTATATTGCTTTAACTTGCGGAAATCATAGCCTCTTGATCCATCGCCACAGAATCCGTGGCCGCCAGTTGAGTCGCCACCTCTTCCTACGGCGATTCCAGCTTTTCTATCGCTCCCTGGTTGTGCTCAGGAGCCAGATGCGCATAGCGCATCGTCATTTGTATTGTACGGTGTCCCATCAATTGTGCAATCGATGAACGCCAAGAACAACGAATGCCCATTCAAATCCATTTCATCCTCAACAGCCAAACCTTGACGCCTTGCGTAAGGCCCGCGTAGGCGAGGAGCGTAAGCAGGAGGATCGGCCAATACATCGCGGGCAGGTGGGTGAGGCCCAGTGATGAGGCCAACGGAGAATATGGCAGCCACGCGCCGAAGGCCATGATGGTCAATGTTGTGATCAACAACGGCCAGCTTGCACGGCTCTGGAAGAAAGGAATTTTATTCGTACGAATGATATGAATGATGAGAGTCTGCGTCATGATGGACTCAACAAACCAGCCCGTCTGAAACAGCGGAGCGCGGGATGGATCCCAGCATTTGAAGAGATAGAGCATGACGAAGAAAGTCGTGTAGTCAAAGATCGAACTAATGGGTCCGATGCAGAGGATGAACCGCCTAATTTCTCCGATCTTCCAAGGTCGCGGTTGTGCGACCAGCTCGTCGTCCACCGAATCGTTGGGGATTGGGACCTGCGAGAAGTCGTAGAGCATGTTGTTGGTGAGAATCTGAATCGGGGCCATGGGAAGGAAGGGCAGGAAGGCACTGGCCCCCAACACGCTGAACATGTTTCCGAAGTTGGAACTGGCTCCCATGCGGATGTACTTGATGATGTTGGCGAAGACTTTCCGGCCCTCGATGACACCTCCCTGGAGCACCATCAGATCTTTCTGCAACAGAATCAGATCGGCCGATTCCTTTGCGATGTCAGCCGCGGTATCCACCGAGATGCCAATGTCCGCGGCGCGCAGTGCGGGAGAATCGTTGATCCCGTCGCCCAGGAATCCCACAACGTGCCCCTTGCCGCGCAGGACGCGAACGATTCGCTGCTTGTGGGCGGGAGAGAGGCGGGCGAAGAGTGTTGTCTTCTCTGCCGCCTCGGCCAATTCGGAGTCGGACATCTTCTCGACGTCATCGCCCAACAGCATCGGGTCTGCGGGAAGTCCGACGTCACGGCATACTTTGCGGCTGATCAGGTCGTTGTCGCCGGTGAGAATCTTTACTGCAACACCATGTTTGTGCAGCGCATCGATTGCGGTTGCAGCGGTGGGCTTGGGCGGGTCGAGGAATGCGACATATCCCTTCAGCACAAGATCGTGTTCATCTTCTTTTGCGCAGGAGGTCTTCCCGGGCAACTCTTTTACCGCAACAGCCAGAACCCGGAATCCATCGTCGCTCAAGCTTGCATATTGGTCCTTCAACCCTTTCATCAGTGTGGGGTCCATGGGTGACAACTTCCCGTCAAGCTCAAATTGAGAGCATTGATGGAAGATCTCTTCCGGAGCGCCCTTGGTCAGGAGGATGGCCTTGCCCTCGGGATTCTCGACAAGTACGGACATCATGCGCCGCGTGAAGTCGAACGGGATCTCGTCGAGTTTCTTGTACTTTTCAATAAGGGCTTGCTCGTGAAAGTCGGAGCTATTCAGAATCGCTGTATCAAGCAGGTTCTTCAGGCCGGTCTGAAAATGGCTGATGAGGTA
>PLSB01000067.1 GCA_003165005.1 Acidobacteriaceae bacterium | reverse complement strand
GGCCGCCATGATGACGACGGCCAGCCTGGGATTCAGTGCGGGGGCGTTCTCTTGCTTGCTCACTGTTGGTTCTCCGCGCCGGCGGGTGGGCCACCAGCGCCCGGGATGGTGACGTCAATGGGATGGACGGGGCCGAGATCGAGGGTGTCGAGGCCGGGCTTGATCTCAGGCCCGTTTCCGACCACCAGAACGGCGAGGCTGGCGGGGTGGACGTACTTTTTGGCGGCGGCATCGACGTCGGCGAGGGTGACTTTCTCGATGGCTGTCTTGTAGGTTTCGAGGTAATCGGCGGGGTAGCCGTAGAACTCGAGGCGCTCGCGCTCGTCGAGGACCTTTTCCGGCGTGTCATAGCGGAAGAGGAAGGAGTTGAGGATGTCGTCCTTGGCGCGCTTGAGCTCGACGGGGGTGAAGCCGCCGGTGGGCAGGATCGCGATCTCATGGAGCACGGCCTTGGTGGCATCGACGGTGGAGGGGCTCTTGGTGAGGACCATGACGCGGAACTCGCCGGTGTGGTCGTAGTCGAAGCCGAGGCCGCCGCCGACGGCGTAGGCGAGGCCGAGCTCGGTGCGGACCTTCTGGAAGAGACGGCTGCTGAAGCCGCCGCCGAGAATGTCATTCATGACGGCGAGGGCGGCGATGTCTGGATTGCGGCGAGTGGTGCCGAGGCCGACGATCTCGACGTTGGACTGGTTTACGTCTTCCTTGTTGATGAAGTAGAGGCCGGGCTTGGGTCCGGCGAAGTCGTCGTGGCGCGTGGGCAAGGGCTTGACCGGCGGAAGCGGCTCGAAGGTGGCGCGGAGCCTGGCTTCCATGGCGGCGGAGTCGAAGTCGCCGAAGACGCCGATGATGAGCTTGCCGGTGAGGGTGCGGTCGTGCCAGGCCTGAAGATCGGCGAGCTTGACGGCGGAGATGGTGGCTAGCTCAGGCTGGTGCGTGTAGGGACTGTTGGCGCCGTAGACGAGCTTGGAGCTCTCGCGGCCGGCGATGTCGGCTTCGTCGTCGTTACGGCGAACGATGCCGGTGGCCTCCTGCTGGAGGGCGAGCTGGAGCTTGTCCGCATTGAACTGGGGATGGAAGAGCAGGTTCATCGCGAGCGCGTAGACCTGATCGGCGTCGCCCTTGAGCGAATTCCAGGAGAGCGCGGTGGAGTCGACGTCGCCGCCGGTCTCAATGTGCGCGGCCTTGGATTCGAGCAGGTCGTCCATGGCGTCGCCGTCCATTTTGGCGGTGCCGCTGGTGCGCCAGGTCTGGCCGTAGAGATCGATGAAGCCGGCCTGGGCGGGATCGACGTCGCGTTCGCCGCCGGGGATGAGCACGGAGCCGGAAACGAAGGGCAGCTCGTGATCTTCCTGGAGGAAGAGGACGATGCCGTTCTTCAGTTCAATCCGCTTGGGCTGCTGGGGATGAAAGGGAGCGAGCGGGGGAACGGGAATCTGCTCCCAGGGCTTGGCCTGCTGAGCGGGCGTGATGGCCGGCGCCAGAACGACGGCTGCGAGAGCGAGGGTGAGCGAGAGTTTGCGCATGGCGGAATTTGTCATTGCGCACCTCCGGCACTCTGCGCGGTTGGGGATGGAGTGGCGGTTTCGATCCAGCCCTCGGTGCGGTTGCTGGTGACGAAGACCTGGTTGGCGACGCGGCGAATGTCGGCCTTGGTCACCTTGTCGACTTCATTGAGCTGGAGGAAGAGCTGACGCCAGTCACCGTAGCGGGTCTGGTACTCGGCGAGGGCGTTGGCGAGGCCCTGATTGTCAGCGAGTCCGCGGAGCAGATCGGCGCGGGCGCGGGTCTTGTACATCTGGAGCTCCTCGTCGGTAACGTCGGTGGTCTTGAGCTTGTCGATTTCCTTGTGGATGGCGTCGCGCATCTGCTGCGGCGTGTGGCCGGGCAGGGGGACGGCGTAGAAGGCGAAGAGGCTGGGATATTTATCGCCGGGGAAGGGGCTGAAGCCCTCGGCCTCCGCGGCGATGCGCTGGTCGCGGACCAGGCTGCGATAGAGGCGCGAGACGCGGCCGTTGGACATGATGTCGCTGATGGCGTCGTAAACGGCGTCGTCGGGGTCGTGGTAGCTGGGGCGGTGGTAGCCCTCGATATAGAAGGGCTGTGAGTCCTCGCGGATGACGACGGTTTTTTCGGCGAACTGCTTCGGCTCGACGGTGGTCATGTCCTCGGGCTTGGGACCGCCGGGGACTTTGCTGAAGTACCTTTCGAGGATGGGCATGGCCTGCTCGGCTTTGACATCGCCGACGACGGCGACGACGACGTTGGAGCCGACGTAATACTTTTTGTGGAAGGCCATGGCTTCGGTCGCGGTGATGTGGCTGACCTCGCTGGGCCAGCCGATCTCGCCGCGCTTGTAGTTGTGCGCCACGTAGGCCGTGGCCGCGAACTGTTCCACAAGCCGCCCGATGGGATCGGAGTCAACGCGCATGCGCCGCTCTTCGATGACCACGTCGCGCTCCTTGTAGAATTCGCGGGGCACGACATCGGCCAAGCGGCCGGACTCCATCCACGCCCACAGCTCCAGGCGGTTTTCCGGCATCGACCAGAAGTATTGCGTGTCGTCGCGGCCGGTTTCAGCATTCAAATCGTGCGCGCCATTGGCTTCGGCAACTTCAGTGAACTGGTTGGGGATGACGTATTTCTCAGCCTCGGCCTGGGCGTCGAGAAAGGCCTGCTTCAGCGCCTTCAGCTTTTCCTCGCTGCGGCCGATGGGCTTCAGATACTCGGCCTCGTAGGCGTCGTTGGCTGCCTCGACTTTATCGAGCGCGATTTTTTCGGCGGCGTAATCTTTGGTGCCGATCTGCGTGGTTCCCTTGAAGGCCAGATGCTCGAACATGTGCGCGAGGCCGCTCTCGCCGGAGGGGTCGTTGACGCCGCCGGCATCGACGAAGGTGGTGTAACTGAAGACCGGCGCCTCATGGCGCTCGCAAACGATGAGCGTGAGCCCGTTGGGAAGCACCTTGACGGTGGTGCGCTGCTCAAAACTCTTGAGATCCTGGGCGTGGACGCCGGATAGGGCCAGCGCCACACCGAGAAAGCCTGCCCCAAGCCGGGGAAAAATCCGAAAAAAGGGAAAATGCATCCAAACTCCTCGAGCGTGTGAGCGGGATTCGCGCGCAAAGCCGCTCTCTTCCAAGCTATTGTGCGCGGGCGAGGCCGTCAAACGGCGGGGAGCGGGGAGTTGCGGCAGTGGGTGAGGGAATTCGATCCTCTATATAATGATGCGGCATGAGCCGGAGCGTTGAGATGCTGACGGAGTGCGCGCGGATAGGGGCAATGCTGCTGCTCGCGTGCGCGGCTGCGCCGGCAATTTTTGCGGCCCCGGCTGCGGCGGCGACCCATCTGAGCGTCGATCAACTGGAAGATCTGCTGAAACAGATGTACGGACAAGACGATGTCAAGGTGGCGCGCCGGATCGCGGGCGTTCAACTGACGGAGCGCGCCGGCGCGGCGCGGCTGGCGCAATGGGAGGCCGATCTACCCGGAGATCGCTCACGGAAGGCCCTGATGGCGGTGGGCGACGCCTCCGCGTTTCTCGCGCCTCCCGCGGCGGAGACGCCGCGGCCGCCACCACCCGACGCAGAGACCGGAAAGCAGATTCTCGCGCGCGCCTGGGATTACGTGGAGCAAACTTTGCCCCGGTTTCCAAACTTCTTCGCGAATCGCACCACCACGTGGTTTGCATTCACAACGAAATCCAATCTGCATCCGCCGGATTTGATGGGCAATCCCCACGAGACGCCGCGAAGCCGGCGGTTCAGATACGAGGCGCTGGGTCCGGCGCAAGCGAACGATTCCCAGGAGCCGCAACTTTTCTGGCTCGGGTCATTCACCCAGGAAGTGACCTATCGCGGTGGAATGGAAGTTGCGAATTCTCCCGCACCGGCTGCCGCTGCGCGCCCCGCACCCATGCAAATGGACACCAACGGCGAATTTGGAGCGTTTCTGGGATTGGTTGTTCTCGACATTCCCCAGGACAAGATGGTCTGGGAGCATTGGGAGCGGGAACCCAAGGGGCTTCTGGCAGTTTTTAGCTACGCGGTGCCGAGCGAGAGATCCCACTTTGCCTTGACCTTGCCCGATCAGCCGCCCGAGTTGCCCGCTTATCATGGCGAGATCGCGATCGACCCGGCCAGCGGCGTGATTGGGCGCATGACGTTGCTGGCAACGACCAGCGGCCCTGGTTTCTTCAGGGAAACTTTCATGCTGGTGGAGTTTGCTTCGATCGAGATCGGGGGCGTGGCTTATGTTTGCCCGGTTCACGCCGTGGCGATGAACCGGTATTTCGATGTCTTCGAGTATGCGAACACGGCGCACACGCCGGTTCCTTTTGCAAGCAACATCAACGATGTGTTGTTTACGAACTATCACCGGTTCCGCTCGGAGTCGCACATTGTTTCCGGAGCAACCGGGCCGTGATCGATGAGTCCTGATCGTTGAGCCCTGATCGATAAATCGTGACCGATGGACGGCGGCGGGCATCGAAAGAAACGAGGCAACGGTATAATCGGAGCCATGGCGAGCGCGGAGGCGAAGATCCCCGAGATCGGAGCAGCGGCGAACGCGGAGGCCGGATTGGCAGACGCGGAGGCAAAGCTGCGCGCGCTCGAAACGCGGCTCCGCGAACTCAAGAGCGTGATGGTGGCCTACTCCGGCGGTGTGGATTCGGCGTTTCTTGCGGCCACGGCGCATCGCGTGCTGGGTGAGCGAATGCTGGCTGTGCTGGCCGATTCGCCTTCACTGGCTCGGCGCGATTTGGAGCAGGCGCGCGCGTTTGCGCAGTCGCTCGGGATGCCGCTCGAAATCATTGCGACCGAGGAACTGGACCGGCCGGAGTACGCGCGCAACGACGCCAATCGCTGCTTCCATTGCAAGGACGAGCTTTTCGCGGTGATGGAAAAGCTGGGTGCGAAGCGGGGATTTGAGTATATTGCCTATGGCATGAACGCCGACGACACGCGGGATTATCGCCCAGGGCAACGCGCGGCGGAACAACACGCGGTGCTGGCGCCGCTGGCCGATGCGGGATTGACCAAGATGGAGGTGCGCGCGCTAGCCCAGGCGGCCGGCTATCCGGTGTGGGATCGTCCCGCGGCGCCTTGCCTTTCGTCGCGCGTGGAGTACGGGCGCACGGTGACGCGCGAAGTACTTGAACAAGTAGAACGCGGCGAAGAGAGCCTGCGGCAGTTGGGCTTTCGCGAGCTGCGCGTGCGGCACCACGGGGAGCTGGCGCGCGTGGAGATTGCGCGCGAGGAGCTGCCGCGCGCGCTCGCGATGGAGATGATGGACGCGATTGCGGCGGCGTTGCAAAAGGCCGGATTCAAGTATGTGACGCTCGATTGCACGGGGTTCCGGTCGGGGTCAATGAATGCGGTGCTTCCGGTTGAGGTGCTGGCGCGGAAGGGCGCGTAGAGCGATCGGCGAGTTAGCGAGTTAGCAAGTCAGCCGGAGCAACCTCGCCCCAGGCGGCAAGAAAAAGCACGCGGCAATCGCGAGGCGCTCACGAGTGTAGCGCAGGTATCCTGACCGGCTGTACCGGCGGCGTCCACGCCGCCGAAGGAGTGCTCGTTTGGCACACCTGTGCGGGTCGGGAGACCCGCACGACAGCCGGTCAGGAGACCGGCGCTACAGCACGTCGTATACAATCACAGAGCGATGCGAATCGGTTATCTGGAGTGTTTTTCCGGGATCAGCGGCGACATGCTGCTGGGCGCGCTGGTGGATGCGGGCGTGCCGTTCGACATGCTTGCAGCAACCGCGGCGGCGCTCAATGTGGGCGCACGGCTGGAGATGCGCAAGGTGGAGCGCGGCGGGCTGGCGGGGATTAAAGTCGACGTGGTGGAGCAGGGAGCAGGGAACAGGGAACAGGGAACAGAAAAGCAGGGAACAGGGAACAGGGAACAGGGAACAGAAAGCCAGGGAGCGAGGGAGCAAGGGAGCAAGGGAGCAGAACCCGCACACTCACACTCACACACACACGAGCATCGCGCGCACGAGACTGAACACCCACATCCTCATGACGAACATGCGCATCGTCCGCTGTCGGCGATTCTCGCGATCATTGAGGCTGCGCCGCTCGGGGACGCGGTGAAGCGGCGGGCGTCGTGGGCGTTCCATTTGCTGGGTGAGGCGGAGGCGGCGATTCATTCGATTCCGATCGAGACAGTGCATTTTCACGAGGTGGGCGCGGTGGACACGATTGTCGATATCGTGTGCGCGGCAGCCGGGTGCGAGGCGCTCGATGTGGATCGGTGGATGGCGTCGCCGTTGAATGTGGGCAGCGGGACGGTGAAGTGCCAGCACGGCACGTTGCCGGTGCCTGCGCCGGCGACGTTGTCACTGCTGGGCGATGCGCCGGTGTACGCGGCCGGGACTCCGATGGAGCGGGTGACGCCGACGGGCGCGGCGCTGCTGCGCATGTTAGATGTTCGGTATGGGCCGCTGCCGGCGATGCGCGTGGCGGCGCGCGGCTACGGCGCCGGAGGGCGCAACACGCCGGGTGAGCCGAACCTGCTGCGGCTGCTGGTGGGCGAAGCGGACGATGCGACGGCTGGAGCGGAGCCGATCGCGGTGCCTGAGGCGGAGGAGTCGATTGCGGTCATTGAGACGGTGATCGACGACTCGACGCCGCAGTTGCTGGCTTATGTGAGCGAGTTGCTGCTGGAAGCGGGCGCGTGGGACGTCTACCGCGCGGCCGTGCAAATGAAGAAGGGCCGCACGGGCGTGCAGATGACGGTGCTGTCGAGTCCGGAAAAACTGCCGGCGCTGCGCGATCTGCTGCTGCGCGAGACGACGACGATCGGATTGCGCTGGCGGCTCGAGAATAAAATGGCCCTCGATCGCGAGTTCTCCGAGGTGGAGACGGAGTGGGGCAAGGTGCGGATGAAGGTGGCGCGATGGCCCTCGGGCGAGGTGGCGAACGCACAGCCCGAGTACGAGATGTGCCGCAATCTGGCGCGCATGAACAAGGTTCCGTTGAAGCAGGTGATGCAGGCGGCGATGAGGGCCTGGGCGGAATCGGGACTCGCGTTGAAGGGGAAAAGCTGATGGATCGCGCGCAAATTGAAACGCTGTTGAACGAAGTGCAAACGGGATCGACGAGCGTGGCCGATGCGCTGGATCGGCTGCGCAATTTGCCCTTCGAAGATATGGGATTCGCCAAGCTCGATCATCATCGCGCGCTGAGGACCGGCATGCCGGAGGTGATTTTTTCTGAAAGAAAGACGCCGGCGCAGGTGGCGGCGATTTTTGCACGCATGGCGAAGGCCGGCGGCAACGTGCTGGCCACGCGGGCGTCGCGCGAGGTGTACGAAGCGGTGCGGGCTTCTGAAGCCCACGATCAGGCGCCGCGCGCGGAGTTCCACGAGATGGCGCGCGCTATTACGCTCAAGCAGACCGACGCGCCGGCGGGCAAGGGAACTATAGGAGTGGTGTGCGCCGGAACGAGCGATCTGCCCGTGGCCGAAGAGGCTGCCGTGACGGCGCGGCTGATGGGCAACACCGTGGAGTTGGTGGCTGACGTGGGCGTGGCCGGCATCCATCGGCTGCTGGCGCAGCAGCACACATTGCAGTCGTCGCGGGTGCTCATCGTGTGCGCGGGCATGGAGGGCGCGTTGCCCACCGTGGTCGGCGGACTGGTGAATGCGCCGGTGATTGCGGTGCCGACGAGCGTGGGTTACGGCGCGTCGCTGGGCGGCGTGGCAGCGCTGCTGGGCATGTTGAACACGTGTGCGCCCAATGTTTCCGTGGTCAATATCGATAACGGATTCGGCGCGGCGTGTATCGCGTCGCTGATCAACCATCTGTGAGGGGTCACCAATGGCTATGTGCGGGTCAGGAGACCCGCACGACAGCCGGCCGGGAGGCCGGCGCTACCCATGGAATGGTTGTTAAGTCTTGCTGTGCCAATCATTCACGCAAAAGGTGATCCAGATCACTGTTAGGCTCTCCCCTCAGCGCCGATGATCGTTCATTACGGCTTGAGTCTCCCTGAGCTTCACGCTCAAACGCGGGGTGCGGAGGAGTGCGTGACGGGTTCCCGATGGCAGCGATTGCGCAGGACTTCGCAGATCTTCTTTCTGCTGCTCTTCCTGCTGCTGCTGGTGCTTACTGCGCTGCGCGCCATGCCGGGCACGACCAGCGACATCCATGTGCGCGGGCCGGTGCGGCTGTTTTTCGAGTGGGACCCGCTGGTGGCCCTGACCAATGCCCTGGCTGGCCACGCGCTCTATCGCGGCCTGTTGTGGAGCCTCATCATCCTTGTGCCCACGTTGTTTCTCGGGCGCTTTTTCTGCGGCTGGATCTGCCCCATGGGCACGCTGCAGCACTTTGTGGGCGGCAGGCCGTCGGAAGCGAAGCGCGGCAAGCGGCGCATTGAGTCCAATCGCTACAAGCGCTGGCAGACCATCAAATATGTAGTCCTGCTGGCCGGCCTGGTGGCCGCGGCCTGCGGGTCGATGGTGATCGGCTGGCTCGATCCATTTAGTTTGTTGGTACGCTCCATCGGGCTTTCGCTGTTGCCGGCATTCAACTACGTGGCGCGCGCGGTGCTGACTCCGATGGAGACGAGTCACATTGCGGCGATCAAGGCCACGGGCGGAATCATCCATACGGTGCTGGGCGCCTTCCTGCTTGAATTCCGGCAGACGCATTTTACGCAGGGGCTTTTTCTGGGCGTGTTGTTCCTGGCGATCCTGGCCATGAGTTTGCGCGTGACGCGGTTCTGGTGCCGAGCGATTTGCCCGCTGGGGGCGCTGCTGGGCGCGGTGTCGCGATGGTCGGTGCTGGGGCTGCACAAGGATCCTGAGGCGTGCAACAACTGCAACCGGTGCCTGCTCGACTGCCAGGGCGGCGACGACCCCATCGGCAGCGCGCCGTGGCGCAAGTCCGAGTGCCTGATGTGCATGAACTGCGTGGGCAGTTGCCCCGATCATGCGCTTGGGTTCCGCTTCTTCCGCAAAGAAAAGGAAGTGGCGTCGCCCGACCTGGGACGCCGGCGGACGTTGACGGGCCTTGCGGCGGGCGCGGTCGCGGTGCCGCTGCTGCGCGCCAACACCGGCCTGGGCAAGAGCCGCAACGAGCGGCTGCTGCGGCCGCCGGGCGCGCTCGACGAGCCGGAGTTTCTTTCGCGCTGCATTCGCTGCGGCGAGTGCATGAAGGTGTGCCCGAACAATGCGCTGCAACCGACGCTCGTCGAGGCCGGCCTGGAAGGACTGTGGACACCGACGCTCGTGCCGCGCATCGGTTACTGCGAGCCGAGTTGCGTGCTGTGCTCGGAGGTTTGCCCCACCGGCGCCATCTGGCAGATTTCGCCCAAGGAAAAAGGCTGGGTGGTGGGTGTGGGTTCGGCGCAGAATCAGCCCATCCGTCTGGGACTGGCGTTTTACGATCGCGGGCGCTGCCTGCCGTGGGCCATGGCCACCGATTGCATTGTGTGCGAGGAGTGGTGCCCGGTGTCGCCCAAGGCGATTTATGTGGAGGAAGCCGAGGTGGTGGATTCCGCCGGCAAGGCCAAGACGCTCAAGCAGCCGCGCGTCGATCCCAGCCGCTGCGTGGGCTGCGGCGCCTGCGAATATGCCTGCCCGTTGCAGGATCGCCCCGCCATTTATGTCACGAGTATTGGTGAAAGCCGCTCCCCCTCGAGCCAGATTTTGCTAACCCGCAAGTGAAGGAGACTGAAGTTGAGAAGGTTTGGGCCAGAAGTTTTGAAGTTGGGGGTTGCGGTGATTGCGATTGCGGTGTTGGCCGCGAGCGCGGGATGCAAGAAGAAAGCTGTCGATCCGTTTCCGCCGTCGGGCGCGGTGGCGGGATGGGAGAAAGCGGGCGACACGCGCGTCTTTGCCGCGAAGGATCTTTGGCAGTACATCGACGGCGATGCCGAGCAGTATCTTGCGGCGGGCGTGGTTTCGACCTCCACGTCCGACTACAAGTTTCAGGGCCAGTTGGAAGCAGTGGTGGACGTTTACACCATGAAGGATGCCGCGGGGGCGCAGAAAATTCTGGAGTCGGGATCGTCGAGCGGCGCAAAGAACGTGCAGGTGGGCGACGCGGGGTTAGAGTACGCGCAGAGTGTGACCTTCCGCAAAGGCCCGTGCCTGGTGCGCATTGTGGCCTACGAGTCCACGCCGGGCACAGGGCAGGCATTGCTCGCGCTGGCCCATGGTGTGGAGGCGAGGCTGTAGATTTCTGTCCTCGTGATTTCGCGCTGATTCTCGGAAGAGTGCGGGTCGGGAGACCCGCACTACAGCCGGTCAGGAGACCGGCGGTACAAAGCTGTCAGGAGACCGGCGGTACAAAGCTGTCAGGAGACCGGCGGTACAAAGCTGCCGGGAGACCGGCGGTACAAGGAAAGGGAACGATGAAGAGTCGCAGGGAGTTTTTGAAAGACGCAGCGACGGGCGCGGTGCTGCTGAGCACTTCGGCTGCCGCGGAGAAGCTGGCGCTGGCGGCGCCGATGGCGAAATCGAAGGTCGTGGTTGCGCGCGATGCGTCGCTCGACGGCTCGGGTGCGCAGCCCGACGAGCAGAAGGTGCTGAACCTGCTGGACAAGGCGATGGCTGCTTACACCGGGCGCGAGAAGCCGGTGGCGGCGTGGAAGAGCGTGATTCCTGCCAGCATTCTTGCCGGAAAAACCATCGGCCTGAAGGTGAATGGGCTGGGCGGACGCGGCATTTCAACCCATGCGGCGCTGACGCTAGCGGTTGCCGAGCGCCTGCAACAGGCCGGCGTAAAGCCGGGCAACATCGTGGTATGGGACCGCAATGCGCGCGATCTCGAGGCCTGCGGCATGACGATCGCGACCGATGCGAGCCGCGTGCGCTGCTACGGAAACGATGTGGCGGGGTATGAAGACCAGGAGGCGGCGTGGGGAAGCGCGCGCATCAGGCTGGCCAAGATTCTTACCCGCGAGTGCGCGATGGTGATCAATCTGCCCATTCTCAAGGATCACCAGTTGGCGGGCGTCACTTTTTCGATGAAGAACATGTACGGCGTGGTCGATAAGCCTTTCCTGCTGCACGCCACGGGCTGCAATCCCGGGGTGGCTGACCTGAATTGCATCGCCGAGATCCGCGAGAAGGTCTGGTTCACGGTGGGCGACGCGATCTCGTCGGTGTACGACGGCGGGCCCGGTTTCCATCCCGAGCGGCTGTGGTATCCGAACGCGCTGGTGGTGGGCGAAGACCGCGTGGCCATCGATCATACGGCCTGGGGAATGATTGAAAAGCAACGCGCGGCGGCGGGAGTGCCCACGCTCGAAGCGGCGGGACGCAAGCCAGTGTATATTGCTACGGCGGCCGATGCGGCGCATGGGCTGGGTACGTGCGATCCGGCACGCATCCGGCTGGTTGAGGTGTAGAAGGAAAGAGCGGAGTTAGCGGAGTTAGCGGGGTTAGCGGTGCTAGTGTTTAGACCGCATGATTTGGTAATTCATTATGGACAAGCGCGGACGAGGACGTCCGCGCTACAGCCGGCCAGGAGGCCGGCGCTACAATCCGGCGATTACCAATTCATGCAGTCAACGGACTAGCTGGGTTAGCGGAGCCAGGCCGACGGCGGCAAGCAACTCCCGTTTCATGTGTGGCGGGCAGGGGACGCGGGTGAGGGACTATTGATCCGGCCCTCAAAGAGTGTCATGCTATCCCACCCATTCCGCACAAAACGCGGAAAGGATGGGGCACGGGGGCAGTATTTTAGGGCCGGATCAATAACGAGGAGGGCGGCGATGGCCGGCGAAGGCGAAGCCCAGAAGAATTCGGAGACGGAAATTGCGGAGATCAATTTGGATCCTCGCAGTCCCACCCTTTCCGCAGAGGACGCGGAAAGGATGGGGCACCCTCGCCTTGGCTTGACGCGGCGCGAGGCGCTGCTGCAACTACTGCGCGTGGGCGGCGTGGCGGCGGGCGCGGCGGGCGCGGCATTCTGGCTGAGCGAGCGCAGCAGCCGTCCCACTCCCGGCGCAGCCGAGCAGGCCAGGCGCGATCATCGGGTGGCGGCCGATGCCGAGTGGCCGCAGATGACTGTAGTTCAGGGCGGTGAGCCGCGTGAATTGGCGAAGCAGGCGATCAAGAATCTCGGCGGCATGGGCCGCTTTATCGGCAGGCAGGATGTGGTGGTGCTCAAGCCGAACATCGCGTGGGACCGCATGCCGGAGCAGGCCGCGAACACCAATCCCGATCTGGTGGCCGAGGTGGTGCGGCAGTGCTGGCAGGCGGGAGCCAAGCGCGTGATTGTGACCGACGTGAGCTGCAACGAGGCGCAGCGGTGCTTCCAGCGCTCGGGCATTCAGGCGGCGGCGCGGGCCGAGGGCGCAGAGGTGATCCTGCCCGATCCCGATCGTTTCCGCGAGGTGGACATGGGCGGCGTGGTGCTGAAAAGCTGGCCCGTCTTCACGCCGTTTCTCGAAGCCGACAAGGTGATCAACCTGCCCATTGCGAAACATCACGTGCTGACCGGCGCCACGCTGGGCATGAAGAACTGGTACGGGATTCTGGGCGGGGAGCGCAACCGGCTGCACCAGCAGATTCACCAGAGCCTTGTCGATCTGGCCAACTTCATGCTGCCCACGCTCACGTTTCTGGACTGCTACCGCGTGTTGCTGCGCAACGGGCCGACGGGCGGGAATCTGGAGGACGTGGCGCTGAAAAAGACGCTGGTGGCGGGAACGGACCCGGTGGCGATCGACGCCTATGTGGCCAAGGCGTACTGGAATCTGGACGCGGATAAGTTGCCGTATCTGGCGATGGCGGCAGCGCGCGGCCTGGGGACGGCGGATTTCGCGTCGCTGAAGGTCAAGGTGAGCCAACTGGGCTGAACGCAGCAGCAGATCGCATCGTTTCGGGGGCTAACCGGCATTTCTCACAGATGTCTCGACGGCGGGAGAAATGGCCCGTTTTTCGGCCGAGGCCCGCTCTGCGGGGGTCTGGAGACCCCCGCTACAGCCGGTCAGGAGACCGGCGGTACGATTTTCAGCGGCCTGTGAGAAATGCGGGCTAAAGCCCGCCCCCATATTGGCGCCTTTGCGGCACGACTAAAGTCGTGCCCTTTCGCGACGATTTCAAGCTGGCCCGCTACTCCAAATCGGAATGGCTTTACTTTGCGGTTGGGGAGTGATATTTTGCAGAGACTCCCGCTGAACGCATTTTCAGGATAGGAGAATCGCAATGTTTTGCCCTTCTTGTGGCACAGAGTCCCTTCCGGACCAAAAATTTTGCAAGAATTGCGGAGCTACCGTGCGAGCCGCGGGTGACGCGCAAAGCGTTCCGGCGGCCGCAGCGGCCCCAGCCCCGCAAGCCGTCCCGCCGCCAGCACAAGCGCCGGCACAGTATGTGCCTCAGTCAACCACAGCAGCTTATCCGCCAACGGCAGCGCCAGCACAGTATGTGCCGCCAGCAGCGCCGTACCAATATGCGCCTCCGCCAATGCCGGTTGCGTATCCGCCGCCTCCCCCTGGGTATGTGCCTTATCCACTGATGGCGCCGCCGGCCCCTAAGCACTCGGCCCTTCGCACCGTCATTACGACTGTGGTCGTTCTTATTGCACTGGGCGCCGGTGTCTATTACTACCTTCACAAAGGCGGCACGGTGACCATCGGAACCAAGGATCAGGTGATCTACTCCGGTACGGCCACGCAAGCCCAAGCCACGGCGCTGGGCAATCGGCTGAAGGCCGACAGTTACTTCCAGGATCGCGGTGTGACGGTCCTGCTGCACATGGGAAAAAGCGGCACAAGAATTTCCTATGTGGTCCAGGACGGCGCCTGGAACGATGCGACGATGGTGAGCGATTTTGAGCTCATCACGCGGGACGTGGCTACGACAGTGGGCGGATTGCCAGTCGACATGCGCCTGGTGAATACCACGCAGACGGTGGAAAAGGACGAGGTGATCACCGCGCAGGCAGGAACGGGAGCGGGAACGGGAACGGGTACGGGCACCACGGTGACGATCGGAACCAAGGACCAGGTGATCTACTCCGGCACGGCCACGCAGGACCAGGCCACGGCGCTGGGCAATGCGCTGAAGACCGACGAATACTTCCAGGATCGCGGAGTGTCGGTGCTGCTGGATATGGGCGCCGGCGGCACCACGATTTCGTTTGTGGTCCAGGACGGCTACTGGAACCAGGCCGGGGCGCTCGCCTCGTTTGAGGAGATTGTGCGCGAGGTGGCTTCCGCCGTAGGCGGCCTTCCCGTGAAGTTGCAGCTGATGGACTCCAAGCAGGATGTCGAGAAGACATCGACCGTGGGCGAGGCGCAGTTCACCGGCGGCGACGCGGTCTATTACGAGGGCAACGCGACCCTCGCCCAGGCGCAGGCGCTCGGCCAGCAGTTGCAAACGCTCGGGTATTTCACGGGCAAGGGAGTCAACGTCTTTCTGGTCCGGCACGACGACGGCACGACCCTCGCCTTTGTGGTTTCCGACGGTGCATGGAACGATGCCACGATGGTGAGCGCTTTTGAAACCCTGACGCGAGGCGTAGCCACGACGATCGGCGGGCTGCCGATCGAGATGCACATGGTGAACACGACCCTGGTGGTGGAGAAGGACGAGAAGATCCAGTAGGGGGCCAGGAACGGGGATTCTGCCGCGAAACTCCAGGATCGGGAGGCCAAGTCGGCTGGGGCGGCGACGGATGCCCCGGCAACCACGACCCTTCATCAACTGATTCGCTTCCGTGCAACCTCGTCCCCGGCCCGCTCGTCCTATCAATAGAGGAGTCGAGCCCATGCAGCCATTTTCCCCGCTGGAAGCCCAATCGCGCCTGGCCAGCCTTGAGGGCTGGAAGATCGAAGCCGGCGAACTCGTCAAAACCTTTCAATTCAACGATTTTGTGGCGTCCATGCGCTTCGTCAACCGTGTCGGCGAGCTGGCTGAGCAGGCCGGGCACCATCCCGATATCGATATCCGCTACAACCGCGTGCGTCTGGCTCTGACCACACATGATGCCGGTGGCCTTACGCAGAAGGACTTCGATTTGGCAGCGCAGGCGCAGCGGCTCGCCGAGTAAGGATCCAGGCAACCGTGTTCCACCATGCGGGAATTTGAGGCTTCGTTAAGGAGCTTTTCGTTTCTCCGCAAATCTGTATTAGCCCTGCTTTTCCACAGGGAGGGGTTACTTTTGTTACGATGAGCGAGGCAACGCCCTCCCCAGAACTCCAATGCAGAACTGAATTCTTTGGAAGGTCCACGCAAGACGCCGCCGCAAGAAATGCAGATTTATTGAAGAAACAACTGATAAGAAAGGACTTGATCGATTGTAGATGCGAACGGCCGGCGGGAATTCCGCCTCCTCATCCCCGCATGGCGCCGAAGATGGCATTGTCGTGTGGTTTGCGTTGGACGCGCTATTGAAAGGTTTGTTTACAGGTTCGCAAAAGATAAATTTAGAATTTTGTATTTGCATTTTTCCAAATCTATGCTATCGTGTATTTATTCCGGTTGTGGAGAGGATTCTCCAAGCCGGAAGTAGTTTGCGTCACTGGCCTCCCGGCACGAACAGCTAGACCGTTCGTGCCGCCTTTTTTTTGTGAAGACATTTCCTTCCGGTACGGTCCCGCGCGCCCTCATCCACGCCCTAGCCCGCATTTCTCACAGATCTCTCAACGGCAGAGAAAACAGTTCATTTCCAACCGCCGCCTGCGCTGCGGGGGTCAGGAGACCCCCGCTACAGCCGGTCAGGAGACCGGCGCTACAGGTTCTCGCCGCATGTGAGAAATGCGGGCTAGCCAGTCCGCTACCCGTGACGCTGCGCTGCCAATCTCTCTGCCAGGAACACCTTGAGCAGCGACTGATACGGTACATCGCGCTGGTTAGCCAGGATTTTAAGGTCCTCGATCATTGCCACCGGCAGGCGCACGGAGATGGTGCGCAGCGTGGGCCGGAGATTGGGGAATTTTGCGCGCTTGGCTTGAGACCAGTCAATGTACTTCGTCGAGTCCGCTCCCGGCCCGGTCGAGGACCAGAACTCGAATTCTTCGGCTTCGTTCTTGAACTTAGGAATCGGTTTCTTCATGCGGATGGAATCATTTTAGGCCCCTTTCGGCGCCGATGTTGCGCAAACCACGGATTCGGGCTCATTCTGGATGAGAAGGCCCATGCAAATGAAGAGAGATCCCGCGGCAACACGGCTGCTCAAGCGGGGCGAGGCGCTCCGCGCTGCTGGGCCAACGCGGGTCAAGCTACGCTTTCCGGATACCTCTTCGGAAAGTTTCCGCAGGAAGTGCGAACGGGAGTCTTTGTCGCTCGCAAGCGATCCCAATGAGGCTGAAGTACTGGATTGGATCGGCCGAGTTGCTGACGTAAGCGGCGACTGGAGCTAATCCTTTGCAGGTGTGTTGATTTCGCATCCCGAAAAGCAACCGCAGATCCTTCGACTCCCTCGCTGCGCCGTGCCGGCTTGCTCGGTCGCTCAGGATGACAGCGCATTTGGTTAGCGATCGACGGCTTGGCGCGATCTGTCCCGCCCGCCGACCCCCAAGCCTGTAAAATCATCCTGAAACTCCGCATCAAACCGGCAGTGGAGGCAACTTGCTTTACTGGCTTCTCTACGAAAAGCTGTTTCCGTTTTTTCACCCGTTCCGGATCTTCCGTTACCTCACGTTTCGCACGGCGTTTGCCTCGCTCACGGCGCTGCTGATCGCGCTTTTCATCGGGCCCTGGGTGATCGAGAAGCTGCGGGAGTTCCAGATCGGCCAGTATGTGC
>PLSB01000099.1 GCA_003165005.1 Acidobacteriaceae bacterium | reverse complement strand
TGCACCGCATCGCCGAGGAAGGCATTGCGGCGCACTGGAAGTACAAGGCGGGCGGCGCCACGGTGACGGCCCGTGACGAAGAGCGCTTGAACTGGATCCGCCAGCTCGTGGAGTGGCAGAAGGAGATGACGGATCCCAACGAGTTCCTCTCCAGCCTGAAGATGGACCTCTATCCCGACGAGGTGTACACCTTCACGCCCAAGGGGAAGGTGGTGGTGGTTCCGGCCGGCGCCACGCCGGTGGACTTTGCTTACACCATTCACACCGAGGTGGGCAACACCTGCGTGGGCGCCAAGATCAACGGGCGCATGGTGCCGCTGCGGACGAAACTGCGCACCGGCGACATTGTCGAGATCGTCACGCAGAAGGATCACAAGCCGAGCCGCGACTGGCTCACGTTTGTGAAGAGTCCGCGCGCACGCAACAAGATCAAGCACTGGCTCAATGAGGATCAGCGGCAGCGAGCGGTGGAGATCGGCAGAAAGCTGCTGGACCGCGAGGCGCGCAAGTTCAAGGTGCCCATGACCGAGATCGACGACCGGGACCTGGGGCGCGTGGCGCAGGAGTTCGGCGTGGCCACGGCCTCGGATCTGCTGGCCTCGCTGGGCTTGGGCCAGAACACCGCGCACCAGGTGCTGAGCAAGGTGGCTCCGGGCTTTGCCGCTCCGCCTGCCGAAGTGCCGGGCACGCAACCGAAACCGGGCGAAGCGGGCGCCACCGACGCCATGCGCCGGCTGCAACTCACCAGCTCCGATTCGTTGCAGGTGGAGGGCCAGAACGATCTGCTCGTCTACCGCGCGCGATGTTGCAACCCCATTCGCGGTGAGGAGATTGTGGGTTACGTGACACGCGGCAAAGGCGTGGCCGTGCATGCGCGCAGCTGCCCCAACGTGCAGAACCTGCTCTACGAGAGCGACCGGCGCATCAGCGTGGAGTGGTCGCGCGTGGCCGATGCCGCAGACCGCGCGCAGCGCTACCCGGTAAAGATCACCGTTTACTGCGACGACCGCACCGGCATGTTGAAGGAACTGACCGCGGTGATCTCCGACGAGAATGCCGACATTCGCGGCGTGGACCTGAAGCGCGACGATGAGGGCGAAGCGATCATTGAGTTTGTCGTCGAGGCCGAGGACGTGCGCCACCTGAACCGCATGGTGCTGGGCCTGAAGCGCGTGGGCGGCGTGCGCCAGGTGCAGAGGACGCAGAAGGTGTAAAGGCAGCTGCTAGCTCCTAGCTTCTAGTGTTCCGCCTCCAAAGTTCGCAGCATAAATGAAATGTCATCCTGAGCGGAGTTTGCCGCGCATTTGGCGGCAAACGGAGTCGAAGGATCTGCGGTTGTCTTTCAACGAATCTCGGACTCGCAATAGAATTAGCCTTTAGCCATACCCCTGGGGCAACACATGACTATGCGCGCACTGCAAATTCCGGAATCGTTGTTGAAGCGTGCCGAAGAACTGGCGCAAGAAGACGGCGTGTCGCTGGACATCTGGGTTACGTCCGCGCTAGCGCAGAAAATCGGAGTCGTGGAAACGGCAGCGGACTTCTTCAAGCGCCGTGGGGCAAATGCCGGCAAGGGCCTAGAGCACTATTTGGCAATGGTTCCTGACGCTCCTACCGACCCAGAAGATGAACTGCCTAAGGGCTGGACGCCGCAATAAGGCTGTTCGTCCGTCAATCTTACCGGCGATACGATGAACCCATGACAGGCAAGGCAGAAGGGCGCTCCGAGCTTGCATCAGAAACGCAACCGCTGGTCTGAACTGCTCAGACCAGGTTCGCTCGCGGTGCGAGGCTGGAATAGTGTGCAAGATTCTGCTTAACTGCGCACTACCAGGCTAAGGAGATCACATGTCGTTTGGACTTTATGCTGCTGGCTTCGCAATCGTAATCGCCGGGCTGGTGTACGCCGCGCACCTGGTGCATATGCCCTCGCACTGGATTCTTGTCGGCGCCGTCGTGATGATCGGCATTGGGATTCTGTCGGCCGTCAAGGCCACCCGCCAGAAAGACGCCAACTAATAGGGATCGCCGCCCAGGCGAGGCAGTGCGAACTCCTTTGCTTTTCCTGCATTCAACTCAGCACGGAAAGGGGTGCCCCACGTCCCGATTTTGGGACGTGGGATAGCACGAACGCCGGCATCTATCGTTTGGGCGCCCTTGCCGGGCGTTACCATCGTTTCATGACAGAGAAGGGTGACGGCCGAAGCGCAATTCTGCGCGGCGTCCGCGTCATCGACGGCGGCCTCGCCACCGAGCTCGAGTATCAGGGCGCGCGCATCGACGGACCGCTGTGGTCGGCGCACGTGCTTGAGGACGAGCCGGAGAAGCTGGTCGCAGTGTATCGCGCCTACATTGAGGCCGGCGCGGAATGCATCGCCACGTGCAGCTACCAGGTCTCGCGCATGGGCTACGGCGAGGTGGGCCTCACAGCGGAGCGTGCCGATCGGGCGCTGTTGCGGTCGGTCGAGTTGGCGCGCGCCGCAATCGCCGAGTTTCCGGGTCGGCGCGTGCTGGCGGCGGGCTCGCTTGGTCCCTATGGAGCGGCCCTGCACAACGGCGGCGAGTATCACGGCAACTACGAATGCTCGTTTGACGATCTGGTCCGCTTTCACCGTGAGCGCATCGAGGTGTTCGCGAAGGCGAGTGGTGCGCAGCGGCCCGATCTTCTCGCTTTCGAGACCTTCCCTTCGCTCGAGGAGGCGCGCGCCGTGGGCGAGGCGCTCGCTCCCTGGCCGGAACTGCAGGCCTGGTTCAGCTTTTCCTGCCGCGATGAAAAGCATGTGTCGCACGGCGAACGCGTGGCCGATTGCGCCGCGCTTGTGGCCGCGTTTCCGCAAACCGTGGCCATTGGCGTGAACTGCGTTCCGCCCCAGTGGATTCCGTCGCTGATTGCCGAGTTGCGCGCCGCTTCAAGCAAGCCTGTGCTGGTCTATCCCAACTCCGGCGAGGGATGGGATGCCGAGCGGCGCTGCTGGATTGGGACCACGGGCGCGGCGGCGTTTGGTGCGCAGGCGGCCGAGTGGTTTCGCGCGGGAGCGCAAATCGTCGGAGGTTGCTGCCGCACGCGGCCGGAGCATATTGCCGAGGTGGCGCGGGCGGCCAAGCGAACGGACGTTGGCTGAGATGACCCTTCCCTACGCTGGCCGGGAAAAAAGACGCGATAAGAGTGGGACACTCAAGCGGTAGATGCAGGCCCTCGTACCATCCCACGTCCCAAAGTCGGGACATGGGGCACCCATTGTTTGTGCTGAATTGACAGAGGATGTTGTGCTTTGTGCTGTCCCACACTTTCGCAAAAAGCGCGAAAGGATGGGGCACGGGACGCTTGTGCGCGTTACGCCAGCCGCAGCGCTGCCCTGCTTTTGCGTGGGGCGATGAAGCGGTTGGCGCGGGAGACGATGGCGAGCGTCTCGCGGCTGAGCAGCTTGCGGATCTGGCCGCGGGCGTGATCGGCCCAGGGGCCGTGGTTGTCGAGCTTGACGTAGGCGCGCCAGTGGCGAAGCGCATAACGTTCCTGGCCGCTGCGCTCGTAGGCCAGCGCCAGGTTATAGTGGGCGTCGGCGTAGCCCGGCGAGAGCGTGACGGCCTGGAGATAGGCGGCGACGGACTCGTCCGGGCGCTCCAGCTCGTCGAGCACGTTGCCGAGATCGAAGTGGGCCAGCACGTAGCTGGGATCGGCAATCGTGGCGCGGCGGTAAAACTCCTCGGCGCGGCCGTACTGGCGCAGGTGAAAGTAAATGGTGCCGAGGTTGATAGCGGCGGCCGCGTAGTCGGGATCGAGCGAAAGAATCTCCTCATAGAGCGCGATGGCGTGCTGCTTATCGCTGCTCTCCTCGGCGCGCACCGCGGCCAGAAAGCGCTCCTGAATGACGCGCGGTCCGGCCGGCGCGGGGCGGCGCAGCGGCTCGGGTTCCATAGCAGCCGTGACAGCTTCCTGCTGGCCGCCGCGCTCGAAGTCGAAGAGCAACTGGCCGCGGACGGGATCGACCATGGCGCCTTGATGGCGGAAGGCGAGGCGGCTTCCGGTACGCATCACGCGGGTTTCAAGCAGCGGGTTGGCCATGCCGGAGACGGCCTTCATGGCCAGAATCGACTCGCGGATGGAGGCCGCGGGTACGGCTTCGGCGCGCAGCACGCACAGAATGCGCAGTTGCCCCAGATCCTGAAAGCTGTAAATTTCTTGTTGGGGAATCAATCCGGCCCGTTCCCAGGCTTGCAATTGACGGGGCCCGATCTCGAAGATGCGCAAAACGTCCTGACGCCGATAGGTGCTCACTCGTGTGCTCCCAAAGGTGGTGCGAGGCAGGTTCCGGGGGGTGCGTTTTCGATTCCGCATCGCAGAATGCAGTTGCGCGCTCCCCATCCCGCCACGACATTCTCGAACAGTCACGCAGGAAGCTCTCTTGCTGCGATTATGCCAAGTTCCAGCCGGGTGTGGGCGTGGATAAATGGGGCGGAACCCTTGGAGGCAACAAAAAATCCGTGGATAACTTGCACGGGAGAGAGTTCAAATCGGCCCGGGCGGGGAATTTCGCAAAAATACATCCGATGTTGGCGGAGTTCCTACAGAAGCTCCAGATGTTGCCGCGGCGGCAAAGAGGTGCGCTGCGCGCCGGAAAGAGTGGTTGGGCCGCAGCCGTACGGTGGGCGGAAAAAGCTCAAGAAACGTTCCGACGCCGGCGGCGCAAGCGATAGGACTGTGTTCTGCCGGAAAGTTGTGCCGGACTTCGCCACACGGGCGACGTATCGCGTGCGGCTATTGCATTTTCGGAAATGGCGTAGTCCCTGCGATTTTCATGGCTTTTTGAAGATTTGCAATGATAAGCTGCATCGAACGAGGGCAGACCGGCGCAGATGGTGCGGCGACAATGACCGATGCAGCTTTCTGCTTCGTTTTGGAGGCTCCGCTCCGGCTCGTCTCTGCCGGCGAAGGCGTTGAGTCCCTGCTCGGTTACACCCGGGAAGATTTTCTCACCGCAAAGGTCCAATTGCAGGATCGCATCCACCCCGAGGATGCCGGCCTGACGGAATCCCTGTTTTCTCCGGATAGCAACGACACTACGGGCTCGGTCAACCTGCGCATCCGTCATGCCGACGGACGCATCCGCTGCTGCAAGGGGCGATACGTAAAACGGCGCGCGCGCAAGGGTCCGCCGAAGCTCGAACTGACACTTGAAGACGCGCGGAAGGTGAATGAGCCCGGTGATCGGCATCTGCTCTCGAGCTTCAAAACCCTGATCGAGCACACCAGCGACTGCATCTTCCTGAAGAACCACAATCATGTGATCCTGGCTGCGAGCCGGAGCGTGCCCGAGTATACGGAATCGGCCGCTGAAGCCGCCGATATGGTGGGCAAGACCGACTACGACATCCGCTCGGAAGCCCTGGCCGACACCGCTTACCGAATGGAAAGCCGGGCGCTTGCCGAGGGGCAGCGCGTGGATGAGATCCAGCAGCTCGAGCACCGGGATGGGTCGAAGAGATGGTTCGACAATCGCAAATACCCGATCAATGGCCCTGGCGGCGAGATCATCGGCATCCTCTGCATCGCGCCGGAGATCACCGAGCACATCGAATCGCGGCTGAGACTGCGCGAAAGCGAGGAATCGCTGCGGCAGGCGCAGAGGATTGCGGGACTTGGCAGCTATGCCCTCGACATCGCGTCGGGGATGTGGACGAGCTCGGCCGTCATGGACGAGGTCTTCGGCATCGACGCCACGTACGTGCGCACAGTCGGCGGATGGCTGGATCTCATTCATCCCGGTGACCGTAAGGCGATGGGCGCCTATCTCCAGCATGAGGTCTTGGGCCAGGGCAAGCCTTTCGACAGGGAATACCGCATCGTCCGGCCGAGCGACGGAGAGGGGCGCTGGGTACACGGCCGGGGTGAATTGACCTGCGACGCCCAAGGGCGGCCAGTGACGATGCACGGCACCATCCAGGACATTACGGGAAGAAAGCAGGCAGAAGCTGCGCTCGGCGAAAGCAAGGAACTGCTGCGCTTGTTCATCGAGCATGCCCCAGTGCCCCTGGCCATGTTCGATCGCGATTTGCATTTCCTTGCCGTGAGCCGGCGATGGCTGGACTATTACGGTCTCGCGGGACGGGAGATTATCGGCCACCACCATTACGAGATCTTTCCCGACCTTTCCGAACGGTTTAAGGAGGCGCACCGGCGCGGTTTGGCGGGCGAATCGTCGCACGCCGAGGAGGACTGCTTCGAACGGGCCGATGGAACGGTGCGATTTGCCCGGTGGGAAGTGGTTCCCTGGCGGACCGCCGATGGCGTGGTAGGCGGCATCATCCTCTTTGTCGAAGACTTCACGGATTGGAAGCGGGCTCAGATGGAAATCGCCGCGAGCAAAGAGCTGCTGCAGATGTTCATCGAACACGCTCCGGCGGCGCTGGCCATGCTCGATCGCGAGATGCGCTACCTGGCCGCGAGCCGGCGATGGCTGGAGATGCATTCCCTTGGCGATGCCGAGATCGTCGGGCATTCGCATTACGAGTTCTTCCCCGGACTTCCAGAGAGCTGGCGGGAGGAACACCAGCGCTGCCTTGCCGGCGAGAGGCTGGAGGTCAGGGAGCGCGAGTTGAAGTTGGCGGATGGAAGCGTGCTGTGGGTGCGGCGCGAGATTCTTCCCTGGCGAGCCGACGACGGCTCTGTGGGCGGCATTGTGATCTTCAGCGAGGACGTTACTGAGCGCAAACAGGCTGAGGAACGGCTGCGGTTGGCCGCCACGGTCTTCACCGGCGCCCGCGAAGGCATTCTTATCACCGATCCTCGCGGCATAATTCTGGAGGTGAACGACGCATTTACGCGCATGACCGGCTATAGGCGAGAGGATCTGCTGGGGCAAAATCCGCGCATCCTGCAATCCGGTCTGCACGGCAAGGATTTCTACAAGAACATGTGGGATTCGCTGGTCCGCGACGGGCTCTGGTCGGGCGAGCTCTGGAACCGCACAAAGGGCGGGGAAATCTATCCGGAGATGCTGAACATTCATGCCATCCGCGACGCCGCCGGGCAGGTGAAGCAGTATGTCAGCCTGTCCACTGACATCACGGAGGTCAAGAAACAGGAGCAGCAACTGGAACTGGCCGCGCACTACGATGCCCTGACCGGGCTACCGAACCGCGCGCTGCTTGCCGACCGGCTGCGCCAGGCCATGGCGCAGGCGCGCCGGCGGAGTCAACTGCTGGGCGTGGCATGTTTCGATCTCGACGGCTTCAAGGCCATCAACGACAGCTACGGCCACGCGAGCGGCGATGCGATATTGAGCGCGGTGGCCTTGAGGATGAAGCAGGCATTGCACGAGGGAGATACGCTGGCGCGGCTGGGCGGCGACGAGTTCGCCGCCGTGATTCTGGATTTGCCCGACAGCCATGCCTGCCTGACAACCTTGACGCGCATGCTCGCGGCCGCCGCCGAGGAGGTCGAGATCGGCGATATATCGCTGCGGGTGACGGCAAGCGCCGGCGTGGCCTTTTATCCGCAGGCGGAGGATGTGGACGCGGATACGCTGTTGCGCCAGGCCAGCCAGGCACTTTACGAAGCTAAGCTCGCGGGCAAGAACCGCTATAGCATCTTCGATCCCAGCCAGGACCTGATGACGCGCAGCCGCCATGAGAACATCGAGCACGTCCGCTATGCGTTGGCGGCGAATGAGCTCGTGCTTCACTACCAGCCCAAGGTGAACATGCGCACCGGCCAGGTAATCGGCGCAGAAGCCCTGCTGCGCTGGCAGCACCCCGAGCGCGGATTGCTGCCCCCAGGCATGTTTCTGCCCGTGATTGAGGATCATCCGCTGACCGTGGAGGTGGGCCGGTGGGTGATCGAGAGCGTGCTGAACCAAATGGAAGCCTGGCAGGAAAACGGATTCGAGCTCCCGGTGAGCGTGAATGTGAGCGCTTTCGAATTGCAACATCCGGACTTCGTCAGCAACCTGTGCGCGCGGCTGCAAGCGCATCCGCGCATCAAGCCATCGCACCTGGAGCTGGAAGTGCTGGAAACCAGCGCCCTGCAGAATGTGGCGCTCAGCTCTCAGGTGCTCGCGGCCTGCCGCGAAGCCGGCGTTCTTATCAGCGTGGACGACTTCGGCACCGGCTACTCGTCTCTTGCCTATCTGAAGCGGCTGCCGGCGAACGTGCTGAAGATCGACCAGAGCTTTGTGCGGGATATGCTCGATGAGCCGGAGAGCCTGACCATCCTGAAGGGCGTTCTGGGATTGGCCGAGGCATTCCGGCGGCAGGTGATCGCGGAGGGAATGGAGACGGTCGATCACGGCCTGATGTTGCTGCAGTTGGGATGCGATTGCGCCCAGGGATACGGAATCGCCAAGCCCATGCCGGCCAGGGAACTCGAAGCCTGGGCGGCCGGGTGGCGCGCCGATCCGCGGTGGGTCGAAGTGCCGAAGGTCCAGGCCTCGAATCGGGCAGCGCTGTTCGCCGTGGCGGAACACCGCGCCTGGTACGGGTATTTTCTTGGATACCTGCAGGGCACACGGCCGGCGCCGCCGGTCCTCGATCCCGGGCAATGCAGCATCAGTGCATGGCTCGATGCGCAAGGGCTTTCCGCAGGGGGCATGTCGCCGTCCCTCCAGGCGATCGAAACCCTGCATCGGCAGCTCCACGTGCTGGCGGCGGAGATCCACGCGGCGCATGCCGGCGGCCGCAAGCAGGACGGACTGGGGCTGCTGCGCCAACTGCGCTATCTGCACGAACGCTGCCTGAAACGGCTGCAGCCGTTTACGCGTGCCTCCTCTCATAAGACTTCAGGCCACGTCGCGCTTCGGGAGGGAGCTTGATCTTTGAACAACAACGCAGCGTGACGGCGCCGCAGTTTGATCGGCGAGCGTTGCTGCCGTCCTGATCGTGTGCACAGATCCTACAGCGTTTTCGATTCTGCTCATTACAGAATGCACAATGCCAAGTGGCTTTTTCCGATCCAAGGTCCCCACAGACAGGTCTTCGTCTGTGGAGTGGAAGTAAAAGCCACCTTGCACGATGTTGGCGATGTCAACAAGTGAATCGAAAACGCTCGATGGTGGGGTAGCACGATCACACCATTTACGGCCTGGATCAGCCGCGATGCGCGCTGACGGACACGGCGTGCGTGAGTTCCGGCATGGCCTGCGGCTCGCGCAGCGTGAGCACGGGACAGCGGGCGTGAGCCAGCACGCGGTAGACCGTGCGGTCGCGTGCCAGGTTCTCAAACGCCGAGCGCTCGGTGGCGCCGAGCACGATGAGGTTAGCGCGGCGTTCGTCGGCCAGGGCAAGAATCTCAATGGCGGGATTGCCGTGGGCCACAACCGGCTCGACGGCGGGGCAGCTTTCGGCGCCAATCTGCGCGGCGAGGATGCGCAGTTCAAGCATGGCCGAGGCATGCATTCCCGCCGGCAGGCCCTTGCGCTCCATCTCCGAGATGGACGGCAGAACGTGCAGCAGCACAAGTTTTTCTTTTTTGGCAATGGCCGCAAGGCAGGCAAGCACTGCGCTCGGACGAGAGGTCTCTCCGAGTGTGGAGGCATGCAGGACGACACGTTCCTCGCCCGCATCCGCCGGGAGATGAGCCTCGGGGCCCACGGTAATGACCGGGAGGTAGACCGAGCGCAGCACTTGTTCTGCCACCGAGCCGATCAGCAACTTACCGAGCTTGCTCCGGCTCCGGGTTCCAACCAGCACGCGATCCGCATGAAACTGGCGGACGGCGGCGGCAATTTGCCTGGTGGGATCGCCTTCGCGGGCCAGGGCCTGGCAACGAATCCCGCGGCGTTCGCCAGCCTCGCACCAGGGACGCATGCTTTGCTCCGCAGTGTCCAGAGCTCCGGCAACGTCGTAGTAGGGCATGCCGGTGGCGTCCGCAGTAAAGGCCGAAGTGGTGGAAAGGACATGCAGGAGGAGGATACGGGCCCCGGCATCGCCAGCCTGTTGGAAGGCAAACGGCATCAGATGGTCCAGATCGCTCAGGTCCGTGGCGACGAGGATGGTTTCCGGATGCGTCCAGCGGAAAGCATCGGTATCCCGCAAGGTGAACACCTCGTATGCCAAGAGCGTGGCACCGGCAAGAGGGCTGGGATGTGCTTGAGAGCACTGCGGAAGGTGATTTATATCACATGGTTTCCACGTGTCCCGCGCAGAGCACCTTTTGAATGACCATGGTTCGGACAGCAGACTGAACGCCGAAGGAAATCAGCCCGATAGGAATACCAGAAGCCCTGGAAAGGGCCAGCCGAAAACCTGAGGGTTCCTGCATGCAGTTTCACCTCGACGAGGAGTCGCTGGTACGCGCCAACGCGCAGTTCTGGGAGCAGATGCTGGGCATGCAGATGGAAACGGTCCCATTTGCCGAGGAATTCTGCGTCAACCCCGGACATGTGGTCGTGAGCGTGAATCTCAAGGGTGAGTGGAACGGGCGCATCGAGGTGCGGATGGCAAAGGAACTGGCCCAGGCCACCACTGCGGCGATGCTGTTGCAACCGGTAGAGACGGTGGTCGAGGCGGACACGCTCGATGCCACGCGGGAAGTCGTCAACATGATCGCGGGCATCCTGAAGACGTCGCTGCCGCCGTCCTCCATGACCGTTCCCGAGTCGGAGATCTCAGACGAGCAGCTGTGCTCGCGGATGCATGGGGAAAACACGCTCACCGTGGCATTCCGCCACGAGTTCGGAGGCTTGCTGGTGCGCGTGCGGGAAGAGAACACCGCGCAATGACGAGACCGCGGCCGTGGTGCGGAAGATCCCAAAATAAATAATCCGGCCCTTGGAGAGAGGCTTCCGTGCCCCATCTTTTCCGCGTTTTTTGCGGAAAGGATGGGAAAGCAAGGTCCCACCCAGTCTGCCCGGATCAATAGAATGAATCCATGCTGCTTGCGGTGCTCACCATCTCGGACCGTTGCGCGGCCGGACAGATGACCGACACGGCGGGTCCGGCGGTGGTCGCACTGCTCGGCCGCGAGTGGCCGCAGGCCGAAGTGAAAACGGCGCTGCTCCCCGACGACGAAGATGCGATTGCTGCGGCGCTTGAAGAGCTCAGCCGCAAGGGCGCGGCTCTGCTGCTGACCGTGGGCGGCACGGGATTGGGGCCACGCGACCGCACGCCCGAGGCCACGCGGCGCGTCATCGACCGCGAAGCGCCGGGACTGGCCGAGGCGATGCGCCAAGAGGGCGCCGAGCGCAACCCGTATGCGTGGCTCTCGCGTGGCGTGGCTGGAATGCGCGGCGCCACGCTCATAGTGAACCTGCCGGGCAGCAAACGCGGTGCAGAAGAGAGCCTGGAAGCGATTCTGCCGCTGCTGCGGCACGGGATCGAGATCGCCGCAGGCGGGCAAGACCATCCGTGACCGCCCCACTTTTCTCCCATGCGGCCAAGCTGTTATGCTGCGGACGCTGGAGAAAAGCGATTTAGGCAAGGGAGATTCTGAGTATGTGGTTCTTGGGTATGGATGTGGGCACGGGCGGAACGCGCGCCGTCGTGGCGGATGGAGCGGGAAAACTGATGGGCACGGCCTCGTGCGAACACGCGCCGTTTCGCGCCGAACACCCGGGATGGGCAGAGCAGGATCCCGAAGATTGGTGGCGTGCCGCCGTGGAAGCGATCCGTGGCGCGCTTGCCGCGACACCGGAGCCGCGCGAACCCATTGCGGCCCTCGCGCTCACCGGACAGATGCACGGCGCGGTGATGCTCGATGAGAACGGCGCGGTGCTCAGGCCCGCGCTCATCTGGTGCGATACACGCACCCAGCCCGAGTGCGACTGGCTCACCGAGAAGATCGGCTACGAGCGGCTGATCGAGCTCACCTGCAATCCCGCGCTGCCCAATTTCACGCTCACGAAATTGTTGTGGGTCAAGACCCACCAGCCGGAGATCTTCGCCAAAATCCGCCACGTAATGTGCCCCAAGGACTACGTGCGTTACCGGCTTACGGGCGAGTTCGCCATCGACGTGCAGGAAGCCAGCGGAACCCTGCTCCTCGACGTGACGCACCGCTCGTGGTCGCGCGAGGTGGCCGAGGCCGCCGGCATCCCGATGAGCTGGCTGCCCCAGGTCTACGAGTCGCCCGAGATTTGCGCGCGCATCAGCGACGGGGCCGCGGGGCTGACGGGGCTGAAGGCGGGAACGCCGGTGGCCGCCGGCGCGGGCGATCAGGGCGCGGGCGCAGTGGGCATGGGCATTCTGCAGCCGGGAAGTGTTTCGGCGACCATCGGCACCTCGGGGGTGGTGTTTGCGGCCACGGCCGAGCCGACGAAGGACCCCAAAGGCCGCCTGCACACGTTTTGCCACGCCGTGCCCGGCCTGTGGCACGTGATGGGCGTGACGCAAAGCGCCGGACTGAGCCTGAACTGGCTGCGCGGTACGTTTTTCGCGGGGCAAAGCTACGATGCGCTTAGCGAGGGCGCGGCGAAAATTCCCGCGGGTAGCCAGGGTCTCGAATGGGCGCCGTATCTGCTCGGCGAGCGCACGCCGCATCTCGATCCCGAGGTACGCGCGGCCTTCACCGGCATCGGCGTCGAGCATACCGCCGCGCATTTTGTGCGCGCGGTCCAGGAGGGTGTGGCGTATTCCTTGCAGGACACTTTCACGCTCTTTGCCGAGTTGGGAATTCCGGTAACGGCCATCCGCCTGGGCGGCGGCGGCGCGCGCGGCGCATTGTGGCGCAGGATTCAGGCCGGCATCTACGGCAAAGCCGTGGAGGTGTTGGTGGCCGAAGAGGGCGGCGCATTCGGTTGCGCGCTGATGGCCGGCGTGGGCGCGGGGCACTGGAAGAATCTCGACGAGGCATGCGGCCAGGCCATCCAAGTGGCCGAGCGCATCGAGCCCGATGCTGCCGACGTGGCGGCCTACAAAACCGGCTACGCAAAGTGGCGCAAGCTGTATCCAGCGCTGCGCGGTCTGCGGTGAGGCAGGAAATAGCCCGCATTTCTCACACGCGGTAAGAATTTGTAGCGCCGGTCTCCTGACCGGCTGTAGCGGGGGTCTCCTGACCCCCGCAGGGCAAGCGGCGGTTGAAAATAAACTATCTTCCCTGCCGTCGAGACACCTGTGAGAAATGCGGACTAGGGACTGGAACGCCGCGCTCACTTGTTGGCAACGACAAAGTCCGCAAAGACGAAGCGGTCGCGTGCAACGATCTCTCCGGTTTCAAGAGCAAGCGGCGCAGCGAACATGGGCCCCGCGTAGACGCAGGTGTGGAACTCGCCGCGCTCGGCGCAAGGATCGATACCCGGCGGAAAGTCGCGCAACAAATCTTCGTCGAATTCGCGGCCGGCAAAACTGGCCGGCAGTTTCTCCGTGTCCACACACGAGATGCGCGCGCGCAAGCCGCCGGCAATCATCTCGCGGGCCAGTTCGCCGGTGGGAATCTTCCACAAAGGAAACAGTGGCTCGAGTCCCGTGGGCGCCTGGTTCCTCTCGCGATAGGCGCGCACGTCTTCAAGGAAAAGATCGCCGAAGGCGATGGCGTCGACGCCTTCGTTCACCGCGCGTTGGCAGGTCTCGGCCATGCGCTGCTCGTAGACTTCGTTTGGACACGGCCAGGGCAATGGAACCATCCAGAGCGGAAGCCCGGCCGCAGCGGCCTGCGCTTCAAGCACCGTGCGGCGCACGCCGTGCATGGCCACGCGATCGAACTCCGTGTTGAGCGTGGTCACGAGGCCGCAGAGTTCGATGGCGGGATCGCGGCGCAAGGCGTGGAGCGTCCATGCGCTGTCTTTACCGCTGCTCCAGGAAAGTAGAACCCGTTTCATGCAAGCACTCTCAGCCAGTATCTTGTATTCGAACTTCGCCGCTGTTATGCGCTGTCATCCTGAGCGGAGTTTGCCGCGTTCTCGCGGCAAACGGAGGCGAAGGATCTGCGGTTGCTTTTCAACGAATCCCGGCCACATTACACAAGCAGCCTTCCGTTCCAGGCTTTCAGCATCATCTTCGCACGTCGAAGGGACGCGCTTTTCCACCATGGGGGCAAATGCAATCACCGCCCGCATTGCCACGCGCAGCGATTTCCCACTAGACTTGCAATGGTGAGTCAACCACCTCCGTGCGGAAGTGGTGAAATGGCAAACACACCAGCCTTAGGAGCTGGCGCCCAAAAGGCTTGCGGGTTCAAGTCCCGCCTTCCGCACCAGATCCTCTCGGCCAACTACGCGTAGATTAGCCCGGAGATTCGGGCTCGGGTCTTTTGTCATCCGCGCGGAACGTTGTTGGGTGCGCTTTGGTTGTGCACTACGGGCGCCGCATTCTTGCGCGTGCTGGGGCTGGCCCACACCTGGTAGCTGTTGAAGAGGAATTGCCCGCCGAGGATTAGCAGCCAGACCCAGAGAACCAAACGCAGCGGACGGCGCGGAATGTGCGTGGTGAGGACGGTTCCGACGACTGCGCCTGCTACGCCGCCCTCAATCAGATGCAACAGCAGTGAGGGGTTTGAGGCGTGCGAGAACCAGTGCGCGCCGCTGCCGATAAGCGAGATCACGAAGCCGAAGGTAATGTCAGTACCGACAACCTGTGCGGGCAGCAGCGTCGTGAGGCTGAGCAACGCGGCAGAACCCAGCGCGCCTGCGCCGGCCGACGAAAAGCCTACCTCCGCGCCGACGGGGAACATGAGCCAGGGGAGCAGCCGGCCGCGATCGGGAGGTGCATGCTGCCGCATGGGGCGGAAGGAATAAATAATCTGCCAGCTGGCGGTGGTCACCAGGATGGCGCCAAGAAGTGCATTGAGCGTGTTGGTGGAGTGGGCGTTGGCCAGGTGCTGCAGGAAGAAAGAGCCCAGCAGGACACCCGGCACGCCGCCGAGAAGCATAAGACCGAGCGTGCGCCAGGAGACATTCTTGCGGGCGATCTGCGCAGGCACCAGGATAAGCTTGACTGCGGTGGCGAACATCAGTCCGATGCCCACCGCGACAGGCGCGGGAACACCGAGAAACAAGACCAGCACAGGCACCGTAACCGTGCCCGCGCCCACGCCGGTGAGCGCGATGAAGGTGGCGATGAAGAAACCGATCACATATTCCATCTGGACTTCCTCTCTTCTATCTGTTTCCTGTTCTATTTCTCTGGCGCGGCCTCGATGTGAATGCCGCACTCCACTTTCTGCCCGCCCCACCGGCCCGAGCGCGGATCGTTGGGATCGAGCGGCAACGTGGTGCACGGCTCGCATCCGATCGACGTATAGCCGCGTTCGTAAAGCGGCAACAGCGGAATCTCAAGTTGTTCGCACGCGTACCAAACGTCGCGCGTGGTCCACTCGGCGAGCGGCGCCAGTTTCAGAACCTGTTTGCCGCCGGGCAGCTTGAACAGCGCCCGCTCTTCAAGCGCGGCGCGGCTCCGTGCCTGCTCGCGGCGCAGCCCAGTGAGCCAAACGCGGTACCCGGCGATCGCCTTGAACAGCGGCTCAACCTTGCGCAGCCCGCAACAGCGGTCAGGCGCGGACCGATACAGCAAACCGTGCTCCGCCTCCTGTTCGGCCACTGTCTTTTCCGGCAACAGATTGATCAGGTTCAGCCCCCACTCACGCGCCATGCGATCGCGATAGGCGTACGTCTCGGCAAAGTGGTAGCCGGTGTCGAGAAACAAAATCGGAATCCGCGGATCGCGCAAAATGGCGAGCTTCGCGAGCAGCACATCTTCGGCCTGAAAGCTGCACGTCAGGCACACGTCACCCGTGCCGGTCACCTCGCGTGAAAGATTGTCCCGCACCGCGTCGAGTTTTGCTTTCACTTCCGCAGAAATCTCCGCAACTCCCATCACAAATCCGCCCCTTCCGAGGAAATGAAGATGCCCGCGCGCCGCAGCAGTTGAAGCACTTCCGTTACGGCATGCATGCGGTTGTCCGCGTCGAGCGCGATGTCGAATCCGCCCGCGCTTGCCGTGAGTGCTTCCTGATCGCGAGCGATCGATACCAGCGCAATCAATCCCGACTGCACCTGCGCGTCCGCCACCACGCCGAGCAACTGCGGATTCTCCCGGAAACCCGGATCATCGGCATCGATGCGGCACGCGACGGCGCCCACTGCAAACAGCGAACGCTCCACGGCGTCGATCAGCTCCGCGGGCCCGGTCAATTCCAGCACGCCGCCGCGGTGGCCCCACCGCGCCTCGCGCTCGCCCGCGGTCACGCGGCCCCACGCGGCGGTTTCGTCTTCCTCGCCTGCAACCGCCTGGCCCTGCGCGGCCGTCACCATGCCCGCGGCCACCGTGGCGTTCGTTTCGGGATCGATCAAAATCAGCGCACCGGTAGAACGATTGTCGCGATAGAGATCGACAGCGATGGCCCGCAGCAGATCGAGCGTCACTGCGCCGATCTCGTTCATGCGCAGCGTGGGCGCGGGCTCGTGCTTGAATGCGCCCAGATCCACGCGATGGTCGACCGAGGAAACCACCACAGGCACGGTGTGGCTGGCGTGCTTCAGTAAATAGCGGCGATTCGTGTCCAGCGGACGCTGATCCATCCACACCAGCGACGCCTTTACGCTGCGCGCCACCGTGGGCGCGGATCGAGCCCCGTCAATCAAAGCGCCGGCAATCAGGTCGCCGCGGCTGATGTCGACTTCGCGATCGAGCACGAGCGTAACCGAAAGCGGCGCAACGGCCTCATCGAGATCGCCATCGAAGGTGACAATGCGCTCGATCTTCGCCTCGCGCCCCGAGGGAAACACCGCGATCCCGTCACCCACGCGAACCGTGCCCGACGCGATCTGCCCCGCAAAGCCGCGAAAGGTGTGATCGGGCCGCAACACGCGCTGCACCGGAAAACGGAAGCCGCCGTTGCGCGTATCGTTGGCCGCGGGCAGCGCCTCAAGCAGCTCCAGCAGCGGCGGCCCGTCATACCACGGCATCGCGCCCGACGTTTCTCCGGCCCGATGCACCACGTTGTCGCCCTTCAGCGCACTCACAGGAACAAAGTGGGCCTCGACAGGCGTGCCCGTATCCTCGGCGATCTGGCTGAGAACCGAGCGAAACTCTCGCTCGATGGCGCGAAACGCAGCTTCGTCGTAGCCGATCAGATCCATCTTGTTCACGGCCACCAGCACGTGGCGCACGCGCAACAGCGACGCGATGTAAGCATGACGCCGCGATTGAATCAGCACGCCCCTGCTTGCGTCGATCAGCACGATGGCAGCGTCGGCGGTCGAAGCGCCAGTGGCCATGTTGCGCGTGTACTGCTCGTGGCCTGGCGTGTCGGCAATAATGAACTTTCTCTTGGCAGTAGAAAAGTAGCGATAGGCCACGTCGATGGTGATGCCCTGCTCGCGCTCGGCGCGCAATCCGTCGGTCAGCAGCGCGAAATCGATCTGCCCCGGCGCCGTGGTGCCCTTGCCCTCAATCGACCGCACCTGGTCCTCGTAGACCGATTGCGTGTCGTAGAGCAGGCGGCCGATAAGCGTCGACTTGCCGTCATCCACGCTGCCAGCCGTCGAGAAGCGCAGCAGATCCTTCTCGCGCTCCTGCGCAAGGAACTCGCCAATCTCAAACCGTCTGCTCTCTACCTCTGCTGCAACCACCAACCTGGCCTCCAAGCTCTTTGTCCCAGCGTCCCTGGTCCTGGTTTTCTGTTCGCTGTTCGCTGATCCCTGATCCCTGTTCCCTGTTCCCTGTCTTTCAGAAGTACCCTTCCCGCTTCTTGATCTCCATCGAGCCTTCCTGGTCGAAATCGATCACCCGATTCGCCCGCTCCGACGAGCGGAACGAGATCAGCTCGGCAATGATTGCCGGAATCGTGCCGGCATCGGAGCGGATCGCGCCCGTGCACGGGCTGCAGCCCAGCGAACGCAGCCGGCACTTCACCATCTGCGGCTTCTCGCCCGGCCGCGCCACGAAATCCTGCTCAATGGGCAAGAGCGCATCGCCACGCACGAACACGGGCCGCTCTTTGGCGAAGTAGAGATCGACCACGGGAATCTTTTCCTCGTGGATGTACTGCCACACATCCATCTCCGTCCAGTTCGACAACGGAAACACGCGAATGCTTTCGCCGGGATGGACGCGCGCGTTGTAGAGGTTCCACAATTCGGGCCGCTGGTTCTTCGGGTCCCACTGTCCGGCCGTGTCGCGGAAGGAATAGATGCGCTCCTTGGCGCGCGATTTCTCCTCGTCGCGCCGCGCTCCGCCAAAGGCAGCGTCGAAGTTGTAGTGGCGCAAGCCGTCGAGAAGAGCTTGGGTCTTGAGCAGCCCGCAGCAGCGCTTGGTGTCGAGCGCGATGGGATTGGTTCCCGCGGCGATCGCCGGCTCATTGCGCCACACCAGCAGCTCCGCGCCCACCCGGCGCGCCATCGCGTCGCGGAACGCAATCATCTCGCGGAACTTGAAGCCGGTATCGATGTGCAAGAGCGGAAAGGGAATGGGAGCGGGATAAAATGCCTTCTGCGCCAGCCGCAGCATCACCGA
>PLSB01000324.1:239-3938 GCA_003165005.1 Acidobacteriaceae bacterium | reverse complement strand
AGCTGAAACTCCATCTGCCGCCGGCCGGCCTCGGTGTCGCGCAGCTCGCGCAAACGGACCGCAATGCGATTCAGTTCGCTGGCGAGGACGCCAAAGCTGTCGCGGCTGCTCCAGTCGACGCGGTGTTCCAGATTTCCCTGGGCGATGCGATGTGCATCGCGCGCCAATCCCTGAATCGGCCGCAGGACCAAGACAATGGTGACCGCGGCGATCAGGATGGCCGCCAGTACGGCCGCGCAGGCGAGGGGGAGTTGCCCGCTTGCCGCCAGCGCCCGGCGCGCGGCAAACACCAGGCCCACCGTAAGGCAGCCGAGGAGCACACAGCCGAGAATCAGTCGCTGGGTCAGGTTGAGCATGTCCGTTATCCGCGCCGGTGAGTGTTGACTCACCCATTCTCGCGGATGCGGCTGGTATCTGCAAAGCCCGGTTTACGTTAGGCCCCACCGGCGTTGTCGGCCCGCCGCGCATAAAGCGCGATTGCCCACCGGAACCGATCTAGCACCGCTAACCCCGCCAGCACCGCTAACTCCGCTGTTCCTCGTCAGGGGATCTGGCAGACGGCGAGCGCATCGTTGTGCCAGTGGCAAGGAAGGCCGTCGGGCTGCGGATAGGCCACGAGAACCCAATCCACGCCAAAGGTGGCCTTGAGCCGCTCGAAATCGGCGAGCTTGAAATCCCGCCAACCCTCCTGGGCCGCAACTTGGCTGGCCCAGATAGGTCCCAACTCCGGCACCTGCGTGACGACCGTAGTGTCCTTCACGGCATCGGCCAGTTGGCTGCGTCCGGCGAGCGCGCGAAAGCAGTGGAAGTCCTCGCCGGGCGCTTCAAGATAGTGCGGGTCGAGCGCGAAGTACGCGTTCACAGGGGTGTTGGCCTGAATCCACTGGAAGGCCTGCAGCCATGGATTCGCCGGTTGAAGTCCCGGCAGCTCCAGGTGCGCGACGCCGCCAAACTCCACTCGTTGCCACGCCAACATGGAACCATTGACAGCCAGGAGAAATACCGCCCAGCGCCATGCGCTTTTCTTCAGCAAAAACCTGCCCAGCATCGCGCCCGCCGTCATCATGAAGAGGAAATATTCGATGTGCAGGTAGCGCATGGGCTGCAGGGGCATGAGCCGCGCCGGGAAAGAAGGCGCAAGCAGGACCATGGCCAATGCCTGCTGGAAGACGGCATAGAAAAAGACGGCCGCCGCGAATCGCGCCAGCAGCGTCTCTCCGCGTTTCTCTGCGAAGCGCCAGAGCCATGCAAAGAAAACCAGTGGCCCGAGCGCGCCCAGCCACTCGTACCATGTCCATTTGTAGAGGTAGAAGTAATTCCGCGTGTCGAGCGCCTTGCGCCAGGTGGAATCGGCCGGCTCGAAGACCCATCGCAATGGAACCAGCGCAACGGTGAAACTTCCGAACTCACGCAGCCGAAAACGCAAAGAGCCGTGCAGGGTCAGGGTCAGAAACAGGCAGAAAGAGATTCCCATGGCCGCCATGAGCGGATGCATGAGAAACGCCACGAGGAGCAATGGCGCTGCTTGCCAGCGCTTGCCGGCGAGAATGCGCCACACCGCCAGCAGAATCATGGCTGTGGCCAGGGTGCGCGGATGCAGATGCTGGTCGGCCATATAGAGCGCAGTCCCGGAAACGGGCAGCGTGAACATGGCTGCGACCATGGCAACCCCGGCCCACTGCGCGCTTTCTTCCGAAAAGAGCAGGTTCAGGATCTTCTTCACCGCCCAGAGAATCAGAAACAGGGCCGCCAGTTGCCAGAACAACTCGGCCCACGCAAGCGGCATCCGGGTCCAGCGGACAAAATGCGCCATGCAGCCATCGAAAACGGTGGCCTGCATTTGCAGCCGGAAAAAATCTGCGTTGTAAGGGAAAAGTGCAGGATTGAGATCGGCTTTTACGGCGGCCAGGTAAACTCCGTCGTCTTCAAGGCCGGGATGGTAGCCCATCACCAGAAATCCCAGCAGCGTGAAGAGAAGAACGCCCGGCGATTCGAAAGAAAAGCGCTTGCGTTTCAACCGGGCTTCGCTAGCGGCTTCCAGAACAGGTGCAACGCAATACGCCACGAAAAATAGAATATCGTCCCGAAGCCGGGTAGCGCCGGCCTCCCGGCCGGCTGTCCTGGCGGCGTCCACGCCGCCAGCAGCGGCATGCCTTGGCCCGTCCTTTCGCTTTCTTTGCGAAAGGGTGGGAGGCCCCTTATCTCCGTTTGCCCGGTCGTTCTCATAGAGAACAGGATTCTTGGATAGGTCCTCAGAGTTGCGGCAGCAACATTCGCAGCAGCAGGAATCCGGCCACGCCCGCGAAGAATACCAGCGCCATGCGAATGCCCGGCTCGCGGTTGACTTCGGGAACCAGATCGGTTCCGGCCACGTAGAGCGCGACGCCGGCGGAGACCGGCAAGCCATAGGGAACCCAGCACGGCACGAGTTGAATGACGAGCACTCCTACGAGCGTGGCTGCAGCCAGGGCGACGGCGGAATAAAACGCACTCGTGCGGCTGCGGCCGCTGGCCATCATCACGCTCGCCATGGTGAATCCTTCCGGCGCCTTGTGCAGCAGAATGGCGAGAAAGATCAGCCAGCCTAGCCAATTGGAGAGCGCGAATCCCGACCCGATGGCGACGCCATCGAAGAGCGCGTGCACGCTCAAGCCTCCCAGCACGGAGTAGCCCGTGCGCGTCGAGACAAATTCGCCGGCATGGGTCTCCTCGCCAAAATGAAAGTGCGCGTTGATGGTATGTTCCAGCAGATGGACCGCGCAGTAGCCGGCCATGATCAGGGCCGGAGCCAAACGGGCGTTGAGCCGGATGCTCTCAGGCGTCATCTCGAGCAGCGCTGTGGCCATGAGAAATCCCGCGCCCAGCGCAACGAAGTAGCGCAGATAGCGCTCCACGCCGCGTGCCCGCACCAGCACCAAGCCGCCGGCCACGTCGGCCAGTGCGGCAATGGTTCCGAGGATGAGCGAGATTTTCAACATGGCGAGAGCAAGTTCCGATTCGTGGGTCGCGAGGTGAATCATAGGGCCCCGCGCCGGAGTCTGTAAAGCTGCTTGAATTTCGCTCAGTGAAGCCGCCCCATCCCCTACACTGAGTCTTGTCTCCCATGCTCTCGTATTGCGAAGTCGCGTTGCCGGTGCCGCTGGATCACACGTTCACCTACGGCATTCGTCTCGGCCAGTCACCGAAGCGCGGAGCGCGGGTGATTGTGCCCTTCCGCAATGAGAAGCTGATCGGCGTGGTGACGGCGCTTGAGGCCAAAGCTTCGCCGGATTTTGAGGTGCGGTATCTCGAGACCGTGCTCGATGAGGAGCCGCTGCTCAGCGAGCACCTGCTGGAACTGGGCGCGTGGGCGGCGCAGTACTATCTGGCGCCGCTTGGCGAGGTACTGCGCGCCATGTTGCCGCTCACGGCTGAGGTGCGGCGCACGGTTTACTACCGGATTACCGGCCTGGGGCGGGATGTGCTGGCGAAGGCGATGGAGGGGGACGAGGGCGGTTCCCAGCCTTTTCGCAAAGAACGCGAAAAGGATGGGGCACGGGGCTTCGACGGGGCACGGAGGCTCATCGATCTGACGGGGAGGCATGCGGCAGGGCGGCGGAAGGGGAAACTCTCGCGCGAAGGGCAGGACATGGAGCGCCGCGTGCTGGAGCGGCTGGCCTCGGGCGAGGCGGTGAAGGTTTCCACGCTGCGTACGGCCAC
>PLSB01000324.1:0-177 GCA_003165005.1 Acidobacteriaceae bacterium | reverse complement strand
GCGGGCTGGTGCGCATTGAGGAGCGTCCGGAGAAGTTTCGCCTGGGAGGATTGACGCCCACGTCTGCGCCGTTCGCGCTGAATGCGGCGCAGAACGATGCGCTGGCCACGCTCACTACAGCCCTAGGATCGTTTCGCCCGTTCCTGTTGTATGGAGTGACGGGTTCGGGAAAGACGG
>PLSB01000238.1:1192-19913 GCA_003165005.1 Acidobacteriaceae bacterium | reverse complement strand
ATCTTTACCACCGGTCCTAACGGCGGTCTTGCCTCGCCGGCCGGCTCCACTCCCGCTTCCATGGTTGGCTCCATCGTCCCTGCCTCAGAGGTCTCGCTCCTCCTGCTTGTACCAACCTCCCAAGCATAAAACTCAAATCAAATGTGCGAAAAATATCGTACGTTATCCAAGGTGCGCTGGGTGCACACTATGCACATTTGCATTGTAAGTTAAGTTGTTTGTTTTGTTCTGTATGTGTTTAGAATCAACGGATTGTATTGTAAGCTGGCGGAGAGAGTGGGATTCGAACCCACGGTACTCGTTAAAGTACACACGCTTTCCAAGCGTGCGCCTTAAACCGCTCGGCCATCTCTCCGCGTGAGAAAAATACGAGAAAGGTTGCCGGTTCCTCCTTAGTATACCTGCGGGTGGGTGGTTTGCGGGCTTGGGAGGGTCTGTGGGCCAGGGCAAACGCACCGTGATTTTTGACGTGAAGGTTGGCCCAGAATAGGATAGGTCCGGCCTTTAGCCCGGACATCAAAGGTCGTTTTTTGATTTTCGAGTGCGCTCAGCGCGCCAAAAGGATCGAGAAACAAGATTGCTGGGGTGAAGAATGCCGGTGCCGAAGCCCCAGCCTGCCTTCGTTGATGCTATGGTGCGTTTGCCCTGGTCTGTGGGCCCGTTGCGCCGGAGCTTTGGCCGAAGCCGCGAGCCGGCGATTGCGGGATTGGGGTGAAGCGTGCGCGGGTTGCGGAGTTGGGGCGTGACTGAAAGCGTTTACTGCGGGGCGCAGGCTGATTTATAGTGCGAGTTTGCGCGCCGCTCGCGGATTCGGGTCCACGCGGAGCACGTCCTCTGTAGAAAGCGGACGCGCGGCAAGTGAATTCTCTTTCGAAAGAGGTCTTCCATGTCTCGCATCTCACGCCGCAATTTGCTTTGTTCGGGATTGGCGCTTTCCACTTCGAGCCTGATGGCGCGCACCGCGTGGGCCCGCACGGCCGCGTTGTTTTCTCGCGATTCGGGAGCCGCGGGTCCAGGCGCCGCGGCCGCAATCGCTCCGCGCGAGCAACTTCTTCTTGATTTTGGATGGAGGTTTACCTTCGGGCACGGAAGCGACCCCGCGCGCGATCTGGGTTTCGGAAAGAGCCAGGATGATTTTGCCAAGACTGCCGATTTCAAGTTTGCCCAGGTGGGTTACGACGACTCAAAGTGGCGCGCGCTCAAACTGCCGCACGACTGGGCGGTGGAGCTGCCCTTCGTGCGCGACGAGGCGTTGCAGTCGCACGGATACAAGCCGCTGGGGCGCCGCTATCCCGAGACGAGCGTGGGCTGGTACCGCAAGGAGTTCGAGATTCCCGCGAGCGACGCGGGGCGGCGCGTTGCGATTGAATTCGATGGGGCCTTTCGCGATGTGCTGCTGTTCGTGAATGGCTGCTTCGTGGGCCGCAACGATAACGGCTACGCGCCCTTTTGCTTCGACATTACGGATTTTCTCGCCATCGGCGCGAAGAATTGCATTGTGGCGCGCGTGGATGCGAGCTACGGCGACGGATGGTTTTACGAGGGCGCGGGAATCTACCGGCATGTGTGGCTGACCAAGACCGATGCGCTGCACCTGGGGCGTTGGGAGAGCTGGGTGCGGACGAAACCCAAAAACGATACGGCGACGGTTTGGCTGGGCACGAGCGTCGTGAATGAGGGTAAGGACGCGGAAACGGCGAGCGTGAGATGGGAGATTCTGGACGCGAGCGGCAAGACGGTGGTAACAGCGGAGGCGCCGGCGCAGCAGATTGCCGCAGACGGAGCCGGGAGCTTCGAGGCGACAACGACAATCATGCGGCCTGTGCTGTGGTCGGTGGAGACGCCGAATCTCTATACGGCCGTGGTTACGGTCAAGTCCGGCGACAAGGTGCGCGATGCGGAGCACGTGAAGTTTGGCGTACGGACGGTGAAGTTCGATGCCGACCACGGTTTCTTCCTGAACGGGGAATCGCTCAAAATTCAAGGCACCTGCAACCACCAGGACCACGCGGGCGTGGGCGCGGCGCTGCCGGACCGGCTGCAGGCGTTCCGCATCGGCGTGCTGCAGCAGATGGGCTCGAACGCCATTCGCACTTCGCACAACATGCCTACGCCGGAACTCGTTGCGGCGTGCGACCGCATGGGGATGATGATGATGTGCGAGACGCGGCAGATGAGTTCGAGCCCCGAGGGAATGGCGCAGCTTGAAACCATGATCAAGCGCTACCGGAACTCGCCTTCGATTGTTCTGTGGTCGATCGGCAACGAGGAGTGGCGGCTGCAGAATGAAATGGCCGAGGAAGGCGCGAAGATTGCCGCGGCCATGGTGCGGCGCTGCCACGAGCTCGACCCCACGCGCGTGGTTTCCGCGGCGGTGAACGGCGACAACGAGAAGGGCGTCTCGGAGGCGCTCGACATTATCGGCTTCAACTACAATCTGAAACTTCCCGACGAGTTTCACAAGAAGCATCCCACGCGGCCGGTCTTCGGATCGGAGACGGCGAGCACGATTACGCAGCGCGGCGTTTACCAAACCGATCCCTTGCGCAACACGTTGAGCGCCTACGACGTGAACCACACGGAGTGGAGCGAGCTGGCCGAGGAGTGGTGGACGTTCTACGCCACGCGCGAGTGGCTGGCCGGCGGATTTGCCTGGACCGGCTTCGACTATCGCGGCGAACCCACGCCCTACGGATGGCCCTCGATCAATTCGAACTTCGGCATTGTGGACACCTGCGGAATTCCCAAGGACAACTTCTTCTACTACAAGGCGTGGTGGACGAAGCAGCCGGTGCTGCACCTGTTTCCGCACTGGAACTGGGAGGGCAGAGAAGGCGATGAGATTCCTGTGTGGGTGCACTCAAACCTCGACGAAGTGGAGCTGCTGGTGAACGGCAAGAGCCTGGGCCGGCAGAAGGTTCCGCGTCTGGGCCACGTGGAGTGGAAGGTGCGCTACGAGCCGGGCACGATCACGGCGCACGGCTGGAAGGATGGGAAGCTGCTGTTGAGCGAAGAGCGCACGACCACCGGACCGGCCGTGGCGTTGCGGCTCGAGGCGGATCGCGCCGAGATTGATGCCGACGGCGAGGATGTAGCGATTCTGACGGTGTCGGCGGTGGACGACCAGGGCCGCGCCGTGCCCACTGCCAATATGCTGGTCGATTTCAAAGTGACGGGCGAGGGCGCGCTGATCGGCGTGGGCAACGGCGATCCCAACTGCCCGGAGAGCGACAAGGAGCCTCATCGTTCGCTCTTCAGCGGGCTGGCGCAGGTGCTCGTGCAAGCGAAGAAGACGGCGGGCACGATCGAGATCGAGGCCGAAGTGAACGTCCGGCACATGCACGTTGTCGCGGCGAAGATCGCGATGACGACAAAGAAGGCGCCGCTGCGGCCAACTGCGTGAGAACCAGGGCCAAGCCGCCAAAGAACCACGGGACCGGGAAAGCTGGGCGGATTGTGCACTCGCAGGTGCCCGCATTTCGCGAAATCGCGACTTCCCTTTCAAGGCATTCTGCGGTTCCTCCGCTTGTACTCTGAGTTTTCGGATCGGATTCGCGGGCGGATTCGACCCGTCAGCAGGGTGTTTTCGCGCAGCTCGACAAAACTCTGTCTGCAGTCGATCGCAGCCGCCTGAGCCTGTGCGGATAGAGTGGAGAAATGGAGCAAGAACGACCCTACTGGAGTCAGGAACTGCGCGCCATGGTGGCGCTGGCGGTGCCGGTGGTGCTCAGCGAGCTGGGCTGGATGGCCATGGGCGTCGTGGACACCATTATGGTCGGCCGGCTCGGCCCGGTGGCGATCGGCGCCGTGGCCCTGGGCAACGCCATCTGCTACACACCCTCGATCTTCGGCATCGGGCTGATGCTTGGACTCGACACTCTGGTCTCTCAGGCCTACGGGCGCAAGGACTATGACAAGTGCCATCGCTGGCTCGCGCAGGGTGTGTATCTGGCGTGTCTGGCCGCCGTGCCCATTATGGCGGGGATTTACCTCGCGAGCCTTGGCTTCGCGCACTTCGGCATTGCAGCAGAGGTGGCCGTGCCGGCGAGCGGATATCTGCGGCTGCTCAACTGGGGCACGTTGCCGCTGCTGCTCTACGGCGCCACGCGGCGCTACCTGCAAGGCGTGGGCCAGGTGCGCGTGATTACGCTGACGTACGTCCTCGCGAATCTGGTGAACTGGTTCGGGAACTGGGTGCTGATCTACGGCAAGCTGGGTTTCCCTGCGCTGGGCGTAAATGGCTCGGCGATCTCGACCGCGATCGCTCGGGTGATCATGGCTGTTGCGCTGCTCGGGTTCGCGTGGCGCTACGAACGGAGTCGCGGGCATCCGTTGTTCCGGCACTGGGCCGCGCCGCAGGTTGCGCGGCTTAAACGGCTGCTCAAATTGGGCGCGCCTGCGGCCGGGCAGATTCTGATCGAAGTAGGGGCGTGGAACATGGCCACGTTTTCGGCCGGCTATCTGACTCCGGTGGCCCTCGCGACGCACCAGATCGTGCTCAACTACGCGAGCGTGACGTACATGGTGCCGCTGGGGATCTCCGCGGCGGCCGCGGTAAGCGTGGGCCACGCGGTGGGCGCGGGCGATAGGGCGCGGGCGCGACGCGCGGGATGGATGGCGCTCGCATTAGGAACGGGCTTCATGCTCCTGGCGGCACTCGCATTTCTGCTTTGGCCGCGGCCGCTCATCGCGTTGTTCTCGCGCGATCCGCGCGTGCTGGCCGTGGGGCCGGGGCTGCTGGGCATTGTCGCGTGCTTTGAAGTCTTCGATGGCATCCAGACCGTCTCGACCGGCGCGCTGCGCGGACTGGGCGAGACCCAGGCGCCCATGTGGGCCAATCTGATTGCGTATTTCGTGCTGGGACTGCCTCTCGGTTTTTTCCTTTGTTTTGGACTAAGGTGGGGAATCTACGGGCTTTGGATCGGGCTCACCGTCGCGTTGGTGTTTGTTGCGCTGGCGCTGCTGGCGCGTTGGCGCCGCGATGCTGCAAGACAGGCTGCCCCTGCCAGATCCTAGCTCTTCCACGCGAAATGCGCGGCGCTCGTGCGCCACCCACTTCACCGCAACTGCACGCTGAATGGCTCGCCTGCATCTCCATTGCTTCTTATGGCGGGGACGACGGGGCTCAAACCCACGACCTCTGTCACGCCGCGGGGGCCTGTCGTGATTCAGCCACGAAGATTCACACGGATGAAACCACAACGGAACTGAGAGCGGAGATTGAAAACCGCCTTAGAATTGGACTGAAGATAGACCCGCACGTATGCTCTTCAATGCCTTGAGCTGATGAAATTGACCGGAAATTGCTCCTGTGCCAGCCCTCACTGGCATCGAAAGTTCCGCGCATCCTCGCTGTCTCCGCTTCCCGTGTACTGGGCATGCTTGGGATAGGCGCAGAGCGGACGGCTGCGCCCCGGGAATGTCTGCCCCGTGGCTATCACCGCGTCCGGTGCGGTTCCCTTCTCCACCCAGTTCACGACGGCGCCCAACATGTCGAAGCGGTCGAGCGCCAGACCGCCGCCGCAGTGCGCCATTCCCGGCACCAGGAACAGCCGGCTCCATTCGTCCACTTTGTCCGCGCCGCCGTTGGCCGGGCCCAGTGATTGGTAGTAGCCGAGCGTGTCGAGAGCCGAGAACCACGGATCGCTGTCTCCATGGAAGAAGATCAGTTTGCCGCCGTTGGCAGAGAAGGTCGACAGGTTGGTCAACGCGGGTTCCACCAGCGGATCGCTTGCGTGCAGCGCCTCTTTGTCGACGTCGATCTCAGTCGCCGTTGGATATGGTCCGAAGAGCCCATTCTGGCCCATCGCCAGAAGCCCCGGCGCAAAACCAGTCATCGCGATCCCCGCATCGTATAGAAAGCCTGGATATACCTGTGCTCCGTACACGTTCTTCGGTCCCGCAAACGCCTTCTTGATCGCCGCAATTTTCTCGGGTACGATGCATCCCTCACTCTGGCCGGCTTTGCAGGCCAGCACCGCGGGGTCGAAATCGCAGCCAAGCGGATCAAAGATCATTCCGTCAGCTACGCCATCTCGTGCATCGCACGTCTTCATCAGGGTATCCATGAAGAGCTTTCGCTCACTTGCCGAGAGGAGTTTCTCTATCTGCGGCTTGCCCGATTCGTCTTTGGGCGCTGCCTGGTTATAGGCCACCGGAATCCACTTGCCGATCGCGAGGTTTGACAACCCCGTGCGCATCGCGGGATCCCCGGCAACAATGCCGTTGAACACCGTGGGAAAACGCTGGGAGAGAATCATGCCTTCGCGCCCGCCGGTCGAGCAGCCGACGAAATAGGAAAAAGCCGCGGGCTTCGCATAGTAGTGAGCGATGATCTGTTTCGATACTCCGGCGACTTCGGCATTGGCTTGGTAAGCAAAATCCAGATAGGCCTGCTGATCGCGCATGAACGAGAAATCAAAACCGCCATTCTTCGCTTTGTGTCCGCTGTCCGTGCTGGCCACGGCGAATCCCCGAGCCAGAGCCGGCTTCTCCCCGGAGTAAGATGCTCCCAGCGGATAGGCGACGACGCCGTTGCCACCGCCGCCCCCCTGCATCATGAAATCGCCGTTCCAGGCGTCCCTCTCGGGCAGAGCTACCGCAAAACCGATTCCGAACTCCTCACCGCCGGCCCCCTCGCGGCGATGAATCACGCCGTCGACGCGGCAATGCGCTGGCAACGGACCTGTGCTCGGACCGCCGGGATAGGGGGGCGGGACTGTGGTTCCTGCGGGAACAAGTACGGCGCTTGAAATCTCAACGCCGTCAATTTGAAGATTCGCCACATCGGCGCAGGAGTTCGTCGACAACGCTCGCGCAACCGGGGCAATGCACGTCGTGATCATCGCGAGCAGCAGGAGATTTGATTGCTTCATCGTCGCTTTTCCTTTCAACTGACGCTTCGCGACCGTCGCACGAACCCGGCGTTCTGCGGTTATTGCGCCACCGGAAAGCGGTAAATGCTGACGCTGATTGGCGCTGCGGTCAGCACGCTTGGAGGGTCGTCAATCGCAATCTCCTTGATCTCGAGTTGTTGCGGATGCCCCACCTGGTTTGCGGCATCGAGACTCGCTCCCGTCAGCAGCCATTGCTTAGAGGGCCCGGCCAAATGCACGCCCGCAACGTGCAGATCGAGCGACCGTTGCGACTCCGTCGCATTGACGACCGCAACGTTCAGGTACTTGTGGTCCGGCGTCAATGACGCAAACACGTCAAGCGGATATGTTGGGCTGCCCGAGTTCACCTTTGGCTGGTCGCCGCCCGGGGGATACTTCGGCGAGGGTTGCGGCGAGTTGCCCGCGACCGTAACCGGAATCGTCCCCGGGAAGTTATTGCTATACATCTTGAAGAGAAGTCCCAGCGCGTTCATCGTCGAGCTGGTACGGTTGAAGTCGATGGTCGAGGTGCCCATGGTGTGCGCCGCCATGGTCAGGAAGTCCGTGTGGCGCAGCATCTCGTTAAAGATAAGGGCGTAAGCCAAGGTTTGTTTCAGTGTCATGGGACGGCCAAAGCCGCCGCCAAAATAGGCGTACTCGTCGACAGAAAGAAAGATCTTCTTGTCGGCTATGGCCGGGAAACGCTGCTGATACCCCTGCCATGCTTCAGCCTGGGCGCGAACGATATTGGCTGGATACCGCGCGAACTCGAGCAGTGTCTGGTCCACCTTCACATTGGCGTGATCCGAAGGTTCGTCGGGAGCCAGACTCCTGGCCTTATCAAGGTCGAAGTGGACGCCGGGTGACGCATACCAGTGTTGAGCCATACCATCGAAGTTGCCCAAGCAGTTCTTCAAGAAGCCGCCGGTCCAGTCGGCATCCGATCCATAGAGCGGTCCAAGGTTGCCAACGTACTTGGCTCGATCCGGTCCTGGTACGTTTCCATCATCAAGCATTTGGCTCGATGCAATCAGCACGATCGAGGGGTCGACCTTGCGCATGGCCTTGGCAAAATCGTTGTGCTTCAGAAAAAAGTACTTGGGATCGGTGCGGCCAAGCTGCCACGATCCCCATGGCTCGTTACCGATATTCCAGAACTTGATGTGATACGGCTCGGGATGGCCGTTCTTTGCGCGCCATGCTCCCATGGGAGTGGTCACAGCGCCGTTCATATACTCAACTTCCTGTGCCGCCGAGTGCGCGTCGCCAAAACCGGCGTTCACGCTGATGTAGGGCACGACGCCGATCAGCTTGCAGAATTCGGCGAACTCATCGGGTCCCAGATCATTGGTTTGCATCGCATTCCATGCAAAGTCCCAGTCCGAAGGCCGCTTGTCCCTGTCGCCCACAGCGTCGTACCAGGTGTAGTTCGACGAGTAGTTACCGCCGAAACGCCAGAAGCCCGAATGGATCTGCCGAATAAGCGCGATAGTGTCGGGACGAAAGCCGTCGATGTTGTCAGCCGGCATGAGCGAAACTGCGCCGACGTGAAAACTGCCGTCGCCCGTGCCTGCGACCTCGAAGGTTGCGTCGTCGGAATCGGCCTTCGCCGTAAAGCGTATCAGGAACTTCTTATACTCGGGGGTAATCGGGCCAAGCAAGATCGTCTGAAGGTCGCTCGCGCTCGTACCCCATACGATCGAAACCTGCACCCTGGCGCCGGTACTGCCGCGAAGATAAATCCGGCCCGTGTACTGCTTGCCCTTCACGAGTGCGAGACCCGATTGCTTGATGCCATGCGGAGTTGTTGCGTCCAGCGCAATCTTGGGGCTCTGGTCGCCGACGAACGGATGGTCGCTATCCATGGTCACAACTTCATCTGGATCGACCGGGTGCCATCTGCGTGTCTGCATGCCGGGGAAACCGCCTCCCGGGCGACGGCCCGTCGTCTCCGGCTCTTTCGATGTGATGGGGAAGTAGAACTTCCGGTCATCGAGCATCTCGGCCCAAAGGCTGCTGTACATGGTTTTGGCAATGTGTTCGATGAACATGCCGAACACATAATTCGAAACCGGCGTGGCCGATTGCGCCGCGTCGATGTTTGCCACGATCGGATCGGGAACCGCCGGCGTGGCGCTCTGCGCCACCGCTGCCGCATATCCGAGACAGAATGTTGCGCAGGCGAGAATTGCAAGCCGCACCTTCGTCGAAATCATCTTCTCTTCCCCCCTTAGCCCTAGGCCTTCTTGTTCTGCATCTGCCAGTAGAGCGCATAACGCTGGTCATGAATCTGGTACATCGGTATCAGGTCGTACTTCGCGCCCTTCGACGAAGCCGTGAAGCGCAGATCCAGGCCGGACTCGGCCTCGATCCACTCAGCGGGACTCGCGCCCGCGCTTGCTGCCGGCTCGGGCAGCGGATCGGGCCCTGGCAGGTTCTTCGGCGAAGTATCGCCGCTGTGGATCACCGTGCTTGGCACATCCGTCGGACCGGCTCCGAGATTCGCGGCGAACGCCAGCGGCCCATACAAAACTGCGTTCACACCCTCGTCTCCGGCGAGCGGCTCCTGCCGCAGCGTCATGGGCAGAGTCACGCTGATGGTGTCGCCTTCGCGCCACACCTTGCGGATCGCTAGGTACGATCCCGGGTTCGACATGGCATCGAGTCGCTGGCCGTTGATCTTTACCTCGGCACTTTTCGTGGTCCAACCCGGAATCCTGATGTGAATGGCGCGCGCGGCCGGCCCTGAGGCCTTGATCTTCAGCGTTGTTCCCTGCTCGCTGGGAAATTGTGTCGCCTGCTCGATGGTCAGGCCTTCGTCCTTCCAATCCAGCGTGGACGCAAGGAACTGGTTCACGTACACGTCGCTGCCGCGGCGGAAGTAAATGGTGTCGGCGAACTTAGCAAACTCCTCCGCGCCCGTGCCCGTGCAGCACCAGAACGACTCTTCCGGCGAATTGTAGGCACGCCAGTATCCGGCCGCAAGCGGGAAGAAATACTGCTTCAGGCCGTCGGCGTTCTGCGTGCCCAGCCTGCAATTGAACAGCGCGCGCTCGTACGCATCCATCCAGCGCGCATCGCCGGTCCAGCCAAAGACGTGGCGCTCGAGCTTCATCAGGTTGTAAGCCACGCAGCACTCCGCATTCTTCCAGGCCAGCGTCCCCTGCAACTGGCCGGGCGGTGTGCGCCAGAACTCGTCCACGCTCGTGTTGCCGATCACGTAGTTGCGCGCGGCCGTTACCTCTTCAAGGAAGTACTCGGCGATTTCGCGGTAACGCCGATCGCCTGTCACCTCATACATGCGCGCCGCGCCAATGATCTTGGGCACATGCGTGTTCGCGTGCAGGCCTTCGAGTTCGTCGTGCCGCGCAGCCAGCGGATCGAGGAAACTCGGCTGCTCAAAGAGATGCGCGATGCCGATGTACTTATCCTTTTTCGTGAGCGCGGCGAGATTCACCAGCGCCTCGTTCATCCCGCCGTACTCGGTGCGCAGCATGCGCATGCGTTGCTCGGCGCCGATGGGCCAAAAGAAGTCTCCAACCCAGTCAGCCATGCCTTCGGCAACCTTGAGCGCGTCTGTGTTGCCGGTGAGCACGACCATGTCGAGCAGGCCGGCCATGATTTTGTGATACGTGTAAAACGGCGCCCACACGGGCTTGCCCTGGACCAGCCGCTCGAACTCTTCATTGGGAAACGCGCTCAAATAGCCCGTTCCGATCTTCTTCTGACACGCCGCCATGCCTGCTACAAGATCGTTGCCGCGGTTCTTCAGTTCGTCGTTGCCCTGTGTCGCCGCAGCTAGCGCAGCCGCCGACAGGAAATGCCCTCCGGTGAAGTGGCCGCGCAGTTCGCAGCTTGGATCCTCCCAGCCCTTGTACGGAGTCGCGGTGGTTGTGATCCCCGCAGTGAGCCGGAAGGTATGCAGCAGCCGGTCGACCGTCAGAGAGTCGAGATAGCGCGCGTTAATCTCTTGCTGCTCTTTGAAGATGCCCGCAGAAAGGCGCACCGTTCCCGGCGGCATTGGCTCGATTCGTCCCGTAACGTGCTCGAATGAGTCGGCGTGCAGGACGCTTACGAGCGCCTGCGGCCCCATAAGGCTCAGACTGGCGGCGCCAATGCTTTTCTTCAAGAAACTCCGGCGAGAACGATCTGTCGCCATGGTCCTCCAGTAGCTTGATCACTAGCGGGAAATCACGAGAAAACGTTTTTCAGCACAAGCTATTGCTGAACAGAGAAGGTCCAGGTCGTCTCGCTCGAGTAGGTCTCTCCCGGCTTGAGCTCGGTGCTCGGAAACGAGGGGTGGTTTGGCGAATCCGGGAAGTGCTGTGTCTCGAGACAAAAGCCCGAACGGAGGCCGTATTTGCCGTTCGGCCCGGAGAACGTTCCATCAAGAAAGTTGCCCGTGTAAAACTGCACGCCAGGCTCGGTCGTGTCTTCCTCCAGCACGCGCCCGCTCGCCGGATCATAGACGCGGGCCGCCGGATGCAGAGTGCCGATTTTCCCGTTCAGCACCCAATTGTGATCGTATCCGCGGGCCAGCTTGAGTTGCTCATCGTCGGCATCGATTCGGGCGCCAATGGTCTCCGGATGAGTGAAGTCAAATGGCGTGCCTGCAACCGCCATCAACTCCCCTGTCGGAATCAGTTTCGCATCGACCGGTGTGATCTTGTCCGCGAAGATCGTCAGCTTTTCATTGAGGATGGTTCCGCTGCCCGCGCCAGAAAGATTGAAATATGTGTGATTGGTCAGATTAACTACAGTGGGTTTGTCGGCAGTGGCGCTGTATTGAATCGCTATCTTGTTGCCATGGAGTGTGTAGCGCACGTGCGCCATGAGCGAGCCCGGAAAGCCCTGATCTCCGTCCGGGCTAACCAGCGTGAATTCGACGCCGCCCGGCACCTCTCTGCCCGTCCAGTTGCGCCGATCGAAGCCATCCTTGCCCCCATGCAGCGTGTTACTGCCCTCATTGGCGCTAAGGTGAATCTCCTTGCCTTCGATGCTGAATGCGCCATTGGCAATGCGGTTGGCATAACGCCCGGGCACCACGCCGAAGTAAGTCTTGTTGTCCTGGATGTAATTCTCGAGGTTGTCGTATCCCAGAACAACATTCGCCATCTTCCCGTGGCGGTCGGGAGTCCGAATCGACACCACGCGCGCGCCGAAAGTCATCACCTGCATCTCGACCTGAGGGCTCTTGAGAGTGTAAATGGTCACGGTTGACCCGTCCGGCAGTTTCCCAAAGTCGGTATGCGACACAGCCCCGTAAGCCACGGCTGCACTGGTCATCACGATCAAAATAACGTTCCACAATTTCATGAGTCTCGGTCTCCAATCCGAAGGTGTTATCTGAAGAGTCTCGGACCCGTGTCCGCATTCAGCTCAAGACGATCTTGCGCGCTTCGCCTTCAGGGTCATCCATCATGCTGCATTCGTTATCCCAGATCATGGTCTTATTGCTGTCCGGGTCAGTGGGCGTCCAGGTCAATCCGGGCAGGCTGGGATTCCCGGCCCTGGCGAAGTTCGCCCACGCGGCGGCCATCTTTTTTGCCAGCGCCTGCGCTTCCGGCGTATTGCCCGTGCCCTGTTCGCAACGCTTGGTGTTGTCGAAGCAGAATTGGAGTTCGGCGGTGTGCCATGCGCCGGCGTCTTCCAGCATCGGCGATTGCCACGTGAAGTAATATGCGAAGGCCGGCGCAGCTTTCTGCTCGCACTTTAACCGGGCCATTTTCACAATGTTGTTCCGCATGGAGAGGCTGTTCAACATAAAAGTGCCGCTGCACATGTACGACAACGTGCGAATGCTCTTTTCCGGATGCGCCTTCTTCAATGCGGCCACAAGGGCAACCGCCTTGTCTTCGCCGTAAGCCTTGGCGAGGTTGGCGCGCCACTCCTCTTCGCTGGGGCGGTTGTGCATCTGGTTGCCTTCTTCGCTCACCGAGCCGAGCAACATTGGTATGTTCTTCGACACCTCCGGCGCAACGTCGAAGAAGGACCGAACATTGACGATCTTGCCGTCGTAGGTTGGCGACCAGCCCACGCGCGGCGGTCCCGGAGCAAACGGACCACTCGCGCCGCGCATGGGAGGATTGATCTTGGAGATGGCTGCATTTCCGGCAGCCACCAGCTTGGCCCACTCCATCTTTTGCAACGATGCAAGGTCGTGGGGTTCGAGCCCCAGCTCTTTCATCATTTGCCGGGCAACTTCTCTTTGCTGCTCTTTAGCCGGAATATTGCCGCCGCCGCCCGATTGCACCGAGGCACGATGGAAAAGCCCAGCCGCCGACGGCATACCCATCAGCGTGGTCACCTTCGAACCGCCGCCTGACTGGCCGTAGATCATCACGCGATCGGGATCGCCGCCGAAGTTTGCAATGTTCTCTTGAACCCACTTGAGCGACGCCACCAGGTCGGTCATTCCGACATTGACGGAGTCCTCGTAGGCTGAACCGCCGATCTCGGAAACGTCGAGGAAGCCGAGAATGTTGAGGCGATGGTTGACGGTGACGGATACGACGTCGTGCAAGCGCGCCATCTGCGCGCCTTCCTGCGAGGGCAGTTCGTAGGCCGAGCCGAAGCTGTATCCTCCGCCATGGAAGTACACCAGGACGGCGCGCTTGCCGGTGAGCGAGGGCGTCCACACGTTGAGCTTGAGCATGTCCTCGCTCTGGTAGCCGTCGTCCCAGTCTTGCAGGAATGTCTGTTCGATCGCCGTCCAGGGATGCAGGTTTTGCGGGCAGTTCGCCCCATAGATCAGCGCAGGATACTCGTCTTTCCACGGCACGGGAGACTTGGCCGGGAGCCAGCGGTTCTCGCCGCCGGTGTCCTGGCCGTAGGGAATGCCCTTAAAGGTGAATACACCGCCAGAGAGAAAGCCGCGCACCTTGCCGTACTGCGTGTTGGCAATCGCGGAGCGGGGCGTGGAGCAGTATCCCGGATCCAGGTGAGCACCGGTCTTGGTGCTGTCGGAGGCGTGGGAGTTCTTTGCAAAAGCGAGGCCCGCGCCCGCGGCTGCCGAAAGAGCGAGCGCCTGACGGCGATTCAGACGCATGCCAGTTTTACCGTCCGGATTCATGGATTCTCTCCTGTCTCCTGTTGCCTTGATTTTCGTGCGTTGGGTGGGCCACAGCTCTGGCCAGGCTCACCGATGGGCACCCGTTGGTTCTATGCAAAACGCGCGGGCGAGAAAACGTATTCTGATAAAGTACAGTAGATAGCATTGCTTTCCTGTGTCAAGACGCTTCAACATGCGCCGTGCCCATGCCGCACTGTGACCGCAGCGCCGGTTTCGCGAGATTCGAGTGCGCGTTTTCGAGGGATGCGAATCGTTTCAAGGCAACTGGATGCCTCGAGCCCGCTGCACGTAAAATCGGTCAGGAACGTAATCTGCTCAAGCGAAATCTACTTGCATAGACAAGAACTTCAGATCCCGAGGATAAAAATGAAACATTGCGGAAGATTTTCTCTGGCCGCGCTCGCCGCCTTGATCGTCTCGATGACCTGCGCCGCCGTTGCGCAAGACGCTGCGAAACTTCCTTATATGAATCCCAGACTTTCGCCCGAAGAGCGCGCCGCAGACCTGGTCCACCGCATGACGCTCAAGGAAAAGGCCTCGCAACTGGTGAACGATGCCCAGGCCATTCCGCGGCTCAACGTTCCCGCCTACAACTGGTGGAGCGAAGCGCTTCATGGCGTTGTTGACCAGGGCGTAACGGAGTTTCCCGAGCCTATTGGCCTCGCCGCCAGCTTCGATCTTCCGGGGGTTCACGCCATGGCGATCGATATCGGCGTTGAAGGACGCATCAAGCACCTTCAGGATGTGCGCGCCGGACACGACGGCATCATGGGCGGTCTCGATTTCTGGGCGCCGAATCTCAACATCTTTCGCGACCCGCGCTGGGGACGCGGGCAGGAAACCTATGGCGAGGACCCATTTCTCGCTGCCCGCATGGGCGTCGCCTTTGTCACTGGAATTCAAGGCGACGACCCGCGCTACTACCGCGCGATCGCCACTCCCAAGCACTACGACGTGCACAGCGGACCCGAGCCGACCCGTCACTTTGCCGATGTGGATGTGAGCAGGCACGACCAGCTCGACACTTACGAACCCGTCTTCCGCGCCGCCGTAGTTGAAGGCAAGGCCGGGTCGGTGATGTGCTCCTATAACGCCGTCAACGGCCAACCCGCGTGCGCCAATCAATTCCTGCTTGAGGATCAACTGCGCCGGAAGTGGAACTTTGGAGGGTATGTCGTCTCCGACTGTGGCGCGATTGAGGATGTTTTCAGCGGGCATCACTACCGTCCAACACAAGCGCAGGCCTCGGCCATTTCGCTCATGCGCGGTATGGACAACGAATGTTTCGGAGCCGGTCCCACTTCAAAAGACGATTCCGAGTACAAGCCCTATATCGAAGCGGTCGAGCAGGGCTATCTCCCTGAGAGTGCGATCGACACCGCGCTGATACGCCTCTTCACCGCGCGGATGAAGCTGGGCATGTTCGACCCTCCGGAGATGGATCCCTACTCGAAAATCGATGAGAAAGAACTCGACAGCCCTGAGCACCGAGCCCTGGCCCGCAAGCTGGCCAATGAGTCCATGGTGCTTCTCAAGAACGACGGAACCCTTCCCCTCAAACCGGAAATCAAAAGCATCGCGGTGGTTGGGCCGCTCGCCGATCAGACGAGGGTGCTGCTCGGTAACTACAACGGAACACCGACGCATTCGGTTTCCGTGCTGGACGGACTGCGTGCAGAGTTCCCGAATGCCAAGATCACTTACGTTCCGGGAACCCAGTTCCTGCGCAACGATGGGAACCCGGTGCCGGACAACCTTCTTACGACTCCCGATGGAAAGCCCGGGCTCAAGGCGGAGTACAACGAAATCCATGGATTTGGTCCAGACCAGGCGGATCAGCCGGCGCTGGCCACGCGGGTCGAGCCGAACATCAATCTCGATGGCGGCAATCTGCCCCCGGAACTTGCCGGGAAAAAGTCGGTCGGCGTGCGTTGGACGGGATTCATCACGGCTCCGGACCCCGGAGACTATCTCATCGGCGTGCGCGGCCCAGGATTCGTAAGAGTGATGGTGAACGACAAGCTGGTGGCGATGATGTTCGGATGGGAAGGAATCGAGACAAAGCTCGGCCGCGTGCACCTGTCGAAAGGAGAAAAAGCCGCACTGAATGTGGTCTATGCCAGTTTCAGCGGGCCACCCCATGCGCAACTGATCTGGGTTAAAGCCAATGACGCGCCGTCACCGGAGGCCATTGCCGCCGCAAGGAATGCCGATCTCGTGATTGCAGTGGTAGGCATCTCCAACGGACTCGAAGGCGAAGAAATGCCTGTTAACGAGCCGGGATTTCTCGGCGGAGATCGCACCAGCATCGATCTGCCCGCTCAGGAAGAAAGCCTGGTCGAAGCCGTTCAAGCGACGGGCAAACCAACCGTAGTTGTGCTGATGAATGGCAGCGCTCTGGCTGTCAATTGGATCAAGGATCATGCCAACGCACTTCTTGATGCATGGTACTCGGGAGAAGAAGGCGGCACGGCGATCGCCGAAACGCTGAGCGGGAAGAACAATCCCGCTGGCCGGCTGCCGGTCACCTTCTATAAAGGCACCGACCAGCTGCCAAACTTCGAGAACTACTCCATGGAAGGCCGGACTTATCGATATTTCAAAGGCGAGCCGCTTTACCCGTTTGGATACGGTCTGAGCTACACGACATTCAGCTACAGCAATCTCAGCCTGCCCGACGCGCCGATTCGCGCCGGCGAGCCGCTTCATGCGTCCGTCACGGTGACCAATACCGGGAAAGTTGCCGGAGACGAAGTGGTGCAATTCTATCTGAGATTTCCCGATGTTTCGGGCGCACCCCTTCGCGCCCTCAGAGGTTTCGAGCGCGTTCACCTGGACCCTGGAGCCAGCACGAAAGTGGAGTTTCAGCTGAATGCTCGCGACCTCAGCATGGTCAGCGATGGCGGCGACATCATGGTGGCGGAAGGCAAGTACACGGTCTCAATCGGCGGCGGCCAGCCCGGAACCGATGCTCCATCCTCCAGTGGGAGCTTCGAGATCGATGGCCAGCTGATCCTTCCGGAGTGAGTCAATCGGCCACGCCAAGCCTCTGACGCGCCGCAGCAGCGAACGATTCCGCCGTTTTCGGCCTGGCAAATGGATACTGCGAGTTCAGGCAAAAAGCTGGGGCCCCGCATGCCGCCCAGGCCGCCGTACTGTCTCTGGTGTTTTCCGCGCGAGCGGAATCGGAAATGCACACCGAACCGGGAAAGCCGGTGGATGGTTTTTCGGAGCAACCGTACGTATGCTAGCGCAAGATTGGGGTGCAAAAGGGCCACATCAATGTGGCCCTTTTGTACCCCAATTGCATTGCACCAATTCCAAGGAAGTCTTTTGGAATGTATGGCGGGGACGACGGGGCTCGAACCCGCGACCTCTGCCGTGACAGAGTCTAATTACTATTAGAATCATAGAGTTACGGTAGAATTTGCAGCGCCCGAAGAAGCCGTAAGTCCTTTAGAGAGCATAGGGGCTCGGAAATTGTACCTTCGTTTGTACCTTTGCCTTGGTTTCTCACTTCGTCCCGCTCTCAGTGGAAACTTGCAGGATAGAGCGCCGGGAACCAGCGCTCAAGAATTCAGATGAGGAAGCCCAAGAACGACTTGCCCCAACTGGTTTATCCTAGCAAATCACGCATAACGCGCATAATATACAAGTATGATTCCCCGATCTGTTGCCAAGACAATCGAGCAGGCCCTCAAAAGACAAGCGGCGGTGGCGATCATCGGGCCGCGTCAGGTTGGGAAGACCACCCTGGCGCGAGAGATTGCCGACTCACACCCCGGAGCACTTTATCTTGATCTGGAAGCACGAGAGGACCGGGAGAAGCTGATCGAGCCGGTTCTCTTTCTCCGCCAATATGAGAACAGCCTGGTCGTGCTGGACGAAATTCATCGCGTTCCGGAGTTGTTCAGCTCGCTTCGCGGCATCATCGATCAAGGCCGGCGCACGGGCCATGCCACGGGCCGTTTTCTTATCCTCGGTTCCGCCTCCATTGATCTGCTTCGACAGTCTGGAGAAAGTCTGGCTGGACGGATCTCCTACATTGACATGGGGCCGTTTTATACCCTGGAGCTGCCTGCAAACGAGTCCACACTGCTCCAGCTCTGGCTACGAGGAGGCTTTCCCGGCAGCTATTTGGCCGAAGACGACAGCTCAAGCCTTCGCTGGCGCACGGATTTTATTCGTACCTATCTGGAGCGGGACGTACCTCAGTTTGGACCCTGCATCCCTGCCGGTGTGCTGGAACGACTTTGGACCATGCTGGCGCATGGCCAAGGCACTTTGCTGAATGCCTCGCGGTTGGCCGCGGCGCTCCAGATCTCCGCGTCCACCGCGCAGCGCTACATCGATCTGCTGGCCGACCTACTCCTGGTTCGCAGACTGCCTCCCTTTCATCGAAACGTAGGCAAGCGACTGGTGAAGTCGCCCAAAGTGTATGTGCGGGATAGTGGCCTCGTTCATGCATTGCTGGGGATCAAGACCTACAACGACCTTGCAGGCCATCCAGTAGCAGGCGCCTCATGGGAGGGTTTTGTCCTCGAAAACCTGATTCAGGCGGTGCCTGAGCGCACTGTGGTCAGCTTCTACCGCACAGCGGCCGGCGCGGAGATCGATCTGCTGCTAGAGATTCCCGGTCAAGGACTGTGGGCCATCGAGATCAAGCGCAGCCTCGCTGGACGGCCAGAGAAGGGGTTTTACATAGCCTGTCAGGATTTGAAGCCGGATCGCCGCTTCCTGGTGAATGCCGGCAGCGGGCACTATCCAATCGACG
>PLSB01000238.1:873-1176 GCA_003165005.1 Acidobacteriaceae bacterium | reverse complement strand
GAGCGAAAGCCTGGTCGAAGTCGGAGAGGTAGTCCCGGTCCTGCTTTACGCGGAATTTCTCGTACTCCTCATGGGCTTTGGCTAGCGCCATCTCGTGGGAGATCTTGCCCGCATTGCGGAGGATTTGCTGATCCGTGAAGTTGAGGAACTTCTCCANNACGGCAATCGGACTCCATGAGCTAGCAGCCATGCTGGCCGCACTCGCGGTCTGACAGCCCGCAGTATTCACGCGCCGGAGGGCGGAAACAGCTCTTCCATGTTTCCGTATGATATTTCACTTTCCGGTGTCACCCTTGAGGTATC
>PLSB01000238.1:610-812 GCA_003165005.1 Acidobacteriaceae bacterium | reverse complement strand
CAAGCCAGTCGGACATCTTCATGACCTGCCTATTCAAGGCACGCAACTCGGCGAAGTCAATGAACATGGTGACCAGGCGGTTGAGCTTGGAGACCTCCATCTCGTTCAGGTAGTTTTTGGCGATGGAGACGTCGCTCTTCAATACCTTTCCCCTGGGGGAGTTCTTCCACGTGGTAAGCCCCATGTGCGGCATGGTGCTGTC
>PLSB01000238.1:0-565 GCA_003165005.1 Acidobacteriaceae bacterium | reverse complement strand
TGCCAAAGGCGCGGCCATTTTTGAGCATCTGGTCGTCGAGAACAAAGCCCTTCACCACGAACTCCCTGAGAGTATTCGTGGCCCAGATGCGGAAGTGGGTGGCCTTCAGGGAGTTGACGCGGTAACCCACGGCGATGACGGCGTCCAGATTATAAAACTGGGTTTGGTACGTCTTGCCATCAGCGGCAGTTGTTTCCATTTTGGAAACAACTGCCGCCTCCGTCAATTCTTGGGACTCGAAGATGTTCTTGAGATGTTTGGAGATTGCGGCAACACCAACGCCGAAGAGTTCGGCGATGGCGCGTTGAGGAAGCCAGAAGTTGTCCTGGGCAAAGTGGACGTTGACGGTCACTCTGCCGTCGGCGGCATTGTAGAGGACGATGCGATTGGGCTGTCCCGAGGGCATGAGGGCGTCGCTCATTACAGACTCCGTACGTTGTCCAGCATGTGGCGCTGGAGGATGGCGGTGCACACGCTCATGCATGCGTTTATCCTTCGATATGCTACTCCAGACCCAAGTACGGGTCAAAGGTTCATCGACATTTCACTGGAAGTGACGCCCCAC
>PLSB01000137.1 GCA_003165005.1 Acidobacteriaceae bacterium | reverse complement strand
TCCGTGATCAAGGTGTGTCGGTTATCGTGCCACCGGCGCTTTACCTTTGCATTTCGGCGCACTGTGTTCCAGGCTGTCTTGAGTGTCGTGACATGACGGGTCGGATCCGACGGACGAGGCCGGCCAAATGGAAATATGTACCACTGCGGCTGGATTGGCCCAAATTTGACTTCGTATTGGGCACGGTGCTGGACAATGGCTTCGTACAACTCGTCGTTGAACGGAATTGTCCTGCCTTCCCCAGCCTCCGTCTTGGCTCGGCCGACAGTGAGGAAACGGTCCGTAAAGTTAATTTGCCCCCAGGTGAGTGTCTTGATCTCGCCATCTCTGAGACCTGCATTGCGGGCGAGCGTGTAAGCCATGTAGATGTGCGGACTTCGCGATTTTGCGACTTCGGCACTGAGCTTGATCGTCTCGGGAGCGTCAAATGCTTTGCCGATTTGTATCCTCACCTTAAGCTTGAGCTGCTTCTCCTTGCGCAATTGCGCGCGAACGATCTCCCCGGGGTCGCCGAGCATCTTCAACAGGAACCGGACCTCTTCATTGACTGATTTCGGCGCCGCTCCCTCCCGGAGGCGGCTCTCCTGGAAGTGGATGACAGNNGATAGCCGACCAGGTATTCGTCGATAATGTCCTTGAGCGGCCGAATGCGCTGCTCTCGGACATTGCCGAGGTTGTGAAACCCTTCTTCCAGTTCCCGCCGCCGCTGTTTCTCGGCTTCCTTGGCGACGGTCTTCGATCGCGACCTGGACGACTCTTTGATCTCCCGGCCCGCGAAATAGAACTTGAACCACCAGACTCTCCCTCTCTGAAAAACACTCATCGCATGCTCCTCTCATCGGTGTTTCGGCCTCCGGCGCTCCAGGCGCCGAATGCGAAATGAACAATGAAGCAGGAGAGAGACTCGCGCAAATTTCGAGCCGTGAGACCGGTCGGTTAAAGGGAGGATTCTGCGCCCGGGAAACCACTCAACTTTGAGAATTGTTGCTACCGAATGCGAAGCATTTTGAAGTGGGGTGGGTACAAAAATGGGTACAATCGCCCTTTTTGCGCCGTTTCCAGCTCGCTCTCGATTGCTCTAAGTTGTTGATTTTATTNNTGCCAGTTGAGCTACGCGTCCATGAGGGCTGAAACACTGAGGGCTGAAGCGCCGCGCGAGAGACGTCCTTGCGCGGCCTGCGCAGGGAGAAAAATCCGCCCCGCACCTTGAAAAATATACCACAAATGCGGGGTTGAACCCAAGCCGCGATGGCTCCGCGCACAGGCTGCGGAAAAAAGCGGCTCTGCGAGGGGAGAATCGCTCAGGGGCTAAAGCCCACGATCGTTTTGCTGCGTTTGCGGCACGACTAAAGTCGTGCCCTGACACTTCGTGCTTTCCGGAAGCGGTCGTTGGGAAGCTGTCTCTTCAGGGGCAATTGATCACCGCAAAAGAAATGTCCTTGCACCGTCCCTACGGGACTCCGGAGTCAATCTGTGAAATCCCCTTTCCCCACGAATCCACCCCAAGAAACAGAGACCGTTTCTTGGGGACCCCGGTAAAGCGCGGGGCTAACAAACGCTGCGCCTACGGCGCGGTTGCCAGGACATCACTTATGCAGTCATGAATAAGGCCTTTCGTCCACTTCCCCTACGCTCCTGCCGCTCGATCTTCTGTCTGCCCCGCGTTGCCCGACGGAGGGATCTCTATGCTCTCGTTGAACCGGTAGCCAATGTGCGAATCGGTGACCAGGTACTGCGGGTTGGCGGGATCGTCTTCGATCCTCATGCGGATCTGGCGGATAAACGTGCGCAGATATTCGAGCTCGTTGCCGTACTCCGGGCCCCACACCGAGCGCAGCAGCTTGGCGTGCGGAATCGGCCGTCCCGCGTGCATCATCAGGTAGTGCAGCAGCTCGAACTGCTTGGGCGTCAGGTGCACGGGCCGGCCTTTCTTTTCGACCAGATGGCGACCGGGATCGAGCATCACGTCGCCGATTAGAATCGCAGCTTCTTCGTCGCCGAGGGTCTTGGAGCGGCGTATTGCGGCGCGCAATCGCGCCGTCAATTCGCGCAACTGGAACGGCTTGGTGATGTAGTCGTCCGCGCCGGCATCCAGCGCCTCCACCTTGCGCTCTTCGCCGCCCTGCACGGTCAGCATCAGGATGGGCAGGCGCGGCGCGGCCTTGCGCATCAGCCGGCACACCTCGATGCCGCCCATTCCCGGCATGTTGATATCGAGCAGCACGGCGTCGAAGGGCTCGGTGCGCACCAGCGACAGCGCCTCCTCGCCGCGCGCCGCTTCCACTATCCCAAAGCCGAAGTTCCCCAGAATGGTTCGGAGCGAGAGCCGGATGGAGCGCTCATCATCCACAATTAACAGGTTGCCCGAAGTGTCCTGATTCACTGGCTGTTCCCTCCATTTTGAGGAAGCGAAAGATAAAAGGTCGTGCCTTCCTCGCTATTGCTGATCACCCACACGTGGCCGCGATGCGCCTCGGCCGCCATCATCACCGTCGATAAACCGATGCCTGTTCCCGCCGCCAGGCGCCGCGTGCCCTCGCTGCGGTAAAAGCGCTGAAAGATCCGTTCGCGATCGTTGAGCGGAATCGCGGGACCGAAGTTGTGCACCGCCAGCATCACCTCCGCGTGGCTCTCCCACGCCGACACCTTCACCGCGGTTCCGTCAAAGGAGTACTTCGCGGCATTGTCGAGAAACTGCGTAAGCGCCATGGAGAGCAGATCGCGATCGCCGCGCACTGTCAGACCCGCGTCAGCAACCGCAACCTCTACCGGGTGGCCCGACATGCGCCCGCGTTGCTCTTCGAGCACGCTCTCCACCAGGTCGCGCACCGCGATCTCGTCTTTGGCGACGCTCAAATCCGCGGCTTCGAGCTCCGCGGTCTGCAGCAGCCGCACGCTGAGCATATTCAGCTTGCCGGCCTCGTCTTCAATCAGCGACAGCAGCTCTTCCTGCGCCGGGTTCAGCTTGCCCACCTCGCTCAAGCCATCGGTCGCCGCCTGGATCGCGGTCAGCGGCGTCTTCACGGCATGAGCCAGCGAGTCCAGCACCGCGGCGCGCAAGCGCTCGCTCTGGTGCGCGGCTTCCACTTCGCTCTCTTTCGTAAACACCACGCAGCGATCCAGAGTCACGGCGGTAAGCGATGCCAGAGCATCCAGCACCAGCCGCCCCACTTCGCCGCGAATGGCAATGGCGCCGATGGAATCGTTCCCCGCGCGCAGCAATCTGCGATAGGTGTGCGTGGCATAATCCTCATCGTCGGCCTGGGCCAGATAGCTCTCCTTGGCCAGACCCTCTTCATCCGGACCCCAGGTTCCCGCCAGGTCGCATCTGCCGGAGTGCGCGTCGAAGATGGCCACGCTCTCGGCGGCAAAGATGCGCTGTATCAATTGCGTCAGTTGCGGCCCCGGCGCCTGATGCAGATTGATAAGCAGCGTGCTGCGGCTCAACTCGTAAAGCTGCTCCATCGCCGTCCGCTGCAGTTGCGCATCCCGCGAGGTAATCTGCTCGCGCGAGGAAAGCCGGCTCACCAGCAACGCGCTGATCTCGAAGGAGCCCAGCGCCACCCAGTCCTGCGGATCATTCACAGTAAGATGAAAAAGCGGCGGATAGAAAAAGTAGTCCAGGCTCACGCATGCCAGAATCGATACCACGGTGGCCTGCCAGAACCCGCACAGAATGGCTTCGCAAACCACCACCAGAAGAAACAGGAACCCGACCGGCGCGGGATTGAAGTGCAGCACATACCCTGTAAACGTGAACAGCGCGATCACCCAGCATCCGGCTAGCGTCTCCCCGATCAGCCGCCAAGGAGTTATATGATTCCGCGCTGCGAGAAGACTGGCGATATGCATGACACCCCGGGCTTTCTTCCCTTGCTTACCCGCAAAACGAGCGTAGCCAGCAGGGCATCAGCAAAACATAAATATGTTGCAAAGAATCTATAGGAATGGAGAGCTAGCGGGCGTAAGTCGTAAGGATCCATAATATTGCCACCGTAATCCATCCTTTTCCGCGTTTCTTTAGGGATTTGGGTGGGAGACGGAGCCACTGTTCATTTGCCGAATCTATAGGACGGACCAGCATGATCGCGCGATTCAGGGGCTGATTCAAGAGCGCGGCCGGCCGGCGCTTAGCTATCGGGAGATTGTTGAAGAGAAGTTTCGGGCGAACTCGCGAATCTGCGGCGTCACGCAGCGACGCGAACCTGTGAGGCAGCGAAGCATCTACCTCATTCCTCGCAGGTCCGCGGCGTCGCCGCTGAACTCACTTGGCGCTGGACGCCAGGCTCTCGCCGTGCGCCGTCTCCTGGCTCTCGTAATACGCCGCCTCATGATTCATCTGCTGCGCTTCATAGGCATAATATTCGTAGAGATTCTTGGCCGAATCCACCGGCCTGGGATACTTCGCCGCCGGTCCGGTCACGTTCTGGCTGCGCCGCTCCCACTCTGCTTTCTCCGTCTGCGCCTGCTGTTCGAAATCTTGCTGGCGCGAACGGAAGTACTTGGCCAGCGCCTCATACTGCCTGCTGGTTTGCGCCTCCTGCTTCATCTGGTTCAGCTCCGCCTTGCTGTACTGCACCGGGGCCGATGACTGAGCACGCGCGGCTACGGAGCCCGCCGCCAACGCAATCGCCATGCATGCTACATAAACTCTGGATTTCATGGGATCCTCCTTGTTCACTTAGAAGCATGGAACGCTTCACGTGAAGGAGGCATGAACGAAGAATAAGGAAAGAGTATATTCGCGCGATTGCCTATGGGTTCCTTACAACTTTGCACGCGCAAACGACGAGCGCAGCTTCGGTCTCCACGCGGCCGCGCCGATCTCCCCTGCGGACAGGGCGATGCACTGGTCGATATTGTCGGATTGGAGGATAATCATCGCATGGCGACTTTGCCCAACCTAGAAGAGCTTTGGACCGTGCGGGAGTACCTGCGCACGAGCTGGAGCCCGGACCGCGAATTTGTGGATGGGCGTATCGAGGAGCGGAACTTGGGTGAGAAAGAGCACTCCATCCTTCAGCGGTTTTTGACGGTCTTGTTTGCGATCAACCGAGCGGTCTGGGGCGTCGAGGTGTTTCCCGAGCTTCGCACGCAGACGCAGGCAAGGAGATTTCGCGTTCCGGATGTCTTAGTGGTGCGGTCTGGGGAGAAGTTCGATCGTTACGTGACCCAACCGCCGCTGATTGCCATCGAGATTCTTTCGCCCGAGGACACGCTGCGGGACATGCAGGAAAAGGCCGCAGAGTACCGGCTCTTCGGTATCGAACACATCTGGATCATCGATCCGGAACCGCGCATTGCCTATCGCTATGTAGATGGCGGCCTTGAAGAAATTCACTCCGGCGAATTGAGTGTACCGGGAACGCCGATCCGCGTCGTACTCAGCGAGATGTTTGCGGAATTGGATCGCTAGGAGCGGTCATTTTGAAAGTCTCGGTGCGCCTCGCTCGACGTTTCTGGCCGGTCATCATTGCGTCTTCCCTTCTTTCCTCATGCCACCACTCCTCATCGCCCGATCATCCGCGAATTGCACCCGGCGTTACAATGCAGGACGTAACGTTTTACAGCCCTGCACTTGCGAGACAAATGCCCTATCGGGTTTTCTTTCCGACGAATTTGCCGCCCACCGAGAAGCTGCCAGTTGTCTATCTCCTCCACGGCGGCGGCGGCGACTACCGTTCGTGGTCCAATGACTCCGATGTGTCCCTTTACGCGCTGAAAGGCCTCATCCTTGTGATGCCAGATGGCGACGAATCCTATTTCATGAACGAAGTGGAATCACCGCGCGAAAAGTACGAAGACTACATCACGAAAGACCTATTGAATGCTGTATAAATAATG
>PLSB01000154.1 GCA_003165005.1 Acidobacteriaceae bacterium | reverse complement strand
GTTCCCGAGAGCGAACTGCGCGCGCTGCTGGGCTGCTTCCTGTTCCGCGGAGACGATGTTTTCAATCCGCTGGGCGTGCTCTCGGGCGGCGAGCGCAACCGCTACGCGCTGGCGCGCATTCTGGTCTCGCCCTCCAACTTTCTCCTGCTCGACGAGCCCACCAACCACCTCGACATGCGCGCCAAGGATGTGCTGCTCGAGGCCCTCTCCGGTTACTCCGGCACGGTGGTCTTCGTCTCTCACGACCGCTATTTCATCGATCGCCTGGCCACGCGCGTGCTTGAAATCGAGAACGGCGCCATCACCGCCTACGAGGGCAATTACGAAGACTATCTGCGGCGCAAAGAGGCGTTGGCGGCCGCTCAAGCGGACTCTTCCGGCGCGGCGGCTCATTCCCCGTCCGATGCAGGAAATGGCTTGTATCAGGGCGCGACTTCAGTCGTGCCGGAAGCAGACGCAAAAAGAAACGGGGCTTTAGCCCCTGCCGGTTCATCGTTCACGTCATCGTCGAACAGCACGATTCTCATCGAAGGCGGCTACGACGGGCCCGACGGCGCAGCACCAAAGAAGCAGACGCGCCGCCTGAATCCCATCCGGCAGAAGCAAATGGAAGAGCGCTGCGCCTTCCTCGAAGAAGAGATCCCGCGCGTCGAAGCCTCCATCGCGCACACCGAAGAGCAGCTCGGCGTCTACGTCTCCGCCACGGAAACCCAGCGCCTCGCCGCGCTCGCCCAGGAACTCCGCGCCCAGCTCGCCGCGTTCACTTCCGAGTGGGAAGAGCTGATGGGGCAGCTGGACGTTTCCTGAGCCTCCGCAAGAGCGTTCCCCCGGCGGGTTCGGCCCGCGCACAGGGGCTTTCCATTCCGGTTTGGACGGGCGTATAATCCGAAATGGACGAGTTAATAATCCGGAGTGGACGAGTGTATAATCCGAAATGGACGAGCCAATAATCCGGAGTGGACGGATGGTGAATCCGGATTAGACGAGCTTATAATCCGGATTGGACGAGCGAGGAATCCGAAATGGCCGAAGAGACAGCCGCGCTGCATCCGCGCTTTGCCGCCGCAGCCATGGCTACGGCGCTCAAGGACACGCCCGTGGTCCTGGTGGACGGGCCCCGCCAGTGCGGCAAGACCACCCTGGTCCGCCATCTGGTGGCGGGCCGCCGCGCCTTCCTCACCCTTGACGACGAGACGGTGCTACAGGCGGCGCGCAACGATCCCGCCGGACTGGTTCGCTCTTCCGGAAGGTTCACGATCGACGAAGTGCAACGGGCCCCCGAGCTCTTGCGGGCCATCAAGAGAAGCGTGGATCTGGACCGCCGGCCGGGGCGCTTTCTGCTCACCGGCTCGGCCAATCTCCTTACCGTACCCAGGGTCGCCGAAAGCCTGGCCGGGCGCATGGAGATCGTCAGCCTGCTGCCTTTGGCTCAGGCCGAGATTCGCGGGCACAGGCCCGGGCTTCTCGCAGCGGCATTCCGGGGCCGGATGGTCAAGCCGGGCGAACTGGTGATCGGCAAGGATCTGGTGGAGGCGGTGCTCACCGGCGGCTACCCGGAGATGCTGCGGCGCAAGCGGCCAGCAAGGCGCCGCGCCTGGGCGCGCGATTACATCCGCGCCATCGTGGAAAGAGACGTGCGCGACATCGCCGATGTGGAAAGGCTCGACCGCATGCCGCGCCTGCTCCAGGTGCTGGCCCATTACTCGGGCCAGTTGACCAATTTCACCCAGGTGGGCGGCCAGATCGGTTTCGACGACAAGACGACGAGAAAATATGTGGGCATCCTGGAGCAGTTGTTCCTGGTGCGCAGGCTGCAGCCCTGGTTCCGCAACGAGCTGAAGCGCCTGGTGAAGACGCCCAAGCTGCATTTTCTCGATTCCGGGCTGCTGGCCGCGCTGCTGGGCGTCACGCCGGAGCGCATTGCCGCCGACCGCACCGTCTTCGGCAGGCTGCTCGAGACCTTCGTCTTCTCCGAGATTCTCAAGCAGGTCTCGTGGATGGACCGCTCCTGCGCGGTCTTTCACTATCGCGACAAAGATCAGGACGAGGTGGACCTGGTGCTGGAAGACGTGGCTGGCGCGGTGGTGGGTATCGAGGTCAAGGCCGCCGCAACCGTCATGGCCGCGGACTTCAAAGGGCTGCGCAAGATGGCTGCCGCCTGCGGCAGCGACTTCCAGGCGGGAATCGTGCTCTACGATGGGGAGACCACTGTTCCCTTCGGCCGCCGGCTCTTTGCCGCGCCGGTTTCCTGCTTGTGGTGATTGGGCGAACTTCGGGAGATCGCCAAGAAGCATCGGTTCAAAGTCCAAGCTTCTTTCGGATCGCGCCTACGTCCATGCTCTCGATCACGGCATCGCCCGATTCCTTATTGCGTCGCTCCCATTCCAGTAGCAACCCCTCCACAATCTCTCTGCCGTCCGGGTCAGTAACGGCTTCCTTCGGTGTACGGCCCCCAAGTGCGGGAATTCTCGTGTCGACCCACGCCTCGGCGTGCGCCGCAAGCATTTCCCTTAGCGCATGTTGCGCTTCAGGACTGGTTCCCTCATGTTCCGGCTCGTCGGGCTGTCCTCCGCGAGCGGCATTCCTTCGGCGGGCGCTCTCCAACATCTCTTGCTGCGAGTGGGTCTCGGTGCTTTGGAGCACCGCCAGCATTCCCAGCCGCTTGTCGATTTCCTCCTGGATCTTTTTCGCGCGGTTGGCAGAGTTCACATCCACGGTCAGCGTACGATCCTCAATTTTCATGGCCCCCAGAATTGTGTTGTCCCAGCTCTTGTGCATGGCGTTGCCGGGTTTTGTCCAGGTGATCGACGCCTTGCGCAGTGTGCCGTCCGCGACTACCTCCGCACCCTCCAGCAACTCCTCCTTGGTTTGACCCGAGGCCAGCGGAGCAAGAGCATCGAATGCCACTTGAGCGGAGCCAATACGGTAGCGCAATGTATGCAGCAGCAACGTTTCGCCGTCCGTATTGCACAGGATCGGCGGTGCATACAGTGCATCTCGCCCATTCAGGTATTCGGTGCGTATCTTCTCTTCGTAGCGAATCAGGTCCGCCTCGTCGAGTTCGCGGCCTTGTTTCGCGATCTTCTCGCGCATCCAGGCGCGAAGTCTGACGATTTCCGCTTTGCGGCTGGGACGAAGCGGGGTCGGCGCCAATCGGCTCAGTACAGTCACATCCGGCAATCGGCACAGTTGCCCGTAAAGGATATCTCCGGCGCTTATTGTGCGCGAAGCCGAGTGTTCTTCCACCTCGGTCTCGCCGCCGATGAGGATGTCACGCAACCTCATGCCAAAACCTTGCTCGACGCGCTGGACCTCGTAAAAACTGATCGGCGTGGCAAGGCTTAAGTGCAGAATCGCAAGTTCCAGATTTCCCAGCCGCTTTGCGCGTTCCTCCAGGAACGCCTGTGCTACGACTCCGGGCTTGCGCGATTTGGCGCGGCGGCTAGGCCGTCGCTCCGGATCCCAATCGAAAAGGAAAAAGGGAAAGAAAATCTGTCCCTCTCCAGGGAAGTGATCCAAGGATTGGGGAAAGTCTTCCTGGTTATAGTCCTCCCACGCGTCTTGCAATGCGTCCGCGAACCGGCTCTTTACGAATCGCATCAATTCGCCGTTGAGGCGCTGCGAAGCCTCGTGCTGCCGCCGCCACGGCGTATCCGGCACTTCCTGCTCAGCCTGTTCACTGGCGAGGCAGCAACGTTTGTGCTTCTTGCCGCTGCCGCAGGGGCAGGGATCGTTTCGTCCGGCCTTTTCCATGGAATGCGAACGCATACACCGTTATTATCGCGTGTGCGTGGAGGCGCAATCGCGTTGGTCCTGTGGAAGAAATGCGGGAATTGCAAGGCGCAGCAGGATAAGAAACAAATAGGAGCCCTCAACTCGCTTTTGACCGTTTGTTGCCGCCTCCCTCATGCATAATTTAGACAAGATGACTCTTTTATGGAACCCCGAGAGCTGGCCCCAGCGGCTGGCGGAGATTGAAGCGCAATCCGGCGACCTGAAAGAGGCGCCGCTGCGCCGCGACGTGCGCTCGCTGGGCACGCTGCTGGGCGCGGTGCTGCGCGAGCAGGCCGGCGACGAGGCCTTTGCGCAGGTCGAGGCTCTGCGCCAGGGCACCATCCGCCGCCGCGACGCGGAACTGCGCGGCCAGGCGGGAGAGGCCGCGCGCCACGCCGTCGCCGCGCTCGATCTGGTGCACTCGCTGCCTGTGGAGCGCGCCCTCCTGCTGACGCGCGCCTTTGCCTTCTACTTCGAGCTCATCAATCTGGCGGAAACGAACCATCGCAAGCGCCGCCGCGTGGCGTTGCGCCTGAGCGGGCAGGCCGGCCGCCAGCGCGGCTCGCTTGCAGGCACGCTCTCGGAGATGCGCCGCGTGGGCATCGGCGCGGAAGAGGCTCTGAACTGGCTCGGCCGCGTGCTCATCGTACCGGTTTTCACGGCCCATCCCACGGAGGCCGCGCGCCGCACCGTGATGTTCAAGCGCCGCCGCATCGGCGAGTTTCTTGAAGCCCTCGATCGCATTCCCATCCCCGAGCAGGATCTGGAGCGGCTCGAAGAGCTGGTTCTGGCCGAGATCACCGGCCTGTGGCAGACCGACGAAGTGCGCTCGCGCCGGCCTACCGTCTACGACGAGGTCAAGATGGGCCTCGACTACTACGACGTTTCGATCTTTGAGACCCTGCCCGATCTCTATCGCGAGATCTCCGCGGCCCTCCACGCGGCCTATGGCCTCGAGATCGAGCCGATCGAGCTGCCCATCGTCCTGCGCTTCGGCTCCTGGATCGGCGGCGACCGCGACGGCAATCCCTTTGTAACGCCCGAAGTCACGCGCGCCGCGCTGCAACTGGCCCGCGGCCATCTGCTGCTCTACTACCAGCGCCAGCTCGACCGCATCATCGATCTGCTTACCTCGAGCGCGCAGCAGCGGCCCGTGAGCAGTGCGCTGCTCGCACGCCTGCGCGCGTATGTGGCGCGAGTGCACACGCCGGAAGCGCAGGTCTTCGGTTCGCAATATGAGTTCGAGTACTATCGCCGCTTCGTGATCTGCCTCAAAGCGCGCATTGAGCGCACGCTGGAGGAGGCGGGCGAGGCGCATGGGGCCGCCGGCAGCGCGCTGCCCGTCACGCCCTACACGCTGGCGCGCGGCCACGACAAGCTCACGAAGGCGCTGCCGGCCTACTGTTCGGTCCAGGATTTGCTTGACGATCTCGAAACCCTGCGCGCGTCGCTGGCCACGAACGGCGGCATCCGCATCGCGCGCACCCTCATCGATCCGCTCATCCTCCAGGTGCGCACCTTCGGCCTGCATCTGCACGCGCTCGACATCCGCCAGCATGCGCGCGTTCATGCCGCCGCCTTGCAGGAGGCGATCAGCGACACCATCGCGCCCTCACTGGCCGGCGGGCTCTCGGCTGAAACCGCGAGCGCGCTCGAAACCTTCCGCGTCGTCGCCGAGATCAAGCAGGGATGCTCGCCTGAAGCCATTCGCCAGTACGTCATCAGCGGCGCGTCGTCGGTGGAGGATGTGCTGGCCGTGATCCGTCTGGCGCGACTGGGCGGCGTCGCCGTCGAAGGCGCCGGTGAAAATCACGGCACGGATCCCGGCCTCATGCCGGTGCCGCTCTTCGAATCCATCGAAGATTTGCGCAACGCGCCCGCCATCTGCCGCGAGCTCTGGAGCCGTCCCGACTATCGCAAGCTTCTCGCGAGCTGGGGCGACTGGCAGGAGATCATGCTCGGCTACTCCGATTCCAATAAGGATGGCGGCATGTTGACTTCCACGTGGGAGATCTTTCGCGCGCATCGCGATCTGCACGCCGTGGCGCGCGAGGCCGGCATCAGGCTGCGCATCTTCCATGGCCGCGGCGGCACGGTAGGCCGCGGCGGCGGGCCCACGCATCGCGCCATCTTCGCCCAGCCCTTCGACGCCTTCGACGGACAGTTGCGCATTACCGAACAGGGCGAAGTGCTCAATTTCAAATATGCCGACGAGGTGCTGGCCGAGCGCAACCTCGAACTCATGATCGCCGCTTCATTGGACGCTTTAGCGCGGCCCAACGCGCGCGATCCCGAGGGCCACTTTACCGGCGTGCTCAAGCCGGAATGGGAGGCCGCGTTCGAGGCGCTCTCCGCCCTCGCCCACGGTTTTTATCGCGAGCACATTCTCGAAGACGCGGGCGTCGTCACCTACTTCGAGGAATCAACTCCCGTGGCCGAGCTCGAAAACGCCAAGATCGGCTCGCGTCCCGCGCGCCGCAACGACTCGCCCAAGCTCTCGGACCTCCGCGCCATCCCCTGGGTCTTCGGCTGGACGCAGTCGCGCCTGCTGGTGCCCGCGTGGTTCGGCGTGGGCTTCGCCATCGACCGCTATCTTGCCGAGCCGGGCGCGCTTCCGCTTCTGCAAACCATGGCCAGGGAGTTTCCGCTCTTCATCGACCTGCTGCGCAACGTGGAGATGGCGCTGGGCAAGGCCGATCTCGGCACCGCGCGGCTCTACTCCACGCTGGTCAAGGACGCTGGTCTGCGCGAGCGCATCTACGATTTGTTCGAGGCCGAATACCATCGCGCCGTGCGCGGCCTGCTCGCCGTCCTGCGCCAGACGGAGTTGCTTGAGACCAATCAGGTGCTCGCCAACTCCATCAAGCTGCGCAACCCTTACGTCGATCCCATGCACCTCATCCAAGTCGACATGCTGCGCCGCAAGCGCCAGGGCGAAGACACGCCCGAGGTGAACCGCGCCATTGCCGCGACGATCAACGGCATCTCCGCCGGACTGCGTAATACGGGCTGATCGCGCCGCCTCACACGGCAGCCGTGCTTCGCGCCGTGAATTTCATCGCCACGCAATGCTCGGCTGCGGTACGATTGCGTCCATGCAGCAAAGATTTGCACAAGCGGTTCTGCCTCTTCTTCTGGTGGCCGCGGCACTCAACCTGGCGTTCGCTCAGCAGCAGAGCGCCAAACCCGCGACACCGGCTGCTACTGTCCCCGGCTTCACGGTAAATGTCACCTATTCGCAAAAGGCCATGGCCACGCTCGTCGCGCGCAAAGAGACCGTGATCGCCGTGGGCTATCTGTATGGGTTCCCCAAGCAGGGCACGCCCAAGAAATACGTCGACTCGGTGGGCCAGGTCGATATGGGCGAAGTGAAAGCCGAAATTGCGCCCGGCGCGCCGGCTGCCTTCGACCGCATCAAGCTAGACCCGGCCATTGTGAAATGGTTTGACAGTCAGGGGCTGCAGTTGTTGATCAATGTTTACTCCGGTCGCAAATCTTCGCCGGACAACCTGCTCGATTGCGGGCTTTACGAGGGCTCCCTCGAAGGGATTCAAGGCCAGACGATCCCCATCTCCTGCAAACTCATTGGAGAATAGAGCCTGCCCGCGCATAGGTACCGCCGGCCTCCCGGCCGGCTGTCGTGCGGGTCTCCTGACCCGCACATCGCTGCCGGCGGCGTGGACGCCGCCAGTTCAGACGGCCTGGAGACCGGCGGTACTGGTTCTCGCCGCGCGTAAGAAATGCGGACTAGAGTGAATGCTGTTCAGTTAAGGAGGAGTGCGGGCGTGGACGCCCGCACGACAGCCGGTCTGGAGACCGGCGCTACATAGCGCCGCGCATTCATATTTCCTAACTGAACAGTATTAGGGCTAGAGTTGGCTGGCGCCAGGCGCGTGCTGCTCGCCGATGAGGCGATCGACGAGGGCGCGGAGAGTTTCGCCGCTGCGGGGCAGGATGAACTCTTCCCGCTTCGCATCCCAGTCGAGTTTGAAGCTGGTGGCGAGCGCGGAGATCCAGATCTGGCGCACCGGAGTGTTGGACGTGATGACAAACCGGGCGGCGGGATCCTCGAAAAGGATGTTCAGCACTCCGCCCTGTTCCTCGACCTCGAAGCCTGACTGCTCGTCTTCCTCGCGCGCGAAGAGATGCCGCTTGAGGTTTTCGAGCGCCGCTTCAGACGCGCGCCGGAACTCCTGCTCGTTTTGCATGGAGACAGTGTAGCAAGGCGCTTCTTGAGGGCTGCACAACAAAAACGACGCTTCTGCCCGGCTAAGGCATTTTCCGGATGCCTGTAGAGTCGCGCAAAGGCAAGCATGAGCATTTTCTTGAGGAAAATGCCCATAGTCGTTCCAGACGGCACTCTATACCAATCCGGAAAATGCGGTCGGCTTGCCCGATTCCCTATCGCGTAGGCTGCGAACCCATTCGAGGAGCCGGCTCCGGCCGTCCGGCATGGCGGGCCCATGTCCGGAAATGGGACAAAAACGGACGGGAAAGATTAAAGAATCGCTTCGTTCTGCCGATAGAACACGGCAGGAATCGAGAAGCGAAGATGGAAATTGCTCCCATTCCCGGGATCCGCGCGTTGCAGGCCGTGAAGGCGCCGCAGGCAGATTTCCGCCCGCCGGAGATCTTCGATATCGAGGGCTCGGCGAAACCGGGAGAGGGCCAGGGGCAGCGCCAGGGCAGAAAAGCCGCGGGCGCGGAAGAGGACGACGAGGACGACCTGATGCTGGATGCCGAGAACGATTCCGGCGAAGAACACGAGGGTTCGCCACGCATCGACTATTTTGCTTAGAGCGGGGTTAGCAGAGTTAGCGGCGCTGGCGGAGTTGGCGGAGTTAGCGTTGGTGGCGGAGTTAGGAATGACCTTGCCGAGACGGCGCCCGGGCGAGGCGCCCGCGAACATGTCGGGTTCAACTCACGCAAAACAGCCGCAGATCCTTCGACTCGCTGCGC
>PLSB01000217.1 GCA_003165005.1 Acidobacteriaceae bacterium | reverse complement strand
TGAACATCATGGCGCACTGAAGGCCTCGCGCATAGAGTATTTTCACTATTCCTATAGGGTGTGGTTTCGTGGTTTCCCACCCTTTTCACAAAGAACGTGAAAAGGATGGGGCACGGGGTTTCCTTACACCATCAGTGAAAATGCCGTAAAGCCGAGCGGGGCGATGGCCGGCTCAATGAAGTGGCCGAGCCGTCCGATGATGCTGCCGGCGAGTTGCGGAGCGCTGAGCGCGCCTGTCTACTGAAATCCGCCGCTCAAGCCAGTCATGTCCAGGTTGGTGAGAAATCGTTGCGCCTCGGCAGTGAGAAGATCGTAAGTGACAGCCTTCGGCGCGTTCGAGTGAGCCCTGTCGATCCGAACCATGATGGAAACCGGGTGCCCGGACGCGCCTGACGGCCGCAGAGATAGGAATTTGAATCCGTTCTTCGGTACGGCATCCGGAGATTGCGAGCAGAACGCAGGGGAGCAGAGCGCATTCACCACGATGCTGTCGGTAATTCCGTCGTTGTAAAATCCCGCACTGAACGCAACAGGTTTTCTCTCCGCGGTAACGAAGGTTTTGCTGGTCAGATATTCCGGCTGCAGTCCACGCGCCAGCCAGCATGTATTGGCGTTGTGGAGACCTGCGCCAACCCATACGGCAAGAGTGATCTCCTCCGAACTCGGCGCTGCATAAGCGCCGCTTTGCAGAAGAATGACGCCGTCCTGCTGCTCGTACCATGCGCGGGTCAGTCCGAAATCGCCAATCCGTTCTGGCATCCGGCCGGCGAGCGATGCGACCGTGGCCGCATCCGTGCGGTTGTCTCTGAGACCGAAAAAGCACAGGGAGAGAACTATGAGCGCCAGGAACGCCGCGCACTTCAGCCACGCCTTTGCGGCGGGCGGCGCGGACCCTGGGCGCACGGGAGCGCTCGAGGCCGCGCCCGAAGCCGTCTCTTTGCCGCGTGCCAGCCGGAGAAAAAGAAAAGTCGCAACCAAAAACAGGCAGCCCCCGATCACATAGTCAGCCCACTTCGCCATTCCCTCGAGTCCCGGATGACCCAGAGCGATGCGATAATAGAGCACCAGCACGCAGAGCCGGGTGAAATTAAAAACGTATCCCAGCAATACGGCGCCGGCAACATACGCCGCCCATCGGAAGATGGAGACGCGCTTGAGATAGCCTAAAACCAGCGCCAGGTACCCCATTGTGACCGCGCCACGAATGCCGTCGCATCCGGGCGCGATAAACATGCCGAAATCCGGTGAAAACATGAGGCGCAGTTGCGGAGTGGCAGGCGCAAATCCGATCACCGACGCAAAGGAACGCGCTACGTGGGCAGAGAGATTTTGCAGAGGAATATCCAACAACGCGTTGACGGCGCCGGGCACCGGCTGCGCGAGAAGCAGCAGTCCGAGCGGAAACCATGCACGGCGCCAAACCCGCGGCCCGGCAAACAGCAGGACAATTCCGCTGCCATACAGATAGATTGGTAACGCCACCGGGGTGAACGTGATCCCCGCCCCGCCGAGCACCGCAATTAACTCAAACCGATGCCGCAGGACACTGAGGCCAAAGGAAAGGCCGATTACCGCCAGACCCCACCATGTCCCCCGCATCTCCCATCGGTTTTGCCGCCACACGCGCAGCGTCAGCACCAAGCTGGCCGGCAGAATCAGCATTCCAATGGACCGCAGAGGATCGGTTGTCCAAATCGTCCAAAGATAAGCAAGGTTGCGGTAAATGCCCAGGCAGCCGATAGCTGTAATTGCAGCGATGCCGCACCATAACAGCGCCCGTATGGCGGGTCGTGCGCCGGCCTTCGGTTCCGCAATTGCTTCCTGCGAAACCGCGGATGGGTCGCCCTGTCGTGGCGACGCGACGGCAGCGGTTCCGTTGCTGGGCTTCATGGTATTCATCTTAACTCCTGGCGGACCGGCGGTCTCCGCGGCCCCGCCCGACTGGATGCCCCACTCCACCCTCTAGGGCGGCGGCATGTCCTCGCCCAGTTCCATGGCTGTCGCCGCGGACGGCAATGTATGGGTATCGAGCTACCTGAGCGCCGTGCCGGAGTTTTCCCATGCCGGCGCCGCCGTCTTTCCTGCCGGCATCACCAGCGGCGGCATCGACTATCCGGTCGCCGTAACCGCCGGCAGCAACGACAATATGTGGATCGTCAATTACGGCAGCTCGAAGGTGACGCTCTCAATATGAATTCTCGCTACCTTACTTCCGAACAAACAGGTCCGAACGAAACGGTTTGAGATGATCATTTCAGAGGCCTCTAAACGGGAACACCTCCATCGCTGAAGCAACGCGCCCATCAACGTGCATACAGGGGGCATAGAGGGCTGGGCGTCCCGGCTACTGCACGTAGGTGGTGATGCTCATGGCGGGCAGTGTGGCACTGAACTCGTTGTTGGTTACTGTCACCGGGCTCAGTTGGGACACCGACTCACTGGAAGTAGTCTGGTAAGGCGTCATCGAGGTCACCGCCTGGTTCGCGATCAGGATAGGCAGCGAGACCAGGGAACCGGTGGAGTTGATCGCCACGATCACCTGGTGCCCGTTACCGCCATACGCCGAAAGATAGACACCGGTGACCGGGGTCGCCGTGGCGTTGTAACGGTAATAGCCCGGACGCACGAAGCGAGAGAACTGCGCCATGGCTAAACCGAAGTAGGTGGGGACGGCACTGGAAGTAATCAGGTGTTCTTGTGGGCTTATGCTCGGATTCGTGTTGGGACCCTCCCACCAAACGTACGCGTTGTAGTCGGCCACGGTCATGGAGTTGTGAATCTCCTCTGCCATGGCGATGGCATCGGGCATGGCGGTGACGGTTCCACCTGAGACTGGGACGAGGAAGTGCTCGGTCATCCACACATCCTTGCCCTCGTTCTCGGCCTTCGTGTAATAGAAGGGCGAGGCCCCATACAGGTGACCGCCAATGATCGAGATGTTGCCGGCGGCCGCGATATCGTTCAACGCCGGGTCAGATTCGTTTGTATTGAAGCTATCGGATTCCGGCATCATCAACTTGACCGGGTTGGCGCCCGTGGTGAGCACCGAGCCGTTACCCGCGATCCATGTGTCGAGCTGCGCCCCGGTCCAGAGGCAAGATACGTAGGGAGCATTGAAGTCGGGCTCGTTCTGCACGGAGACCGCATAGAGGTGCACGCCGTTCGGGCCCGGGGCGGTGCTTGCTGCGTAGTTGACAAAGTCCTCGAGATAGGTCGCGTATTGGCCATAATACTGGGGAAGCAGACTGCCCCCGACCGTGTTGTTGTTGCTCTTCATGCTGGCGGGTGGGGTCCAGGGAGTGGCGAAGATGAGAGCCCCGTAGGTTTGCTGCGCATAGTAGGCGTTGGTAAGCTCAGGGGTCCACACACTGGTGGTGCCGCCGGTGACGCTCTGGGTGGTCGTGTTCCAGGTGGCGGGAGCGATTTGAATGCGCATGATGGTCAGTCCGAGCTGTCCGCTGGCCTGCCCGTACAATTCATCCCACTGGGAAGTTGGAAGCACCCCAAAAAACACTTCCGATGCGCCAAAACCGCGAATGATCTGCTCCGGCGCGCCAAAGTCCACCAGCGCGCCTCCGGCGGGCGTGGTGATAAGGCTGACAGCCGCCGTTGACGGCGCTACGCTCCAGACTGGCTCGAACGGCGGTGGTGACGGCATTAAGCCGAACAGCGGGGTCAGATTGCTGGTTGGATTGTTCAAAATATTCAACAACGCAGTGGTAACGTCGGCCGGAGCCGTGCCACTCAAGGGCGTGGAATCGGTGAACAGCGTACCGCAGCTCGAGCCATCGCCAGCAATGCCTCCACTGCTGTTCACACACGGCGACACAATGCCCGCAAGCGAATTGATCAGTGTGCTCGGAACTGCATCGCCGGCCGGTACTGAAGTGCCAGGCGACGTGCCGGTCGCCGTGTTTGCGTATTGCGAAGCCAGTGTGAACGCGGCCGTCAGCCCAGGCGCATCCGACGTGCCCGATCCAATGCAGGTCGGCGCGGTCAAGCAGGACGGCGAAGTCATATACGGCGAGAGCGCCGCCACCGCCGCCACCGTGGTTACCTCATTCAGTTCGATGGAAGTGGTCGGAGTCAGCGAAGTGCATGGTCCCAGCGCCGCAATCAGGCTGATTGCGGGATTGTTCGTTGCGCTCGCGGGGGCTGGAATCCCTCCGGTTGCCAGCAGATAGACCAGCGGATTCGACCCTGGGCACGTGTAGTCGCCGGTGATGGTGAACCCGCCCGATGAGTTGGTCGTGGTTGATGAGCCCAAAGGCGCTGCGCTGGAGCCGTCAGCAGCCGTTCCCACCTGGTAAAGCTGAATCGTGGCGCCCGATATCGGCTCCTGGACAAACGGCTGCGGGTCACTCTGCTGCTGGACACTTGGCTGCTGGCCACTCTTCACCTGGCCGCTCAAGCTGCTACCAGTGAGCGGCGAAGCAGTCGTCGTGACCGGCGAACTACTCACTCCCCCGCATCCCAGGATGGAGATGGCCGCTAATAGAGACAGAATCAGGCAAGATGGCTTGGCGGAAATCATTGTCACCGGAATTTTCCTTTTGCCTTTCGGCTGCGAACCAATATACCCCATTTGCCTCCGCTTGCGTTCTCTTTTGCATCTGTTTCCGCAGCAAGTCGGCGAAGCTAGGTTGCGCACTCTTCCCACGGGAGTCCGTCGATGCTGCACGATCAATTCACAGAACCCGAGCCGCTCGTCGAGTTCACGCACCAGGATCAGGCCTCCGTCAGACGTAACGTGAGAACCTTGCTAGCCCGCATTTCTCACAGATGTTTCGACGGCAGGGGAAGCGGGCCATTTTCAACCGTCGGCCGCCCTGCGGGGGTCTCCCACCCCAAGAAACAAAGACCGTTTCTTGGGGACCCCGGCCTGGAGATCCCCGCTACAGCCGGTCAGGACAGGCTGCGGAAAAACGGCGAACAGCAAACGAATTCTTGAGCGGGGCACCCGCAGGGGCTAAAGCCCGTCCTTCATTTTGCGGCGTTTGCGGCACGAGTAAACTCGTGCCCTGTTACAAAGCTTCTTGCTGAACGAGTTTTTCCGCAGCCT